>CAZXQI010000004.1:0-66829 GCA_964643005.1 uncultured Saprospiraceae bacterium | reverse complement strand
CTGATTATCAATAAGTTATGACCGCACTAAATTTAATAGGGACAAGTCAGGAAAAATCGGCGGTCAGAGTTTCGCCATTTTAAATTCCGCCTGGTTGGGGCGAATGTCTTTGCTCTGAATAAAGCTGCCGTTCTCATTCTGAAGGAGTACGGTCAGCCTCTCTTCCTGAATTTTTCCCTTATCGTCGGTGAGCGTATAATGTTGGATAATATCCAGGCGGCCATCCTGGTCTATATCCCTCAACCAGGCATCCTGCTGATTGCACCAGCCCTCGTCGCACCAGGCCCAGGCGACGGTTTCCATACGGGTCATGCGGTTGTTGACAATGCGGTACAGGGCGATATCGCTGGAAACATAGCGCCCTGGCACCCTACAGATATACAACTCGTCCAGTTGACCAACCGCCATCACATCGCCTCCGGTTTCCCACCATACACCGCTGGTTTCAGCGTCGAAATATTTGTAAAAGGAAGTATCTATGAGCGAGCCTCTATAGGGGTAATCACCGGGATTGTCCACCCGCAGGATAGGGTAAAGGTGGGGCAAGGCATCGTCTTCCAACTTGGGAAAGAGGGCGGCTAATCTGCCGACGCCGTTTTTAAATTCTATGGCCTTGATTTCTGATTCAGCCAGGGGGGTAAAAATCAGGCGGCCATTTTCACAAAATATCTCGAGCCGGTCTTTGTGGACGGTGTAGGCTTTTGCTTTGGCCAATATGCCGAGGTAGTCGTTTTCCTGGCCTATGTTGTCGCACATCCGAAGGGTGGCGCCCATTTCACCCACTTTTAGCTGTGCCGCCTCAGTCGTGTATTTCGCAAAATAACTATTGCAGGGGCCTTCTCCCATGAGCTGACCTTTTTCAAAATGCAGGCTGAATTTAGCGCTGTCCATCGGCGGCGTCTTTTTCCCTTGGTGCACGGAGTTGAGCGTCCACCAACTGTTTTCAATAACTCCACCGGAAGGTTTTGGCTTGCAGGAAAGGATAATACCAGCAATAAATAAAAGGAAAAAGGAAGCAGGATGTCTCGACATAATTTGAACAATTTGCCGCCAAGTTATTGAAAAAATCACCAAATGATTACTCCGATAGCTCTATCCTGCTTCCTCTCAGCCACGATGGAGCCAAAAATCAAAGAGCCAGGGCAGGAGAAGCCTGTCAGCGATTGCTGTGATACATTTTGCCCTTGTGCTTGCGCAATTGCATTTCCATATCTGAGAAAGCCTCTGCGATGGCCGCCTCGTAGCTCTCTTCGTAGGTTCTGGTGAAGATGTCAGGACCGGGCACGCTCAGTTCAATCTGACACAATTTATCCCGCATGGTATCCTGAAATTTCTCTTCCCTCAAATAGACTTTGGCGTTAATAATCCACTCGAATTTCTTCTCTAATTTCTCTAATCTGTCGAGGATTAAAGTTTCCAGTCGGTCATTGGTTTTCATGTTCACAAATTGAATTTGACTCGTCATCTCGTTCTATTTTTAGTTTAGGTAAATATGATTTATTTTCTTTTCCCGAAAATACGGCAGTATCTCTCCCTCAATGATGACCTAATTCAGAAGGCCGGCATGACAAAAATCAATGAGAAGAACTTAGAAGAAAATTTACTAACCCAAAGATTGTTTATCTCTCCGTTTAAAAAACTCTTTTCTCATTTTTAAAAAATGGCAAAACAGCCCGCTCGCGAAGGTCGGGGAAATTGCAGCCGGCTTCGAGGAAAGGACTGTTGTTCCTAAAAAAATGGAAAAAACTTTCTCCTCTTGTCCGGTAGTTTTAATTTGGCAGTCCGACACTAAAACAATTCCAGGATATGACTACAACGCTACGCTTCCTCTGTTTTTCTATTCTCTTCTTTGTCGGCCTCGCCCTTGCGGCCCAGCCTCGAGAAGGAGATTTGTACCGCTACGGCTGCCATTATTCCAAAAGTAAAATCCCCCTTCAGGTTTTGAGCGAACTGGAAAAGGGAATATCCTGCGGCAGCAACGCCCGCAGCGACAGCATCGACATTTTGAATTACTCCATTCAACTCGACCTGACCAATTTCACCCAGCAAATCATCAGCGCTTCCTGCGAGATTCAGTTCACCCCAAAGCAGAACCAGCTCGGATACCTTCCCCTCGATCTGCTGGCGCTCACGATTGACTCAATCACCTGGCAGGATACGCTCTTAGACTATGACTACGACAATCTCCTGCTGAATGTCCACTTAGCTCAAAACCTATCTATCGGCGATACGGCTAAGATTACCATCCACTATCGCGGAAAGCCAACTGCGGACAACTATTGGGGAGGCTTCAAATTTGAAAATGGCATCGCCTACAATTTGGGCATCGGGCTTACCTCTAACCCATACAACATGGGTCGCAGTTGGCACCCCTGCTTTGACAACTTCGTCGAGAGAGCCACTTACGACATCGGCATCCTCACCAACGAGGGAAGAAAGGGCTACGCCATCGGAGAATTTTTGGGAGAAGTGGAATTGGACGAAGGCAAAATCCACCGGCAATACCGCATGGGTCTGCCGCTGCCTTCTTACTTAGTCGGCGTGGCGGCTTCCAACTATGCCGAAGTTCATGACACCCATATCGGCGCCTACGGAGACTACCCCATGCTATTAGTGGGCAAAGCCGTCGACACGACCAAAATGAAGGATGCCTTTAGCTATCTCGACGATGCGGTGGACATGCTGGAATCCTGGTTTGGACCTTACATCTGGGGGCAGGTGGGATACGTGATGACAGGACAGGGCGCCATGGAACACGCCTCTCTTATCGCCTTTCCCGTCTCATCCATTGGAAATGGGCCGACCTTCGGAATGAGCCGGCTCATGGCTCACGAGCTGGCTCACCACTGGTGGGGAAACACAACTACCCTGAGCTGCCCGGAAAACATGTGGATTAAAGAGGGCAATGCAGAATATGCAGCGCACCTGTTTTTTGAGTATGTCTATGGTAAGAAGACATTCATGGACATCGTCAAAAGCAATCACTACGACGTTTTGAAAAACGCCCATTTGGACGACGGCGCCTATCTGCCGCTTTCCGGCCTGCCCTACGAAAACACTTATGGCACGCACACTTACTACAAAGGCGCCTCGGTCATGCACAACCTGCGGGGCTATCTCGGCGATTCTCTGTACCAACAGGGCATGCAATCCATTTTGGACACCTATAAATTCCAGTCGGTAGATGCCGAATTGTTCCGCGACCAACTGACCGGTAACACGGGAGTGGATATGACTTCCTTTTTTGACGACTGGATTTTTAGTCCCGGTTTTGCCTTGTTTGAATTGGACTCTGTCGCGCTCTCCTGCCCCGACCCGGCATCCGGCTGCGAGGTTGCGGTTTACGTGCAGCAAAAACTCCATCATGCGCCGCACTTCCACACCAATGTCCCGCTGAGCATTACTTTTTATGATAAAAACTGGAACGCCTATACGACTAACTTCATGGCTTCAGGCGAGTATTCCCAGGTCGTCGTGCAGGTACCTTTCGAACCGGTCTGGCAAATCCTCAACGAGGACAATCGCCTGAACCTTGGCCGCATGCAGGACACTAAAGTGATCAAAGCCCCCGGCCTGATGGGCATGGCCTATATTGATGTCGTCAACCCGAGAGCGGTAAGCGTTTCGGATTCAGCGCTCGTCAGTTTTATTCATTACTTCGGCGCCGCCGACCCCGCCGGCCCCGACTATCCCGATGTGCAGTTGTCCGGCACGCATTACTGGCGCTACGGCGGCATCCTGCCCCAGGATTTTGCAGCCAACGTGACGCTGTCTTACGATGGTTCCAATGAAAATAAGATAGACTACGATCTTGCCTACGGCGCCGCCGAAGACAGCCTCATCCTGGCCTGGAGACCCAAACCGGGCGTCCCCTGGAGCGAGTTTCCTTTTTACAAGAAACTTCCCTTCACCGCCAACGACGGCAAGGGCTTCATCCGAATTGACACCCTGCTGCCTGGAGATTATGCTTTTGCCAAAGGGAATCTTCCCCTGATTAGCGCTGTCGGGCAAATTGAAAAGCCGCAGACCGCGATGAAGATTTTCCCCAACCCGACAGAGGGCAGCTTTACGATTGAAGCCGGCCTGCCCTCCAAGGATCTGGCGACGATAAGCCTTTTTGATTCAATGGGCAGACTCCTCCGACAGAAAAAGGTTCAGTTAAGCGGAGGATTGCTGGTGGAGCAAATGGATGTATCGAGCCTTCCGGCAGGGATTTACTGGGTAAAAATTGAAGGAAAGGACCAGCATTTCAGCCTTTTTGAAAAATTAATTAAAATGTAAGTTGGGTCAAAATGGAGATTTGGAAAATGCGCATTTTTTCCGACCTCTGCACATGACAAACGACAACATCAAATCACATTAATCATGTTTTCAAAAGAAACTTATACACAACGCAGAGAACGCCTGCGCAAAGAAGTGGGCGGTGGAATCATCTTCATTCCCGGAAACAACGAGGTCGGCATGAACTACAAAGCCAACCCCTACAACTTCCGACAAGACAGCAACTTCCTCTATTTCTTTGGCCTCGATCAGCCCGGCCTAGCCGGCGTCATTGACATTGACGAAAACAAAGACATCATCTTCGGCGACGAACTGACCATGGAAGATATCGTCTGGACGGGGCCTATGCCTACTATTGCGGAGCAGGCGGTAAAAGTCGGCGTATCCAAAACGCAGCCTTTCAACCGGTTAAAAAATTTTTTCAAAAAAGCTTTGGATCAAAAAAGAGCTGTTCACTTCACGCCGCCCTATCGCCACGACAGCATGATCCAGCTCTACGAATGGCTGGACATCCCCATCGGAAAATTGCAGGAGAAGGCCTCGGTCAGCCTCATTAAGGCCATCGTCGCCCAGCGCTCGCACAAGTCCGCAGAGGAAGTCGCCGAGATGGAAAAGGCCGTCAACATCACCGGCGCCATGCACGTGGCCGTGATGAAAGCCGCCGCCGCCGGCAAGCGGGAATCCGAACTGGCAGGCATCGCCCAGGGCATCGCTACGGGCATGGGCGGCGATATCGCCTACGGCATCATCCTCACCGTCAACGGGCAGACGCTCCACAACCACTCCCACGGCAACATCCTCCAAAGCGGGCGCCTCCTGCTCGGCGACCACGGCGCTGAAACCGCTACCCACTACGCCGGCGACCTCACCCGAACCTGTCCGGTGGATAAAAAATTTACTTCGCGTCAAAAGGATATTTACAATATCGTCCTGGGCGCCGAGCTGAGCGCTATCGCATCGCTCGAACCAGGCCTGACCTACATGGAAGTCCACTTAGCCGCCGCCCGACAAATGGCGGAGGGTCTGAAATCCTTAGGGCTGATGAAAGGCGATATAGCGGAAGCCGTTGAGAAAGGCGCCCACGCCCTGTTTTTTCCGCACGGCCTGGGACACATGCTCGGCCTCGACGTCCACGACATGGAAGGATTGGGAGAAGATTACGTCGGCTACAACGAGGAGGTGAAGCGCAGCAAATTATTCGGTACGGCCTACCTCCGACTCGGCAGAGCGCTCGAACCAGGCTTTGCGCTGACCGTTGAACCCGGCCTCTATTTCATTCCTGAACTGATTGACCAGTGGAAAGCCGAAGGTCTGCACACGGACTTTATCAACTACGATAAATTAGACGACTGGCGCAACTTCGGCGGCATCCGCATAGAGGACAACGTGCTCATCACCGAAAGCGGTCATCATGTCCTCGGCAAACCCGTCCCCAAAACGGTGGAGGAAGTAGAGGCGCTGAGGTCCTGACGACGGCAATAGTCATATTTATAGCGGGCGACGTTCCGGTTTCATTCGATCTCGTCGGGTTCGCATCTACTGCCGCCGAATCTTTTTCTATAAGCATGTCCTCTCTTCGGGCGGCGGTTTGCAATTGGCAAGAGTCGGTATTACCTGCGCATTCTGCCATTCTACTGTAGATGATCCCTTTGCGCCCGGCATAGGCAGTCGCTTAGGCGCTTATCCGAACAGAGACCTGAACCCGGGTTTGATCATCTCCCTGTCTCCGACACTGAGCGCCGAACAAAAAGCCATTTACGCTCCCTGAGCGCCAGGTAAATACGTCAACCACAACGGCAGGGGAAAGTCGCGCATTACTTAGAGGAAAGTCGCCGCTGCTCCGTCTAACTGGGCGTAGCGGAGGCTCTGCTTCTGTATTGGCAATAATCTGCCGGAAGCGCTTCCCGCTCCCGGCGGATTATTCTGCATTACTTTTCTACCGCTATCCCTGCGCCCTGCAATGCCGCAGCGATTCTGCTGAATTGCTCCACATTGGCGGCCTTCTCCGCCTGAATCTGCGCTTTTAATGCGGCATTCTCCGCCTGCAACTGGCTGATGACCGCCTGCTGCTCCTGCACCGCCTTTACCAATGGCACGGTAAACTCGGCATAGCGCAGACCCCAAAACCCTTCCTCGCTATCCGGCTTATCCACGCCGCTAAAGTCGTAGCCCGTTTCCTTTGCCGCCTTTTCCACTTCCTGCGCCAGAAAACCGCTGAACTGCATCGCCTCTATATCGTATTTGCCTTTCCAGTCAGTGGTATCTGTCTGTCGCTGTATTTCATAGCTCCTGCTCACGCTATAGTTGTACGTAACAGGATGGAGCTTCATGATGAAATCTAAGCCCACCACATTGTCCTTTACATTGGTCTTGATGCGCTCGTCTGAGAGGCTGCTCCAGGCTACCTGACCGCCTATGCTGCTCATGCTGCTGTTGCCTATGCGCACGCGGTTAGAGCCGCCTAAGGCGATATTGCCATTGCCGCCTATTACTACTGTATTCTCTCTGTTACAGGTATCGATATCTGAATAATACCCTAAGGCTGTATTATAATCTCCCATATTGCAGTTGGAGAATGCGCCAAAGCCAAAAGCGGTATTATAATTTCCAGCAGCGTTATTTTCAAGCGCATGCGCGCCGCCAGCGGCGTTTCCAATTCCCGTAGTGTTGGAATATAGCGCATAAGCTCCATTAGCGATATTACCCCATCCGATAGTGTTGGAATATAGCGCCTGAACGCCGGTAGCAGTATTCTGGTCTCCCTCTATATTAGAATATAGCGCCTGAACGCCCGTAGCGGTATTGAGGCTCCCCGCGGTGTTGTATATGAGCGCTAAATATCCATTGGCAGTATTTTGATTTCCCGTAATATTGGAGGAAAGCGCCTGAACGCCGGTAGCGGTATTGAGGCTCCCCTCCGTATTAAAATGGAGCGCCAAATAGCCACTGGCAGTGTTCAAATCTCCCGCAATGTTGGAGGAAAGCGCTCCATATCCCGTGGCCGTGTTCTGACCTCCTTCCGTATTGGAAGAAAGCGCCTGATAACCGGTGGCAGTGTTGTGGTATCCCTCAGTGTTGGAAGACAGCGCATGATAGCCATAAGCAGTGTTATCTCCACCCGTCGTATTGGATAAAAGCGCCCCCAATCCCACCGCCACATTACTGCCCGGGAATTCAAGCCTCGGCTGACCGCCGGTATTTTTACTCAGAGCCATCGCTTCCGTGCCGGCAAGGTCAAAGTGGATAGCGTTTTCGTTGGGGTACTTCTCCACCTGTATTTTCGTGTCCTGATCCGCATCGGCCAGGGTACTGGGAATGCCGGAATTCAGATTCGTCCAGGCAGCGCCGCTGTAAAACCAAAACCCATTGGCGTCGGTATCAAAAACCAACAGTCCGGTAGCCGGCGATGCGATGGCCACACGCTGCGCGCCCGTCATGCGGGGTACGAGCATACCCTGTGTAGTGGACTGCATGTCTAACATGGCGCTGGCGGCAGGCGCCGCACCGTCCGCATTGACGCTGAGCGCCTGCTGAATATTGGTGGCAGATTGTCCGAATAAGGCTGCGCCGCATACTGTGCACAGGGCAATAAAAAGGAATTCTATTCTTCTCATATTTGGCATATTTAAAGTTATAAATTAATTTAAAACGGAAAGGGATATAAGGGCTACTCAGAGGAAAGGCGCCAGAGAAACCCCGGGTCGGTCTTAGAAATGACCGATCTGCAATGATTTACGAGGGCTCAAAGCTAATTAAACGCCAATAAAATGCAGGTAAATTTCTTTTAGAAAGCGGGAAATTTTAGGATAACAAATTGATATTCAGGTTGCCTGCAATGTATTAAGGTCTGATGGTCTTTATTTTTTTTGCGTTGGTAGATTTATCAGGGAAGGTGAAAAAAGGAGGAGGTCTGCGCCTAATTGTTAGTTCCTCACAGCAACTAAAACAAAACAAATCGGCAGAAGCAGAAGCATCTCCTGCCTCTGCCGGCGTCTCCCAGCTTGTGCACATTTTTAAAAACATACAAATTCACTCCTTGAATCGCCGATCATGATTTGATTGCAATCTTTGTGAGCTATGTTTCAGGCGCACCAGTTCGATAATTTCTACTTTTACGCATGTTTGTACGTCAAAAAAAACAAGAGCGGTGTTGTCCGTATCCAGGTTTTAGATAAAAGCTCAGAGAAATACAAGGTTTTCAAAACAATCGGGAGTAGCGACTATCCGACAGTCATTGAAGAGCTGACGCTTCAGACCAAAGAGTTTATTAAAAAATCGTCAATCTTATATCGTCAATCTATGTTAGAAGGGACGCCAGGAGAGCGCCGAAATGAATGGACGATATAAGTTTTTTTTGGGCCTCTCCGAATCTCTGAAAGAGGAGGTATTGAATCTTCCTGAACAGAACCAGAATGGAACCTGTCGCCAAAATTATCCCCATTTTTGCCTGAGGACTTAAAATGGGCAGGCCGGAAGGCAGGCCGGCTCGACGACTTGCGGTGAATGATAACAATGAAATGATAGATACCATCATCTTTGATTTAGGGGGCGTACTGGTTGACTGGAACCCGGTTTACGTCTATCGGGAGATCTTCGAAGACGAGGCGCAGATGGAATATTTTTTCAAAAATATCTGCACTTCGGACTGGAACGAAACCCAGGATGCGGGGCGTCCTCTGCGGGAAGGGACGGAATTGCTTGTCGCGCAGCATCCCGAATGGGAACAGGAAATCCGGGCTTTCTACGGGCGCTGGCAGGAGATGCTGGGCGGCCCGGTCGAAGGGACTGTGGAGACTTTGGAAAAACTAAAAAACCTAAATCGCCACAGGCTCTTTGCCCTGACCAACTGGTCGGCGGAAACCTTCCCCATTGCGCTGGAATTGTACGACTTCCTGCATTGGTTCGAAGGAATCGTGGTGAGCGGCGTTGAAAAAACCCGAAAGCCATTTCCGGAGTTTTACAGGATACTTTTTGAACGATACGACATTGCGCCCCGGCGGGCGCTTTTCATTGACGACAATGAGCGCAACATCATCGCGGCAAAGGAACTGGGTCTGCATTGCCTGCACTTCAAATCTCCCGGGCAACTAAACCTTTACCTCAAAAGTATCGGAATTCTACCCTGAGTTTTTGCCATTTTCAAAATATCGACTACTTTTAGCAGTGCTGTTGTCAAATGAATCTGTCTGAAAATCACGCCCTTATGAGGCTCGTCTTCCGCTTTTTAGTTTTCCTGTTGGTGGCTTCTGTTTGCTCCGGTCAAAGTCCGGTTCCAGGCGACTACTCGGATGATACTCCCTCTCCCAAATGGGAATTTCAAAAGCAGGGAGGAGAAGTTCTCTTATCCCAAGCGCCGAAAGACCCGCTGTTTAGCTCGAAGATACTTTTGGTTTTGGCCATACTGGCGGGTCTGTTCGCTTTGATTTTTCGCTTAGCATTCGTGACCTATCGCAACCGTCAGAAGGCGAAAGAGATGCAGTTACTGGCGTCCCGGGACAGGGAGATCGCCATGCACAGGGAGCAGCTCTACGTCAACATTACCCACGAACTCCGCACCCCTCTGACGCTCATCATCAGCCCTTTGGAGAGGCTGGCGGAGGAAAACCCCCATCCGGATATCCTCATGGCTCTACAACACGCCCGCGAGTTGCTCTATCGCTTCAACGAGCTCCTCAGGTGGAATAAACTGGAAGCCAAGGCCATGACGGTCGCGACGCAGGTGGGCAACCTGGCGGATGAAGTGCAAAAGATCGTCACCCAGGTGCGACCCATCGCCGACAGTAAGCAGCTCAGGATTCAGTTTAGCGCAGAAACGCCCGATCGCTGGTGCGAAATGGATTTTGAAAAATTGGATACCATCCTCTCCAATCTGCTGATGAACGCCATCAAATTCACCGACAGGGGAGGATCTATCGAAATGAGCCTCCGGTATCCGGCCGCACAGGAAAAGGAAACTGTTCAACTGACCATTACCGATAGCGGCAGAGGGATGACCGGGGAAAATCTGAAAATTGTGTTTGAACGCTTCCGGCAGGTGGAGCAATCCGGCGAGCTGACCGAAGGTGCAGGAATCGGGCTGGCCTTAGTGAAAAAGCTGATCAGCCTGATGGGTGGAGAAATTGAGGTACATTCCGAATTGAATGTAGGAACCAGTTTTTCCATTTCCTTGCCATTTATAGCCGTAGAGCCGCAATTGGAACAACTTGCGACTACACCGCTCCCGGATTCAACGCCTTCCAAAAGGAGCAAAAAAAATCAACTGCTGATAGTCGAAGACAATCTGGATTTGCAGAGCTTTTTGGCTTCCAATTTCAGCGCCGCTTACAATTTGCTCCGCTGCGCCTCGGTGAATGAAGCCATCCATCTGACCAAAGAAAACCTGCCGGATATCGTCGTTTCGGACATCATGCTATTGGGCGGACAGGACGGCATAGAACTCTGCCGGACTTTAAAATCCGACCCTTTGACCAGCCATATCCCGGTTTTGATGCTGACGGCAAGAACGGGCGCCGAAACTAAACAGAGAGCTTTGGAAGCCGGCGTTGACGCCTACCTGACCAAGCCCTTCTCGGTGCGGGAATTGGAACTGTCTTTAGACAATCTCCTCGAAAATCGTCGAATGCTCCGGGAGCGCTTCAAAACTGTTTTGCAGTTTGACTGGGGCGGGGAACATCCCGGCAAGCCCGACATTGACCCCTATTTAGTCTTAGTGCTCGACAACATCCGTCAGGAGCTCGAAAACCCCCGGTTCGGCGTTGAGCAATTGGCGCAGGCCATGAAAATCAGCCGGGTGCAGTTGTTTAAAAAAGTGAAATCAATAACGGGCATGCCGCCCGCAGAACTGCTCCGAACCATCCGTCTGGAAAAGGCCATGCGCCTGCTGGAATCGGGCGCCGGAAATGTGTCGGAAGTCACTTACCAGGTTGGTTTTGAAAATCCCAACTATTTCAGCAAGGCATTCAAAAAGCACTTTGGGAAGACCCCGTCTGAAGTCGCCGAAGCAGGCGCCAATTCGTAATGTTATTTACCTTCCTTCCTGACAATCAGCTATTTAAAATTAGAAAAAGACCCATCCTGTTCTTACATCCTTTACCAAATCAAAGGTTTTAGTTAACGCTGTTACCAGCCCGGACTTTGCTCCGCCTGTAAATTTGCACAAAGGACGGTTTGGAAGAATCCCGGCGAAATTCCCGGATTCTATTAAACACCTAAAATTGTAAAATCGGGTTTTTAATCCGGACAATGCAAGGAACATAAAAACTATTAAGCACGCTTTGGAAGGCTGCTCCACTCGGGGCGGCTTTTCCTTTTTAGGCCGGGGTGTTTTTTTTTGCAACTTAGGTTTGTTTGAATTTCAACATCAATTCGGAAGGTTCATTGGAAATCATCTACCGATCAAATTTGCATGAATCTGCTGGTTTTATCTGCGCTTAATCCAAAGTAAATTCGGATTAATTTTCTCCTTCGGCGAAAATCATCTGTGGGAAACCCCGTATCGCAAGGTCTGCCCGGTAAGTGCAGCTATTGATATGCAGGTTAAATGCCTTTCCAAAATACTCTGTTGAAAAATCTCATGGTCTCCGGCGCCCGCCCGCTGTTGGGCAAAGCCCTCAAACGCCTTACATTTGTGGCCTTTTTTAAACCTCACTTTTCTCTATCTCAAACATGAATTCCAAAAAAATTAACGCTGCGCTCATTTCCGTCTATCACAAAGAAGGTCTTGAAGAAATCATCCGGGAGCTACACCGCTTCGGCGTAACAATTTACTCCACGGGAGGAACCCGGACTTATATCGAAAAACTGGGAGTTCCCGTTGAAACAGTCGAAGATCTCACCGGCTATCCGTCCATTCTCGACGGGCGCGTAAAAACCCTCCACCCCAAAGTGTTTGGCGGCATCCTGGCTCGCCGCGAAGAAGAGCATCAGGCTCAACTCAGGAAATACAACATACCGGAGATTGACGTCGTAATCGTTGACCTCTATCCCTTTGAGGAGACCGTCGCCAATACCGCCGACGAAGCGACCATCATTGAAAAAATTGACATCGGCGGTATCTCCCTTATTCGCGCGGCGGCCAAAAATTTCAAAGACGTTATCGTTGTACCTTCCAAAGAGGAGTACGGCATGTTTCTGCAATTGCTCAAAGAAAAACAGGGCTTCAGCGAGGAGGAAGACCGCAGGGGGTTTGCCCGTCGAGCCTTCAGGGTCTCTTCCAACTACGACGTGGCCATCTTTAACTATTTCAGCGAAGGCAGCGCTGAGCTATCTTTTAAGCAAAGTTTCCACCAGGCGGAGGTTCTGCGCTATGGCGAAAACCCGCATCAAAGCGGTGTGTTCTATGGCGATTTGGAAAAAATGTTCACTAAGATGGCGGGCAAAGCCATCTCATATAACAACCTCGTGGACATTGACGCCGCCGTGCAAATCATGCGGGAGTTCCAACATGCCGATCCCACTTTTGCCATTCTAAAGCACACCAATACCTGCGGGCTGGCCTCCCGCTCCACCCTGGTTGGGGCATGGCGGGCTGCATTGGCCTGCGACAACGTGTCCGCCTTTGGCGGGATTTTCGTCTGCAATCGCCCTGTAGATCTGGCGACCGCCGCCGAGATTGACGCGCTGTTTTACGAAGTGCTCATCGCTCCCGATTTTGAGGCCAATGCGCTGGAACTTTTGAGCAAAAAGAAAAATCGGATTTTGCTGAAAATTAAAGACTTCTCCGTCCGCTCGAGGTTCTTCCGGAGCCTCCTCAACGGCGTTGTGGAACAGGACGCCGACCTGAAAACGGAAACTCAGGCCGAGTTGAAAACGGTCACCAGCTCAGCGCCGAAGGAAGGCGAAATCCCCGACCTGCTCTTTGCAAACATTGCCGTTAAGCACCTCAAGTCAAATGGGATTGCCTTAGTAAAAGACCGGCAACTCATCGGCATGGGCTGCGGCCAGCCTTCCAGAGTGGATGCGCTCCGGCAGGCCATCGCCAAGGCGAAGGTCTTTGGATTCGATCTGAAAGGCGCCGTGATGGCCTCCGATGCCTTCTTCCCCTTCCCCGACTGCGTAGAAATTGCCGACCGCGAGGGAATTACCGCCGTCATCCAGCCCGGCGGCTCCATCAAGGATCAGGACAGCATTGACTACTGCAACGCTCACAGCATGAGCATGGTGACGACGGGAACAAGGCATTTCAAGCATTGAACTTTTAAGGCATGAGTATATACGATCAATACGAGCCGGTGATCGGGCTGGAAATCCACCTCCAGTTGTCCACACTAAGCAAGGCTTTTTGTGGCGACGATGCGAGTTTTGGCGGAGAGCCGAACACCCATGTCGGCGCCATCTCTCTGGGGCATCCCGGGACGCTGCCGCGCCTGAATAAAAAGCAGGTCGAATATGCGGTGCGCTTAGGCCTGGCCTTAGGCAGCGTCGTCAATCTGAACAATAGCTTCGACCGAAAGAATTACTTCTACACCGACCTGCCAAAGGGCTATCAAATTACCCAGGACAGACAACCCATTTGCTTAGGCGGCCATTTGGAATTGCACTTAGACAACTACCGCCGTACCCTGCGCATTCACCATATCCACATGGAGGAAGACGCAGGGAAATCCATTCACGATCTCGACCCTGAAAATTCGCTGATAGACCTCAACAGAGCCGGCGTGCCCCTGCTCGAAATTGTCACCGAACCAGATCTCCGCTCGGGAGAAGAAGCGGACGCCCTCATGACGGCTATTCGCCAACTGGCTCGCTATCTCGATATCTCCGACGGCAATATGCAGGAAGGCTCCATGCGTTGCGATGTGAACGTTTCCGTCAGAAAAAAGGGCGATACCCGCCTCGGCGAACGCTGCGAGATTAAAAATGTAAACTCCATGAAGTTCGCCCGACAGGCCATCGAGTACGAATTTAAGCGACAGATAGACCTGCTCGAAAGCGGACAACTCATCACCCGGGCGACCCTGAACTTCAATCCCTATACCGGGGTCACAACGCCCATCAGGGATAAAGAGAGCGCCCACGACTACCGCTATTTTCCCGACCCGGACCTTCCCCCGCTACGCCTGACACAGGAGTGGATAGACGAGATACAGGCGCAATTGTCTCCTCTGCCCAGAGCGCTTTTTGAAAAATTTGTCAGCGAATATCAACTGCCGGAATACGACGCAAATCTGCTCACGGTGGAGAAGTCGACGGCTTTGTTTTTCATCCAGCTCGCAGAAAAAACGACTCACTATAAAGCGGCGGCTAACCTGATCGTCAACAAGATCAATCCCTGGCTCTCCGAAATGGATACGGCGCCGGATGATTTCCCCCTCTCTTTTGAGCGCCTGGCCGAATTTATCCAACTCATCGAAGACGGCAAAGTGAGCGCCTCCGCCGCTTACCAGCATCTTTTCACAGAAATGATAGAAAAACCCGATGCGCCTCTTTTGGAGCTGGCTCGGTCTCTCCAACTCATTCAAACTGCCGACACAGATTTTTTGGAAAAAATAGTGAGCGAGGTATTGGCCGCCCATCCCGATAAAGTCGCCGAATACCGCAAAGGCAAAAAGGGATTGCTCGGGTTTTTCATGGGCGAAGTGATGAAAGCTTCCAATGGAAAAGCCGAACCAAAAGCGACAAATACACTGATCGTCAGGAAGTTATCCTAAAATATTTGAAAAAAACAGGTGAAAAAAACTGCGCCGGGAGGATTATTTCTTTCTGGTCGTCACGAAAATGACTAAGTCCTGTAGAGCCTGTCGGGATGGGGATTCGGGGAACTCGTTCAAAATCTTAAAAGCCTTTTCGCTGTATTCTTCCATGATGGTTTTGGCGTACTCCAAGCCCCCGCTCTGGTGGACGAAGCTGATGACTTCTTTTACTTTTTCAGGTCGGTTATTATACCTTTTAATCAGGTTGACGATGTAATTCTTCTCCGATTTTGAAGCGTTATCCAGTGCATAAATAAGCGGGAGGGTCATCTTTTTTTCCTGAATATCTATCCCCAGCGGCTTGCCTACATCATCGGAGCCGAAGTCGAAGAGGTCGTCTTTGATTTGGAAAGCGATGCCTATGTTTTCACCAAAGAGCCGCATATTTTCAATGACGCTTTCGTCCTGAGAGGTGGAAGCCGCCCCTGCGCTACAGGCCGCAGCAATCAGCGAAGCCGTTTTCTGGCGGATAATCTCAAAATACACATCCTCTTTGATATCGAGTTTTCTAGCCTTTTCCAACTGGAGCAATTCTCCTTCGCTCATGGCCTTTACGGCCTCCGAAAGTATTTCGAGCAGCCGGAATTTCTTGTTTTTCAGGGCGAGCAAAAGACCCTGCGCCAGCAGGTAGTCGCCGACCAGCACGGCAATCTTATTTTTCCAAAGAGCATTGATAGAGAAGAAGCCCCGTCGCTCATTGGCATCGTCCACAACGTCGTCGTGGACTAAGGAGGCGGTGTGCAGCAGCTCGACTAAGGAGGCGGCGATATAACTGGCTTCGCCGACTTCGCCGCATAGCTTGGCGCTGAGAAAGACAAACATGGGTCGCACCTGCTTGCCCTTCCTCGACACGATATAGTACATGATTCGATCCAGCAGGGGCACATGGCTGCGCATGGCATTTCTAAAATGACCCTCAAATTGCTTTAGCTCTTCCTCAATGGGCTGCTGGATGGTATTCAGTGAGATTTTCATCAATAGGCTCCGATGGCCATGGCCGGTTTTTCAAATCGTATTTTGAATTTTTTCAAAAAACATTCACAAAAGTAGGTCAAAGTTTCGACTCTCTGCGCCTGTAAAGCAGACAGCCCCGACAGATTCAGTTCATGTCGGAGCTGTCCATTTTTTCATCCTTTGAACTATCATTTGATGAGCAGGGCGCCTCCAATGCGGGCGCTAAAATTTTTTGCATTGCCGGAATCAACTAAGGCGATGACGTTATCAGTCGCGCAGAACATTTGCAGCGGGCCTAATTTCAGCGTCAGGTTGAGGCCGATGTTGTCGTAGCTGTTTCCTTTTACAGCGTACATCCCGCCGACATTCAGAACCTTTCCGAGGGCGAGGTTAGCGCCCAGACCGCCCGCCGAGGTGGAAACTCCTCTGAAGTTTTCATTAAAAAATATCCCGCTGATACTCAGCAGCTTGTTTAGCTGATAGACAGCCGTGACGTATATTTTTCGGGGAATCTGGCTGGAATAACCCACTGCGCTTTCATCTACCTGAAAGAGTTCCTTCAGGGTGTCTAAGGCATTGCCGAATTGGACGTCGCCTCCCGTGAGAGCCTGTGAAAAATCGAGGCCGTTGTAAGAGTAATTACGAGTGGCTGAATAATTCCTCACGTCTTTGTTCCAGTCGATTTTTCCGATGTCAATCACGCTGGCGGACAGGTCGAGTTTGCCCAGTTCGAGCCTCGCTCCAAAGTCGAGCGCCATGCCCTTGTTTTGGGTTAAAAACCGATCGAGCGTCAACTGGCCGAAGGCAAAGTCGGCGTCGAAATCTTCGATCCCCTGATAGTCAATGGAATTGGCCGTGTGCAGTATATAGTCGCCTCTCAGCGAAATTTGATAAACATCGGGACTGGTATAAAACGAAGCGGCGTGGTGGTTTTTGTCCGATGAAGCGTCGGCAATGCCGCCGAGGTATTTGGCTTTGGCGCCGAGCGTCAGGCTGCCGAATTGGTAGGCAAGCCCCAATGCGAGTTGGTGATAGCCGGTGACCTGTACTTCGTTGCTCATATCCACTGTCTGGTCGATAAATTGGGCGTTTCCCTGCCATATCAGTTGGGGTAGCGCTTTTGGAAATTTGATAAAAGCGTGGTATTTCAGGGAGTGATCAAGGCTTAGGCTCAAATTCCCTATGCGAAAAGCCAGACCTAATGTTGGAATATCAAGGTCTTCCCGAATGGTATTTTCTGGAAGGAGGTGATTGATAAGTCGGTCAATATCAATGACTTTTTCACCGTTTTGTCGGCTGATAATCTGGTTGTAAGTGGGGCCGTCAAAAGAGAGGTTGTTCCTCAGTCCGGGCAGCTCGACAACTATTTTCTGGGGCTGCACGAGCGCAGGATTGGTTTTGTTGGTCTGCCAGACGTGCCGCATCAGGCCGAGTCCCAGTTCCTGTTGCGCCAGCATTGGGCCGGCCAGAAATGTCAGAAGTATTATGATTTTAAGTTTCATAAAAAAATTGGTTAGTTAGTTTTTAGCTTCATGCCCATGCGGATGCTGGCATCCATTCCATAGGAAACTTTAATGGTTTGCTGGCCGCGATTAGTCGTAGAAAAGGAGGCGAGCAGCGCCAGTTTTTTGCAGTGCCGCAGGCGTTCAAACTTGTCTGCGGAGAGATTAGCGTAGTTGGTCTTAGAAACCTGGCTACTCGGAAAGCCATATTCATTCACCGGCGCCGACGCCACTAGTTCCGTATATTGGTCAAAGAGAGAATCCAGCACAAAGCTGTTTTCGTCAAGGAAATATAGCTGACCCTCTAAGCTCAGCGGCATTCTATTGTCGGCAATCATCTTGAATTCCACTTCTTTTACATCGTCGTAATTTTCAAAATTGACGTCGAAAGTATCTCTCACCCCGAAGCCGGAAGCCCGCCCGTGCAGAGGGAGATCCACCTCCACCTGGATTCGGTAGTAGCTGCTGTCCGTGATGAAGCCTCTTTCATCTACTAAGCTGTCGGGGTTCATGATGGCGTCCACCTTGTAGTCCAATGCAGTGGGTCTGGAGCTAAGCACCTCTTCAATATTGGAATTGTTGGCATTGAATACGAAGGTCATGCTTTTCGTCTGCCCCACCTCATTGTTAGCCGGATAGACGAAGTCAATACCCGTCTCTGTGATGAAGTCGCTTTGCAGGGGGATTCGCTTCCCGTCGGCGGTCAGGATATCAAAGATGTCAATGGAAGATCGGGTGGGCACTCCAAAAGCATTGTCAATGTGAATCTGGATGACGGGTTTTTCAAAAAAGACATCTCCCTGAATCCAATTTTTAAAAAAATCAATGGAGATGCTGTCCCTTTTTCCTTTGTGTTTAAAATTTCCCAGATAGCCTTCGAGGTAGGAAAAGTCTATGTTCTGATTGACTAAGCCGATAAAGGGCAGTTTGATGCGCTCTCCGGTTTCGGTAAAAGCTTCGTAGCGAATGTTTAGCGCTCCGTCTTTGGGAACCAGGTTAAAACCTTTGGTTTCTACCGACTCGGGGGGATAGAAGAAGAAGACGGGTTCCGAGCCGGCGGGAGACTGGAATTTGGTATTGAGCGTCAGCGGCTGTCCATTTTTGACAGCCTGTAGAACGGTGACTTTAAGATCCACCATGCCAACGTAATCAGAGAGAATGGCCAGGCCGATCGTCCCCGATTTAAAAGTGGCAAAATCCACTTCCAATTGTTCCGGCGCAGAGAAGGGCATAGCGTACAGCGTATCTTCTAAGGGAATGAGGGGCGGCAGTTTTTGGCGGGTTTCCACGAAAAACTCTTCGGCCTGCTGGGAGAGCACGTCGCCTTTATAGCGAAGGTGTATTACACCAGACTCCCCAATTTCTATGTAAGTGTTTTCGTCGAAAGACTCCAGTAAATCCTGTATGGTCGTTTTTGCCGTAAACAGAGGAATGGCAAATTCCGTTTCGCTACTTAGGATTTCAGTATCTCCTAAGTCATTGATTTTCTTACAACTAAATAATCCGATCACAAGAAAAGAGAGAAAGAAAGCAGACATCCATTTCATCGGGTACGTGTTTGAACCTCGCCCTCCATAGGAGGCCAGGCAAAAAGTTTCAAAAAATTAACGATACAAAAAAGGCTTTGGCTGTTAACTCCTGAAACATGGGTTAGAAATATTTTTAATAGGTGAGTGTGTCGGGCAGCCTTTCATGGAGGCGGTAAAAAGTTTTTTTTCACAAACAGAATCTAAACTAAAGCGGGCGATCGTCAATCGCCGCCAAAGCTACGCTTTGCTTTAGAAAATATTGAACTCCTGTCCCAAAACAGGAATTTCAATTTTTCTAAATCCCTGCGTTTCAAGCAGGGATTTCAGGCTTTCCTGTTTTTCAATTTCGCCGTGTACCAGAAACGTCTTCTTTGCAGATTTAGCCTGGTTGGCCAAAAATTGCGAAATCTCCGAACGGTCGGCATGAGCGGAAAAGGAATCCATCACTTCAACCGCGCAGCGCACCGGCTTTTCTTCGCCAAAGAGTTTGAGCGTTTTGGCGCCGTTCCTCAGCGCCCCTCCGGGCGTATCCGGCGAGCAGTAACCGACGATGAGAATGGTGTTTTTAGAGTCGGTCATGTGATTAAAAATATGGTGCTTCACCCGGCCTGCATTGGCCATACCGGAAGCGCTGATGATGATGCACGACTCTTTGGAAGTGTTGAGGCGCTTGGATTGCTCCACTTCTTTGATATAGGTCAGGCTGTTGAATCCAAAGGGATTGGGGTCTTTCAAAATATAAGCGCTCAGTTCCGCGTCGTAACACTCCGGATGAGAGCCAAAAATCAGCGTGGCATTTACAGCCAAAGGGCTATCCACATAAACCGGCAGTCGAGACAGCTTGCCCTTGCTCTCCAATTTATCGAGCATGAAGACGAGTTCCTGCGTCCGCCCGACGCTAAAGGCGGGGATGATGAGTTTTCCCCTTTTTTCAAAACAGGTATGCTCTATAATCTGCCGTAGGCGCTCTATTTCATTGGGCGCCGACTCGTGGTCTTTGTCGCCGTAAGTAGATTCGGTGATGATGTAGTCCATGGGATCCATCGGCTGTGGGTTGCGCAGGATAGGGCGATTGGGGCGTCCAATGTCGCCGGTGAATCCGAGGCGGAGAATATTGCCGTTCTTTTCCCGAATACTCAAGGCCACGTTGGCGCTGCCCAGGATATGCCCGGCGTCCCGAAACTCGACCTCTACTCCCGGATAGACTTCAAATTTGCGCCCATACCCGTAGCTGATTAGCCGCTCCGTGGTTCTCTGGGCGTCTTCTTTGGTGTACAGCGCTTCCACTTCTTCCTGGTCGTTTCCCTTCTTTCTGCCGGCATACTCGGCGTCGCGTTCCTGAATTAGAGCGCTGTCCATGAGCATGAGCGGAGTCAGGCTGCTGGTGGCATGCGTGCAATAAATCGGGCCCTTGAAGCCGTCTTTTACCAGTTTGGGCAGGCGGCCAGAATGGTCAATATGCGCATGCGATAAAATGACGCAATTGATTTCTTCGGGATTGAAAAGCCATTTTTCATTAAAATCCTTCATTTTCTTGTCCGAGCCCTGATACAAGCCGCAGTCGAGCAGGATTTTAAATCCATCGTCTAATGTGAGTAGGTGAGCGCTCCCCGTGACCTCCCGAGCCGCCCCGCAAAACTTAATTTTCATTTTTTTTAAATTAAAAGAGGAAGGAAAATGGCGTTTGAAGCAAAAATCTCCCGTCTGGCCGAGCCTCCCTGTTTTTAAAAAAGAGTGGGCAAGTTACAAAATGATTGCAGCGGCCAAAAAATCAGGAGAGAGGATGAAAGTGAAGAGAAGCATTTAGTCGCCCTGAATACACGATTGACAGTATCCTCCCTTTCCCGTATTCGCAGCAGTTATCGGGGCGAATCCCAGTCGGGAATCTTAGAACTCGAACGTATATTCAGCAATAGTGTCTCGCACTCCTTCCCAGATGGGGCCTTCTTTCAAAAGGCGGATAGCTTCTTCGTCATAGCCGCCTCCCAGCGATTTTGTAATTTCAAAATCTGTCGGGCGCCCGTCGGCCTGAATCCGAAAGCGGACGCTCACCGCACCGCTCAGACCCGCCTGTACTGCGGCGGCGGGGCGGCGCAGGTTTTCCTTTAGATACTTTTCAAATTTTTCAAAGCCACCTTCAGGGCCGGAAGCTTGCGAAAATATCTCTTTGGGCGGCGCTATGGCTTTATCTGCAATTTGTTCAGCGCCGAGTTGGGGAGATACGCTGAGGTTCTCTTCCGGTGGAGCCGGCGCCTCTGCAACCGGCGCCGGGGCTTTACTTCTGCTACTCTTTGCAGTGGTTTTTTCATGGAGAGAATTAGACTCTGCAACTTCTTCATCTTCCGGCGCCTCCTCCATCAGAGCGTCTGCGGAGCTTTCATTCGCTCTATCCTGCACGGTATCTTGTACATAGGCCGTGGCCGTCTCCTCCCGATTCTGAGCGCCAAACTGCATGAAGGCGAACCAGGCAGCCATAAGCACAGCGCCGATGGCGGCGATGCGGAGCATATAAAAACCGACGCCTCGTCGCTTAGATGTTCGCCTTTGCAGATTCGCTTTCAGGCTGGCTATTCTGGCGGCATGGTCTTCTTCCGGCGCCGACCTGTAGCCCTCTAAGGCCTCGCTCAGGAAGGGATCGTCCTTTGCCAGGGCGTCCAGGGATCGCTCGTCTTCCCGGCGAGCCTCGCCATTGAGCCAGCAATGGAGCAGCTCCTTCCAGTTTTTATTTTCAGTTTCAACTCTCATTGGTCAGCATAGTTTCGACCGGCAGCAGGGTTTGCTTTTTCCATACAAATTCTGAGATTCCTGCGACCATTCTGGATGTGAGAGCGCACGGTTCCAAGTTCTTCTCTGTACAGATCTGCAATTTCTTTGTAGGATTTATTTTCAAAATAAAACTGCTCGACGCATTGTTTTTGTGGATGAGAAAGGCGCTCTAAACATCTCTTCAAAGCCTGCTCCTGACCGTCTTCCTCAAAGATGTCCACTGGATGCACAGAGCCGGCAGATTGCACAACTTCCGCCTGCGTCGAGGGCAGCATTTCATCGAAAGAAACGGTGATGTTTTTCTTGCGCAGTTCCATCAGGCAATGGTTTTTGGCTACGACGTGGAGCCAGGGACGGAATTGGCGGATTTCCTGCGTCTTTACTTTCTCCGTCAAAATCTCAAAGACATTCATCACGCCGTCCTGCGCCTTGGAGCTGTCTTTAAAATACTTGAGGCAGACGCCGTACACGAGTTCCATATAGCGCTCGTACAGTAGCCCCAAGTGCTCCAAATTGCCGCCCGACCGGTACAGGCTCACCAATTCTTCGTCGGGTTTTTCCCTGATATTTTGACGATGGCGTACAAACATTTAAAAATAATGGCAATAGATTTTCAGAAATTCAGGTTCTCTTTTTCGCCTGCGCTGCTATTCAACTTTTACTGACTGCCAGGCCGTTAGTTTCCATTTTCCTCTTTTTCTAAAATAAACGTCCGTGTAGTTCAGCCGGACATCGAATTCTTTCCCGTTCAGGAGGCCGGCGACTTGGACGAATCCGGTGATGACGGCAGCTCTGCCATGCACTTTAATTTTCATGCCTTCCGGCTGCATGGACTTGTAAATGAGTTTCCCGTCGCGGATGTTTTCAAGGTGCTCTTCCTTCGTTTCAAAAAGTCCGTTGGAATGTGTGTAGGTCAGCTCATCGGAAAGGATATTTTGGAGAAAACCGGAATCTTTTTTCGTCATGGCCTCGAAGCGCTGATGTTCGAGCTTTTCAAGAGAGCGCTGTCTTTTGGTCTGGGAAAAGGCGGAAAACCGGAAGATGAAAAGAGCCGAAATCAGGAGTAAAAACCGCATACGCCTTTTATTTTCAAAAAAGAGGTCGCCCCGACAGCGACTAACTATCGGGGCAATCTTTTTCTTTAGTGCATGTGACCATCGTCTGCGGCATCGGCCTGCGCGACATAGTCCATACCGCAAACCGGACAGGTACCAGGCTCGTCGCTACCGCTGCCTTCGCAGTGCATCGGGCAGATGTAAGCAGAGGTGTATTCTTTCCCCTGCTCTTCCGGCATTGACTCATTAGATTCAGTTTGCAGGTCGGTCTGCTCCTGTGGTTGTTCAGCAGGTTGTTGGCCTTGTTCTCCACAGGACATGAAAGCCAAAGACAGCGAGATCAGGCTCAAAAACAGTAATTTTTTCATAATGAATTTTTTTGATGAAGAAAATGGATGAAGACTGAGGCGCAAAATTAATAAAAGAAAGGCGCTATTCTGACTCTGTATTATCGTGCCCTCCCTCCTCCGTTTCAACCTGTTCTTTCTTTTGAAAAACCTTTTGAAACTGATCCGGCAACAGGCTAAATCGCCGCCCTAACCACTTTTCAAGCGTAAAGGCCAACAAGACGTAACCCTCCGTCATGCCGGGAATGGGAACAGTGATAAAAACAAAAAAGGGAAGGAATTTGGGCAACTCTTTGAGCTGCGCCATGGCCTCCTTAAGTTCTTCGTCTGTTGGCGTATCGGAAGCGGTGGACACCAACACCTGACTCTTGCCTTTGCGCACGAAAGTTTGCAGCATCTTTTTTGTCTCCGCACCTTCTAACCAAAATGCCCACAAGAGCATCCGCGGCATCCGGGTGACGCGACGCAGGCCGCTCCCCGTCGTCTTTCCCAAATTTAGCCTGGAGATACGAACGACGACGAGGTTCCTGTTAAAGAGCGAAACAGCCCTTCGGGAAGGGTCGCCAATCGCCTGTTTGTTGTCATTCTCTTTCATCTTGAAAAACGATGCTAAAAATCTGATTTTGTCAACTAAAAACAGATGGGGCTTTGCCTGTTTTAATGCAGGTTGGAAACCTGCTTTTGGGCGATAGCCCCATCGCCCTTTTTTAATAATTAATTTAAAAAGTAATTGATTTAAAAAACAAGCGCCCTGATTAACAAGGGCTTACAACATGGCAATCTCACAAATGGGTACTCAAGGTAAAGATAATTATCTGTGTTTGAATGGAATTATTACCAAAAATAACTATGGTTTTGGCATACTTCTTGGACAAATCTGAAAAACGATAAATTAATCACAGTTTGAATTAAATATTTTTAATTTGTTCGGTTAATTTCCCCAATACTTAATTTGACATTGAAACCAGGAAAGATTTTGCCCGTACATGCAAAACGGGCTTAATTAACTGGCAAAGATATAGGGTGAGTGTTTGTTCATAGTTTTTGTTTTTTATGTAGCCCCCGCACAAGACGGGGGACTTTTTTCACCCTCCTCAATTTTGACTAAAGAATAGTGTTTGTTCATAGTGTTTGTTTTTTGTTTTGTCCCTGTCAATTGTGTTGGCAGGGTTTTTTTTGCCCCTTCTTCAAGCTCCCTCCTACCCCGTTTACTTTCCCCGCTTCCAGGATTTATTCCTATACTTTATAAAAAAAAAACGGCTTTCTGCATTTTTCGCTTAACCCTGCCGACACCTCAGGCGTTTATAGGGCTGAAATAGATTGCAGTTAAAAACGAGGAGGACTGTTTCCCAAGCTAAGAAGCAAAGTAATCCTGCCAAATAAAAAAACTCCCAGTAATTTTGCCGCCCGTGAGTAATCTGGATCGCATCCTTGCCCTGTACCGGGACGACCGGCGAACGCAGCAAATCATTCGGGCGCTACGTTCGGAACCAACGCCGACAGCACGCATACAACTTAGCGGAATGGCCGGCGCACAGGAAGCCTTTGTCCTGGCGGGAACTTATCTGGCCGATCCCCGTCCGAATCTCTGGATCGCCAACGACAAAGAAGAAGCTGCTTACCTCCAAAACACCCTCTCCAACCTGCTCGACAAAAAGCCCGTCCGCTTTTTCCCCGACTCCTTTAAGCGCCCCATGTATTTTCAGGAACTGACCAGCGCCAACGTACTGGAACGGACGGAGATCATCAACAAAATCATTTCCGGCGGCAGTTCGCCGGAGATCATCGTCACCTATCCGGAGGCGCTGTTTGAAAAAGTGGTGGCGCCCTCTGCGCTCGAAGAAACCCGCATCGAAATCGTGAAGGGCGAGACATTAGACCTCGATTTCATCATTGAAATGTTAGTGGAATACGGGTTCAGTCGGGAAGAATTTGTCTATGAACCCGGACAGTTCAGCATACGGGGAGCTATCGTAGATATCTTCTCTTATGGGAACGACTATCCCTATCGCATCGAGCTTTTCGACGAGGAAGTGGAGGGCATTCGCACTTTCGATCCGATGACGCAGTTGTCCGTGCAACCCATCGGCAAGGTGTCCATCGTACCGAATATCAATACGAAATTCAGCAGCGATCAAAAGGTCTCCCTGCTTGCCGTACTTCGACCCGAAACGGTGGTCTGGCTGAAGGATGCACAATTGCTGCGCGACAAGCTGCAGACCTGTTTTGAAAAGGCAGAAGAATTTGCGAAGAGCCTGCCGCTGTTGGATGAAAGCGAATTGGGGGAGATTTTTCGGAGCAGGGCGTTCATTCGCCCCGCAGAAGTGGAGGAAGACCTGCGGAATTTCGCTCAGGTGGACTTCAAACCCATTGCGCTGAACGGCTTGCCATCTATCGTTTTTAACGCAAAATCTCAACCCAGTTTCAACAAGAATTTCTCTTTATTGGGCGAGGCCCTCAAAGCCAACGCCGCCCAGGGGATCGAGAATTTCATCTTCACCGAGCTGCCGCGACAAATCGAGCGCTTTTACGCCATTTTTGAAGACATGGAAATGCGGGTGAAGTTTGAACCCGTGATGAAAGCCATCCACGAAGGTTTCGTGGATCTGGATTTAAAAATCGCCTGCTACACCGACCACCAGATATTTCAGCGCCATCATCGCTATTCGCTTCGACAGGGATTCACGGCAGACAAAGCCATCAATCTCAAACTTTTGCGGGAGTTGCAGTCCGGCGACTTTGTGGTGCATATTGACCACGGCGTCGGTCGGTATTCCGGTTTGGAGAAGATCACGGTCAATGGTCAAACGCAGGAATCGGTGCGCATCTTTTACAAAAACAACGACGTCCTGTACGTCAGCATCAACTCGCTGCACAAGCTTTCCAAATATACCGGCAGGGACGGGACGCCGCCGGCATTGAACAAACTCGGCTCCGACGCCTGGCTGACCCTCAAAAACCGAGCGAAAAAGAAGGTCAAAGACATCGCTAAAGAACTCATCAAGCTCTATGCGCTGCGCAAGGCCACTCCCGGCCATGCCTTCCCGCCCGACAACTACCTCCAGGCAGAGTTAGAAGCCTCGTTCATCTACGAGGATACCCCTGATCAGGAACAGGCGACGATAGATGTAAAGGAAGACATGATGAAGCCCTACCCCATGGATCGCCTCATCTGCGGCGACGTAGGCTTTGGAAAAACGGAAGTGGCCATTCGGGCGGCGTTCAAGGCGGTGACGGACGGCAAACAGGTAGCGATCCTCGTGCCGACCACCATCCTGGCTTTGCAGCATTTCAAAACCTTCACGGAGCGCTTAGCCAATTTTGACTTACATATTGAGTATGTCAATCGCTTCAGAACGGCTGCGCAGAAGCGGGAAATTTTTGAAAGAACAAAGGAAGGTAAAGTAGATATCCTGATTGGCACCCACGCCCTTTTGAACAAAGAATTAAAATTCAAAGACCTGGGTCTGCTCGTCATTGACGAGGAGCAGAAATTCGGCGTGGCCGCCAAAGAAAAACTGCGGAGGCTGAAAGTCAACGTGGACACGCTGACACTGACCGCAACGCCCATCCCCCGCACGCTGCAATTTTCCCTGATGGCCGCCCGGGACTTGTCCATTATACGGACGCCTCCGCCCAACCGTCAGCCAATTCACACAGAAATACGGGTGATAAATGAAGAGATTATCAGGGAAGCTATCTACAACGAGGTGCATCGGGGCGGGCAGGTATTTTTCGTTCACAATCGGGTGAAGACCCTGCCGGACATCGCCAACCTCATCCAGCGCCTTTGCCCGGACGTGGATGTGGCTATGGTACACGGACAAATGGACGCCGAAAAATTAGAAAATACCTTGGTGGATTTTATTGATAAAAAACACGATGTACTCGTGTGTACCAATATCATCGAAACAGGTCTCGACATTCCGAACGCCAATACCATGATCATCAACGACGCGCACCAGTTTGGTCTGAGCGATTTGCACCAGTTGAGGGGTCGCATCGGGCGCTCTAACAAAAAGGCGTACAGTTACATGTTCGCCCCTCCCATGTCTGTGCTGACCACCGACGCCCGCAAGCGACTAAAAACCATCGAAGAACACAGCGACCTCGGAAGCGGGTTTGAAATCGCCATGCGAGATTTAGACATACGGGGAGCGGGCAACCTGTTGGGCGCCGAGCAGAGTGGATTCATCGCCGACATTGGCTACGAGACTTTCCAGCGCATTTTGGAAGACGCTGTGCAGGAACTAAAGGAGACGGACTTCAAAGACGTCTTCCAGGAAGAATTTGAAAAGAAAAAAATATTCGTTCGGGATATCACCATTGACACCGACGTGGAAATGCACATTCCGGACGACTACGTGAGCAGCATTTCAGAGCGCCTGAGTCTCTACACTTTCATTGACCATATCGAATCAGAGGCAGAACTGGCAGCCTTTGAGGAGGAACTCCGGGACAGGTTTGGCCCCGTTCCCACCCCCGTTCACGAGCTGTTCGAGGGCCTGCGCCTGCGCTGGGCGGCCAAAGAATTGGGCTTCGAACGCATCATCCTGAAGAATGGAAAACTGCGGTGCTATTTTGTGGAAAATCCCCAGTCGCCGTTTTACGACAGTCCCGCTTTCCAGCAGACTTTCCAGTTCCTCGCAACGCAGGGCGAGCGCCACGGTTTGCACCTGAAAAAATCTCCCAGAAGTCTGATATTGATAAAAGACGGCGTGAAGAATCTGCGCGCCGCTAAGAAGGTTTTGGAGACGATAGACAGCGCAGCCCACGCAGCAACCGCCTGAAAATCACCCTGATGGGAGTTCTTTTATTTTTGCTATTTATCGTCTGATCTGGATTCTAAGTGAGCGGCGGCAGCCTCCATTTCTTCGTAAAATTCTTCGCCGTATTTTCTGACGATTGCATCTTTTACAAAGCGGAAAATGGGCAGTTTTTCTCTTTTTCCCGCGAGGGTAGCGGCGAAGCAAATATCCCAGCGGTCGTAGTTGAGCGCCTCAAAGCCCGTAGTTTCGTTCCTGCTCACCCTCGCCGGATACAGGTGGCAGGAAATGGGCTTTTTGAAATCCACCGCCCCCGCTTCCCAGGCTTTCTCTATGCCGCATTTGCCGATGCCATTTTTATCAAAAGTCAGAAAAGCGCAGGCGCCATTATCTAAGAGGGTGGTTCCATAATCATTCATTCCTTCAAAATAAGTCCAAAGTCCTTTTTCTTCAATGGCTTCGATGCCTTCCTTTGTCAGAAAGGGTTTCAACTTTTCGTAAATCGCACTGAGCATGTCCATTTCCGACTCCTCTAAGGGAGCGCCCATATCGCCCTCCCAACAGCAGGCGCCTTTGCAGGCATTGAGGTCGCAGCGAAAAAATTCCGTCAGCAATTCGTCGCTGACGAGTATGTCTTGTATGAGGATCAAAGCGGTATTTTTTGATTGAAAATTCTCTTTGGGAAATTCTACTGCGGAGAAATTCCCCTTTGCGATAAGTTCCCTTTCTTTTTTTATTTTTCAAAAATAACAATGTCCTGAAACTCTTTGCAGGTCTCTTTCGGTAATCCCCGCCAGAAGCCGTAAAAAAGATGGCGGACGGATAAGCGCTTTTTTACAGCCAGCTCCTGTAGCAGGTATTTTTCTTCAAAGGCCACGTTCGCGCTTTTGACTTCGTCGTCCATCAGGCGGCACCTGCCGTAGTCGAAGGGAAAGTCGAAGCCTTCGGGCCATTTTGTTTTTTCATCAAAAAGAAAAAAAGTGGCGTAACAACGGCCGCCCGGTTTCAGCACCCTGCTAATTTCCCCCAGATAATTGTCCACCTCGTCCAGGACTAAGTGCGTAAAAACAGAATTGACGACGACGAGGTCGAAGCGATTGCTGTCGTAGGGAAACCGAAAACCGGCTGCGTTTTCTCCCTCTTTCCGGTAGAGGTCATTGTCGAGAGGAATGTATTGAAATTTAAAATTCGGGTGGCGAGAGGCGATGCGTTTACGGCACCAGTCCACGCCTTTTTCCACTACATCAAAGCCGTCGTAACTCCCCTCTTCATCCAAATAGCGGCTAAGGGGGGCGGCAATTCTGCCAATCCCACTGCCGACGTCCAGCACTCGATGCCGTGGCGCCAGGCCGCAAAACTCAATAAAATATTGCAGCGTCTGTTCGCCCTGCTTTTTGAAATCGCCGCTGCCCGTGTAGATGAGACCTTTCGGCGGCGTCAGATTGTCCCGCTGCCCGGTCAGTACCTCCCAGGTATCTAGGGGCAGGTAGTAGAACCTCCTCAGGGCAAAGCGCCATGCAGGAGGTATGGAATAAAACAACTTGCGCGCAGCGGTTTTCATCAGCTATTTTTATGTTTGAAAAAAATGAGCGCCTAATCGGTTCTCCGCGGTCTCAGGAGCCAAATACTCCGGGGAGGATTTTAATTCTAAAAAGTCAAATTTAGGCGCTTCCAGACTAAGTTTCGACTTTTACCCAATAATGAAGTACTTACACAAAGATTTGAAAAGATTCGTTGAATTTTTCTCACAGTCAGGGAAAAGAATTTTTAGAAAAATGATAGGCTCATCAAATTTTTGCTCCATCATGAAAAAATCTCTCGCTCTGTTTCTCATCCTTTCTGCCTTCGTCTTTGCCTCTGCCACGCTCAGCAGGCAGGGGCTTAACAAGTCGCATTCCGCCACTTACGAGTCGCTATTGAAAGAGGAGGCATGGGTGGACAGCGTGTATAGCATCCTCACCCCCGACGAGAGGCTGGGTCAACTTTTCTGGCTGCGGGCGCACACGGATAAAGACGCCACTTATGAAGCCGCCGTCGAAAATCTGGTAAAAAAATACAAGCCCGGCGCCCTCTGTTTTTTCAATCCGACGGCCAAAGGAACGCCGGAAAAACAGGTGGAGCTAACCAACCGCTATCAGGCTTTGTCGGAGCGCCTGCCCATGTTCATCACCATTGACGCAGAGTGGGGACTCGGGATGAGGATGAAGGGCACGGCGCTCAGCTTCCCCCGCCAACTCATGCTGGGCGCCATTCAGGACAATACTTTAATCTATAAAATGGGCGCTACCATTGCGCGGCACTGCAAGCGGGTCGGCGTGAATTTCAATTTCGCTCCCGTCGCCGACGTGAACAACAACGCCGCTAATCCCGTCATCGGCTTTCGCTCCTTCGGGGAAGACCGCAACGAGGTCGCCGCCAAAGCCTACCAATACATGAAAGGCCTACAGGACAACGGCGTACTGGCTTCCGCCAAGCACTTCCCCGGCCACGGCGACACCGACACCGACAGCCATTACGACCTACCCGTCATCAATCACCCTTTCGAGCGATTGGACAGCATCGAATTGTTTCCCTTCAAAATTCTCATTCAGCAGGGCGTCGGCAGCGTCATGGTCGCCCACCTCAATGTGCCCGCTCTCGACGACGCGAAAAGCCTGCCTACTACCCTTTCCCACAAGGTGGTGACGGAGTTGTTAAAAAATAAACTCAACTTCAACGGCCTCATCCTCACCGACGGATTAGAAATGAAGGGTGTGACCAAATACTATGGGCCGGGCGAAGTGGAAGCCAGAGCCTTAGTCGCAGGCGCCGACGTGTTGCTGCTTCCCGGCAATGTGGAGGCCGGTTTTAAAACTGTCAAAAAATGGCTGGCCGATGGGCGCTTAGACAGCACATTGGTCAATTTCAGCGTCAAAAAAGTGCTGCGTTGGAAATACCGCATGGGCGTCGCCGAATTCAAACCGCTATCCTCTGAGGGAGTACGGGCCGACGTGAACGACAAAGCTGCGCTGGCTCTGAAGCGGGAGTTAATCGCCAATGCGCTGACATTGGTAAAAAATGAGGGGAATATCGTTCCCTTTCGCAACGAGCGGCTTCAGGGTATCGCCTCGCTGAGCATCGGAGCAAAAGCGGATAATACTTTTCAAAAAACATTGAACCGGTATGCAAAAATTGAAACTTACGCCACGGGTAGCGAGCTGTCCGCCACTCAATGGGTTTCAAGGTTGAAAGACAAGGATATCGTCATCGTCAGTTTGCACGGCATGAGCCAGTTTGCCTCCAAAGGATACGGGCTGACGGAGAGCGCCAGAGCCTTTATTCAGGAGCTGAGCCGGCAGACCAAAGTGGTATTGGTGGTTTTTGGCAATCCCTATTCCATCCGCTTTTTTGAAGAGGTAAACAGTCTCCTTGTGGCTTACGAGGAGGACGAAGAAGTGGAAGACCTCGCCGCGCAGGCGCTGTTCGGCGCCTTTTCCATATCGGGACGCCTGCCGGTAACGGCTTCCAAGACTTTCAAAGGCGGCAGTGGAATTACCACGGAGAGCCTGCAACGCCTCGGCTACGGTCTGCCCGAAGAGGCGGGTATGAGTTCTGAAAAACTGGGAGCGATAGACAGCCTGATGAAGGAGGCCATCACAGCCGGCGCTACGCCAGGAGGGGTGGTCTTAGTCGCCCGGCAGGGCAAGGTCGTTTTTGAAAAAGCCTATGGCCGCCACACTTACGAGTCAAAATCGTCGGCGACGAAAACGGACGACGTCTGGGATTTGGCGAGTATTACCAAAATTGCCGCCACCACCATTTCCCTGATGAAACTCCAGGAGGAGGGAAAATTCAGCGTACAGGAGCCTGTTCAGAAATACCTGCCGGAGTTTGCGGGAACGAATAAGGCAGAGCTTCCACTTATAGACCTGCTCACCCATCAGGCAAGGCTCACCCCCTGGATTAAATTTTATGAAAAAACGACTTCCCCTTCCGGCAAGCCTCTTCCCCAATTTTTTCAAAATAAAAAAAGCGAGACGTACTCGCTGCCCGTCGCCAAAGACCTGTGGCTGAAGGCGGATTACCCGGAAGTCATCTGGCAGGAAATCAAAGACAGTCCGCTGCTACCCAACAGGGAATATAAATACAGCGACTTAGGTTTCTACATCGCCGGGGAGATTGTGGGTCGCCTGAGCGGGCAGCCTATCGAAGACTACGTGCAAAAAACCTTTTACCAGCCCATGGGACTACAGGCGATAAGCTATCGGCCATTTGAAAAGATTTCTATCAGCCGCATCCCCCCGACGGAAGAGGATAACTACTTCCGCGCCCGGCGCATTCAGGGCTACGTACACGACATGGGCGCCGCCATGCTCAACGGCGTTTCGGGACATGCCGGCCTGTTTAGCGATGCCAAGGATCTGGCTGCGCTGATGCAAATGTTGTTGAATAAGGGAGCTTACGGAGGGCAGCGATTCCTTCAACCGGAAACCATTCAGTTCTATGCTTCTCGCTGCGGCGACTGCACCCGCCGGGGCATCGGCTTCGACATGTTCCAAAAAGATGCGAGATTTGAAAGCAACCTGTCGAAGAAGGCCGGTGAAGGAACCTTTGGCCACCTCGGCTTTACGGGCACGGCGGTCTGGGTAGATCCAAAGGAGGAACTCATCTATGTCTTCCTCTCCAACCGGACTTACCCGACGATGAGAAACAATAAGCTGGGGAATATGAATACGAGAATTTTGGTGCAGGATGCGGTGTACGATGCGATAGAAACAGCCTCTCCATCCACGGAATTTTGAAGCGAAGGGGGGTGCATTTCACCTTGCGGCTCTCCATTAATTCACGGAAGACAGTTCTTCGATTATTAATTTATAAATATGCATGGGCGTCTCCTCATATAACTGGCGGAATATCTCAAGCGCCTTTTCCCTGTGGCCTTCCTCTCCTTTAACTTTGCTGAGTTCAGCGTGGATGGTGGCTTCCTCCCTTCGTCCAGGATGCAATTCGAGCAGGAGCGTAAAGATTTTTTGCGCCTCTTCGTAGTTCGACTCCCTGATGGCAATTCTGCCCGCCAGCAGTCTGGTTTCAAAAAGCAGGTCGGGATGCCTGAGTTCTTCGGCGAAAGCGGTGGCGCGCCGTAGGTGCTCTCTGGCTTCTTCCACCCGATTGATGGCCAGCAAGACGATAGCCTTTTCCGCCAGGCTGAATCCCAGGACGAGTTTATTGCCGATACTCTCAGTCATTTCAATGGAGCGATCGTAGTATTCAATGGAGGTTTCAAATTCATTTTTAAAAAAATAAATATCTCCCAGTGTGTTCAGGGACTTGGCGACGCCCTTTCTGTAGCCGAGTTCTTCTCCCAGTCTTAAGTTTTGCTGTATGTATTCAATGGCCTTGTCAAAGCGTCCCATGACGCTGAGCAGTTCGCCTATCAGTCCCAGAGCGATGGAGATGCCCTGTTTGTCGCCGAGTTCATTGGCCAGTGCGAGGTCTCGCTCGAAGTGCTGCATGGCGATGTCAAATTTCCCTTTGCGCTGCCAGACGTTGCCGATGCTGCCGATGGCGATGGAGATGAGTTGTTTGTTACCCAGTTCTTCCGCCAGCGTCAGTCCCCTCTGATAGCAGTCGAGCGCTGCGTCGTAGTCGCCTTTTTCAAAATAGACAATACCGATATTGACGTAGAGGGTAGCCATGCCCTGCTTGTCGTTTTCCTTTTTGCAAAGCTCGAGATGGCTCTGCTGCCATCGGATGCCGTCGTTGTATTTGCCCAAATTCATATAAGTTAGGCCGAGTGCGGCGGCGATTTGGGCATTGGAAGAGCTGTGCTCGTAGCGCTGCGCCAATTGGAGACTTTGTATAAAGTAAAGTCTGGCGTCTTCGTACCTGCCCTGCCGGAAATAAAGGTTTCCCAGATTCCCGTAAGTTTTGGAAGTGCCCAGCTTATCCTGAATGGTATCAAAAAACACCGCCGAAGTTTCGAGTCGCTTCTCGGCTTCTTCGTATTTTCCCTGAAGCATGAGCAGGTGACCTAAGTTGCCGGTCGCCCAGCCCAGGAGGCTATTGTCATTCGTCTGTTGGGTGAGTTCGAGCGCCTGTCTGTTCACAGCTTCGCACTCCTCCCAGCGGCCAATCAATTCGAGGACGCCCGCCTTTTTGAGTAGGGTTTCGGCCTGCCCGAAAAGGTCTCCCTTGCGCTCCAAAATATCAATGAGCTTATTGTAAAAATGTAAAGCCTGCTGATTTTGATAATGAGACCGGGAGTGGTCGGCTGCCTTTTCGAGGTATTCCTGCCATTTGGATTCCACCCCCGCCTGTTCATAGTGGAAAACGAGATCCACATAGCGCTGCTCCAAATTTCCGGCATACAGGTTTTCTATGGCCTCGGCGATGAGTTGGTGAAGCTCTCGCAGGCGGGTTTTCAACTGCATGTCATAAACGGTCTCGCGAAGAAGAGAATGTCGGAAAATATACCGCAGCTCATTCATCGCCTGCCAAATTTGTGCTCTTTCGGCTGTCCTCACCTGTTCCTTTAGGGCGGTCTGAAGGCTGCCATTTTCCGGCGCAAAGCGCTCGTCCTTTCTCATCACCTCCGAAAGAACGGGCAACTCAAATTCTCGTCCGATTACCGCCGCCGCTTTGACCGTTTCTTTCACTAAGTTAGACAGGCGGTCAATTCTGGCAGTCAGCACGGCCTGGATACTGTTCGACAGGCCTATGTTCCTGTCTTTCACCGACCAGCCTTCATCCGTCCATTTCAATAAATTGCTTTCCTGAAAATACTCCAGCATCTGCTCGGCATAAAAGGGGTTGCCGTTAGTCGTCCGCATCAACAGCTCCAGCAAATCGGGATGAGCCTCTCCTTGCAAATGTTCCTGAACCATGCGTTTTATGGCTTCTGAATCCAGGATATTGAGGTCGATTTCAAAGGAGGAAATTCCCGCTTTCTCCAATATCTCTTTGCTAAAGACCTTTGGTTTGGCGCCCTGGTCGTCGTAGCGGGAAGTGACTAAGACAAAGATTGGATAAGCCCTGATACGCCCTGCTAATTCGTTGAGAAACTCGATGGAACTTTCGTCAAACCAATGGCCGTCTTCCAATTCGAGAACGACGGGGTCTATGAGCGCTTCGGCCAGAAACAGACTGCTCAGGGCAGAAAGGATATTGAGATAACGCCCTTTAGCGTCGAGGCTTTCCCAGAGGGAATTGGAGGTCTTCAGGCCGGTCAGCGCAGCGAGGACGGGTTTTGTTCTGACCAGTTCCCGCCTGATTGAATCAGCTTCATCTTCTCTCAAATCCATTAGGTCGTTGAGCAGGGATGAGAATTGTTTTTCAAAATTGTCAAGATTGGACTGGTAAGTAGCGTCGGAAGATTGTTCAAAATAATTTTTTAAAAAATAGATAAAGGGGTTAAAGGGCTTTGACAGGATTTGATCGCTTTGGCAGCTCAGCCAGGTCAGCCGGTATTTTTTTCTGAGGTAGTTGTGCAACTCGAAGGTCAGTCTGCTTTTGCCGATGCCCGGCTCGCCATAGACATAGGCCACAGAGGCCTCCGAATTATTAAAAGTGCGAAGGACTGCGCTTTCTAACTGACTGACTTCGGGTTCTCTGCCCACCATATTACCCTCGTAAGTCTGGTGCAGGTCGAGGCTCCTACCCGTCAGTTGGAAGGTTGGAATCAGTTCTTTCAAACCTTTGTAACTAATGTTTCCCCGATGCTGGAATCGAAAATGGCGATTCTTTTCGATGGCTTCATCCACCAGAATTTCTCCCCACCCGGCGTGCATCATCAATCGGGCGGCAATGTTCACCCGATTGCCGACGGCGGCGTACTGGCAGCGTTCTTTGCCGCCCACGATACCGGTGTAGGCTATCCCCTCCGCCATCCCTATCTTGTAGCGCAGGCTCGATTTCTGCTGCAAGACGGCCATGTCGTCCTGGATAGCGCATACGAATTTCAGGGCGCGCTCCACATTGTTTTCATGCGAAACGGGCGCTCCGAAGATGATGACGAGTACTGCGCCTTTATCCCCAAAGTCTATCTCTTTAAAATATCCCGAGAAATTGCTGATGTGGTCTAAGATAATCGTTGACAGTTCGTTGAGCGATGCATAGTCGCCCTCTCCATCAAAGGAAATGAACACCGAAACGACCGTCCGAAATTCGCCTTTCTGATTAAACTCAATGACGGCTTGGGGTAAAAACTGTCGGACTATTTCAGGCAATAATTCAGGCAATACCGGCGGTTCTCTCTGGGCGAAGGGGGTCGCCGCTTCTTTTTCAGCGATTAAAAAATAGCCGCTTGTTGAACAGGGAGCCAGCGATATTCCAGGCGGGAGTTGTCCGACAAAGGCTTTGTCTGCGATAATCTGCCGCTGTGAAGCCTGAGACTGGCTGTTGGCGCAACCTTGAATAGCTGAGCCTTTGAAATAAAAAGACTTGGGAGCTTTGCCTACGATTCCCCATTCGACTTTGCCAAAAGAAAGACCCGTCTTGATTCCGATATTGAATTCGGAAAAATGGGAGGAAGATTTTTCGAGCAGGCTGAATTGCTCGATGGCGGTAGCGAGTAGGTTTGTCGCTGTACAATCACAAGTCTCCGTGGGGAAAATACCGATAAAAGAATCTCCTGCGAAATAAGGAATAAACCCGCCCTGGCTGTAAACGAGACCGACCATCGGCTCGAAAATGGCATTTAAAATATCGGAAAGCCTTTCCGCTCCGGCTTTGCCTTGTTGAAGCAACACTTCCGTCAGTCGGGTGAATCCGGACATATCCACGAACATGGTGTAAGCCTCTAAGCTGCCATGCGTTTCACCAGCTTTTTGTCTGTCGTAAATGAAGTGTGGAATTAAGTTTTTCACCTGAACGGGCGTTAATTTTCTGGTAACTGGGGCTTGCAAATTAACGAGGAAAATGGGAATTCAACCCCGTATTGCCATTTAATGGATTGTAAAGGGTAATCGCGGAGTCATACCGATAAATCAATTTCGTGAATCTCCAATCCATTGCGCCTGTGCCCAACCGCTAAAGCAGCCAGGGTACGAACTGTAGGGACAAGGCTATGATGACGATAATAAAGTGGATGGCTTCCGCCCATTGCGGTTTCATGTCGGTAAAACTAAGTCCGAGGAAAATGCCCAATGTGGGAGTTGCTAACAGGAGATGTTCGAAAGTCAGCCCTTCCTGAAAAGGCGCCGAAATAGCGGCAACTACCAATATCCAATACAAAACGCTGATTTTCTTTTGCACCTGGATATTCTTTTTAATCAGGTATGAGTTGCTGTTGAATATTACGTAGCCGATTAACAATGCGAACAGCCCCACCTTCATGTAGTCGTACCAGTTGCTCACGTCAATATTAAAATCAAAAAACCCTGCATTCCGGCTGAATTGATGTTCCCAAAACACGCCGGGTTGATCGTACCAGAAAAAGTAAAGACCTACCAGCAGATAAGGTATGAACATCCCGAAGAGAATCATCATCAGCTCTCTGATGTTAAAGGCGCGCAAGATGTTGTGCCCAACTACCAGCAGGATAACAAAAAACAAATAGGGAAAATAAAACAAACCGGCTACGCCGATCCAAAAGCCCGAATTGAAGATTCGGTCGGCGCAGGCGGGGTTTTTGTACGTGACAAATAATTCATTCAGGCCAATGAACAGAAAAGTGTTCGCCAACAGCACGGGAGACAGGTAGAGAAAATCGGGCATCAGGCAGGCAGTCAGCACATAAAAAACTCCGGGAAAAAGGTTTACTTCATTGGAGAGTCGGTGATTGGTGGTTATTCCGTTGATGATGAAACCCTGAATTAACAATAGTACAATGGCGGCAATCTGAGACGGGATCTGCTGATATCCTATCAGGTTGTAAACCATCTCGCTCAAAACTCCTTCTCCCGACGGGGTCCATTTGAAGGGAGCAAAAAACACGGAAAACCGCATCAACAGGATGTAGAATATGAGGAGGATGCTGTAAAAAATCTGGTTTGTCCGAAAAAATGTCAGCACGTGCAGACGAGGAATTAGTGAATGTTTTGAAAGCGCTCCCTTTGCTAAAGAGGGTTTTGAGCGGGGTCAAAATTAGTAAAAAAAATATTATGCACCCAGCCTGTAAAATAAGCCAGACCGCTCAGTTCCAAATGTCGGTTCCCACTTAGCAAGGTTTAAAAAGCAACAGCATTAAGGAAGGGGAAGGGGAAAGCGCGTCCGAACTATCGTCTTTGAATCTTCACCCGTTTATTTTTCGTAAGGACATTTTAGATTGCCGAAATAGTAATAGACGCCAATGCCAAAATAGACGTAGGTGTCATTGTTTTTACTGTTGCCGCGCTGGCGACCTTCGCCGCCGATGGGGTGTTCCAGGTTGTTTCTGGTAAAAAAGGCGGGGTCTTTTTTGTATAATTCCGTGGAGCGGTCAATAAACTGCACTGCAAAGTCGCCGCGAAGCCCTTCAACGTCTCCGGCATCCGGATAGACCGTGCTAACGTCGTCGAGGTAATCTGTAAACAGGCGGCGCGCGCTGATGTCAATGTTGAGGCTCCATTCGTAACTCAGGTCTATTTTAAAACCTGCGCCGTAAACCCATCCACCGGCAACGGTGTAGTACTCCTCCCCTTTAAATTGTCCCTCTGTCCCAAATGGGCGCAATTCATACCATTTGCCATTCAGTTCAGCCTTTGGGTTAAAATAGGAAACCCCCAGTCCGGCGAAGAGGTAGGGAGTCCAGTTCTGTTCTTTGCTTCCGTGAATATAGGGAAGGAAGTTAAACTCCAATTGCAAACCGGCGTCGGCAATAACGGATTTGAAATGGAGGTTGCGGGCGCGTTCGTACAAGTTGGGCGAATCGGTGTCATAGGCCTGTACCCGGCCGATGTTTCCCGAAAGTTTGGCGCAAATACGTTCGTTAAAATTATATCGGATACCCAGGCCTGCCGCAGGGCCGGGTCGGTTGAGGCGCATATTGGTATTGAGGTCTCCGAAATAATTAGAAGCGGCTAACCAGCCGCCAACTTCAAAGCCTTCCTGGGCTTTCAGGCCAAGCGAAATAAACGACCATGCGATGAAAAAGAAGAGTGTTTTTTTTACCACGATTCTGGATTTGTTCTTGTGAAGTGAGACAATTTAATTTTTAGGGGGGGCAAAGTTACCATTTAACGGGCTTCCGTTGATTCTGTTATTTTTTTATAAAGTTTTATATTAAATTGAGTTTTGGCTCTATGATTTTATTAAAAAAACCCCCCCCAGCCAAAGCCGGGAGAGGTCATCCCAAAAACCAGATTTTGAGAATACTTAAATCGGTTTTGGGAAAAATCGCACATTAAAATTTTAGTGATTGAGCTTATTTTTAAATAGCTCAAAAATTATTAAAGCCTTATCATACGGCGCGTAGCCGTATTAGAGGAAGTTTCCAATTGATAGAAGAATACGCCAGATCCTCCCAGGTCATTGTAATTCAATGTGATTTCGTTGAACCCTTTCTGATAGTTTCCTGAAATCACTTTCAACACATTTCCGGACAGGTCATAAATCTTCAGCGTCGCTTTGCCGGCTTCCGGCAGGCGGAAACTGATGGAAGTCTCATCGCGGAATGGGTTGGGTGTATTTTGGAACAATTCGAACATTTCATCCATAGACTCAGAGCTGTTAAATTGAAGATTAACGCCTAAGATATCTACGGCATTTTCAGCTTGTGCCTGGTATGCTTCTGCCGGCATGATGCCGCCTGCAATTCGAAGCAATCTTTCTAAGTGGACATTTGTATTAGCCCTGAATACCAGGGTAAAAAGTATGGTGTTGTTGTCGAGCAGTGTGTTTTTTGAATTGTCCCAACTGGTAGTTATAATGCCCTGATCAAGTAATGCCAGGCCGAAGTTGGCTTCTGTTAGATTTGGCAGATCGCCTATCTCGATATTTTCCAAACGCAAAGCGTTCTGGTCGAACTGGAGCGCAAACTGATAACCCAGCAGATTTATAAACTGCATGGCTCTGACTTCAACTTTATAAAGTTGATTAGCTGCGAGGGCCTGCTCGTTCACTACAAGGGTCAGATAATCTGTGGCGTTCCTCTCTTCCACATCAGGAGCAAAGTTCGTAGATGCGGTATTGTTTACGTCGCCAATTTTGATGGCGACAAAGTCGAGATTTGCCTGGTTGTTATACAGGTCATTAATGTTGTAAACCTCTGGGAATGACTGCTGGAATGGATTCGGCGGATTGGGGAATATGTAGCTTTTGTCCACAAATCGCCAGGAAGTGTTTTTGGTGAATCCCGGCAAAATATGGAGTATCATTTTGCGCAATTCTACCACGTCAGCCGTAGTAACAGTGCCTGATTTGTTGACGTCTGCGGCTATTATTTTGTAAGGAGTATTCAACATCTCAATATTCAAAATATGCCGGGTAATCAAAACCAGATCGAACGTAGTCACACCGTTTAAAGGATCCTGGTCGAGACCGGGAGTAAAAGTGTAATCGTAGCCTAAACTCAAGTCAAAGAACTGAAAGTGTCCACTCTGGTTTGTCGTTACCGGTGAAATGATTGGACCATTTCCGCTCACATTGATGGTTACATTGCTCACTGCTGAGCCTCCTTCATTGGCTATTGAGCCGCCGACGTCAGCGCTGAGGGGATCGGGGCAGACGACCATGTTATCCTGAATAATCACGTAGGTTTCGCAGTAGTCGCTGTTTCCCGCTTCATCGGTTACCCACATAGTTACAATATTTGTGCCTACGTCATCGCAGGTAAACAGGGAGGGGCTGATGGTAATTTCCAGATCTTCATTAGCTGTACAGTTGTCATAACTACCGCCGTCGAACATGGCAGACGTAACCTGAACCATGCCGCCGTTGCCGCCGGGGTCTGCCATTAATTCTACTGCCAGGCCATTCACACATACGGGAGTCGGCTTCTTGGCATCCTTCACTTCTATAGTGAAAGTGCAGGTAGTTTTGTTGCCGCAGTAATCTTCCACCTTTAAATTGATAGTGTGCGTACCAAATGGATAGTCGCCACTAATATCGTCCCCATTGATTGTCGCGTTTATAGTTCCATCTGAATAGTAATCTACCTGGCTGATGAACGAAAGGTTCGGGCTGCAATCCCCGGCTATAATGGCCGGCAGCGTTACCTGACCAAATTCACAGTTGGCGTCGACGCCAGGAGCCACTATATTATTAGGACAGGCCACTACAGGCGGAGTATTGTCATTGACCATGACCACCTGAGTATATTCCCAGTAGCCCGGACTTCCGGGTACATTCGGATTGTACTGGCACCAGTCAATGACAATCCATTTTCTCAATACTTTAAAACAAGCCGGTTCATTGACAGGCAATACCTGGTCGTTGGAAGTAATGGCAATATTATCGCAGGCATTTTCATTGACCTGAGGATAATCATATCCTGCCGGCAGGTCAACTGGATCTACGCTTGTATTACATTCATTAGTGGTATAATCCAACGGCCAGACAATGTCCTCCAATGTGAAAGGAAATGAATTAATGATCGTGATAGTCTGCGTGCAGGAAGCCGTTCTGCCAGAGGCGTCGGTCACCTTGTAATTGCGCTTGATATTACCCGTTCCACAGTCGCCTATGTTCGAGACTTCGGTTTGCGACCAGGAGGCTCCCGGGCAGTTGTCGTTGTAGGTCGGCGTAGCGACAGCCGGTACCGGATCGGAGCATTCAATAGTAATACTCGGCGGACACTGAATGGTCGGATTGATTTTATCGTTAACGGTGACGTCAACCATACATTCATTGTAGTTGCCTGCCTTATCAAAAACCCGCATAATGACTACGAGAGTTTGTCCTACGTCGCAGCAGTCAAAATGGGCAAACCCGCTAAAGTCTGTTCCGTCAGGTTCACAGGTGGAAGGCATTCGGCTCACTTCAAAATGGTCAATTCCACAATTGTCCGTACTGCCATCGTCAAATACAGAGGCGGCGACAGTTGCAGAGCCGTCTGCCGTCAATGAAACCACCGTGTGTTCATCGCAGATGGCTATTGGCTGCGTATTGTCTTTTACGGTCAGCGTAGTAGTGCATTCGTTGCTATTGTTGCAGGCGTCTGTTGCAATATATTTGATCTCGACAGTCCCAACCGGCGCGCTCGGCAATACACCTCCGTTTCCGTTGACTGTGCCGAAAGGCGTCAAAACTTTCACTGAAAAATTGGAACAGTTGTCAGCGACATTGGCCGCCGGCAGATTGGGCGCCGCAAAGCAACTGGAAGCAGCCGTGTAGCTGGTCATCGGCGCCGGGCAGGTAATAGCCGGAGGGGTTGTATCTAATATCATGATTGTCTGAATACAGGACCAGGGATTCCCTGAACCCATTGTCGTCGGAAGGCACCAGTCATAAACGACCCAGGTGCGAAGGATTTTGGAACCTCCACCGCATACCGAGAACACTTCGTCTGTGAAAGAAGCGGCAATCTCACAGAAGTTGTTGGCGCCGGGAATCACATCATAAGCTACGCCCCCAACGGTTATAACTGGGTAGCCGGTAACAGCAGGACTGGTATCCACCGGCTCTGTGGTACATTCATAAGTTTTATTACTAGGACATTGAGGTGTATAGTCGGCGATAGAAACTCTTTGCACCGTGATAAAATGAGAGCAGGTACTGCTAAATCCACGGATGTCCGTAGCCGTCCAGGTTCTGTTGATAAAGGCCACATTGACGGAGTTACAATCTCCCGGGACGACGATGTCCACGTAGCTAATATTCGCTATGGTAGAACAGTCGTCGAAGGATGGGGACTCAAGGTCTCCGCCATCAATATCAGGTCTGTAATCAACAAGACAGGGTACAACTTTGTCTTCGCAATTCGTGATTTGCGGCCCCAGTTTGTCATCTACGGTAAGGGTTCCCTCACAATAATTTCCAGAATTAGTCTCAGTCACTCTGAAAGCAAGGGTCTGTCCGATATGGCTGGCATTTACTACGGGGCTGGTTGGAATGGTCGCACCTTGTAGCGTCATGATGGTAACGGTCATAGGGAGCGAACAACTGGCCGGATCTTCCAGCACCTTGTCCACTGTTACCTCCACCGCACAGTTGTCAACAGGACCGGGTAAAGAAACATTCACCGCATCATTACAAGTGAGTGCACACTGAGAGAATGCCTGGTTGCTCCAGGTTGCGAGTAGCAGCAGACAAAGCAGGCTTACAGCTTTTGAAAACCATGCTCTTTTTGACCGTCTGCTTGTCGTCCCACTGATGTCAGTTTGGGTCTGAATAGTAAACTCGAATTTTCTCATGGGATTGGCAATTAAGTTAGTGAAATAGATTTAAGTAATTGTAAATAATTGATTTTCAATCCTTTAGTATTAAAAATTTTATTTAAAAATCATTTAATAGAGCTGAATCTGGGGCGAAGGAACTGCCGCTCTTGCGTGGCGGCTCTCTTTCCTTCGCCTGATTCAACGGTTTTGGTATCTCTTCAAAAGTTCATGGGAATTTTAAATGGCTTTCTCATAGTATGATTCCTTTTGAGTGTGACACCGGGTTTGGACAGTCCGGAACTTAGCATTGTGTGTAAATCAAGTCAAAGTGTATGGTTGCCCGGGTCTTCGCCGGGAAAAACTGGCTATAGAATCGTAGAGTTCAAACCGGATGCTGTCGAGTTTAAATAGTACATTTTTAAAAATGAGATTAAGGATAACACGTTGTGTTCACCGGTATTCTCACTCGTCATTAATCATTTTAATAGTCTTTTTAAAAAGACCCGGTACCGACATCTCGCAGAGCAAAACGCCCCTGGCGCCGATGTCTGCCAGATTGAGCTCTACCACATGCGCACCCTTCGAATAGGCGCCTTCGTAAGTCTTCAGCATTTTGCCGTACACGTCGTAAATGCGGAAACTCACATTGGAAGATTGTGGCAGATAGAAGTTGAGTGAAGTGCGATGGTTAAATGGATTGGGCGCATTCTGGAAAAACTGGGGCAACTCAGCTTCTTCTGCGGAAAATTCCAGAGCGACTCCTCCCATCTCTATATGATGCTGGAGTGATAATTTTCCTCCTTCAATATCTACTAAATAGGCTTCTGCCGGAGTGATGCGCGAATTGATAGACAACACATCCCTTACGCGCGCCTCTTTTTTTGCTAAAAAATATACCGTGAAAATGGCCGTCTCACGAGGTAGCGACTGTCCTGAATAGTTATCCCAGCTCACCGTCACGGCCTCGGCGCCGATCTCATCGGGCAAACCAAAATTCTGCTCGTTCATCAGGAGCGCGTCTTCGGTCTTCAGGGACAGAAATTCCAGCGCATTTTCATCATAGTCAAGGGTGAACTGGAAGCCGGCCACGCTCTCCTGATGGGGAGCCATGAAGGGGATGGCGTATTCGTGGCCAGCCACCAGTTCGATGTCTTTCGTTTTGAATATCAGGTATTCATTGAAGCTCCTTCCCGCAATCCCGGTCTCGTCGAAATTGGCAGGATTGGCGCTATTATTTACGTCTCCGATTTTTATGGCTACGAAATCCTGATTCCACTGGCTCTCCATTAATTTCAAAATATTAATTTCCTCGGGGAACTTCTCCTGAAAAGGGTTGGCCGGATTGGGGAAAACGTAGCTCGCAGGCACAAAGCGCCACGATTTATTATTGTTGGGGAACGAGGTAGTGACGTTGAGCACCAGCTTTTGAATTTCCACCAAATCGTAGGTGGTCACGCTCTGGGATTTATTCACGTCGGCGGCAATGATTTTGTAGGGAGAATCTAACAACTCTACGCCCAAAATATGCCTCCGAATAATCACCATGTCGAATGTCGTTACGCCATTCAAAGGCTTGGTATTATAGCTGGGAGTTATAGTGTAGTTGGCGTTGAGAGGCAGGTTGGGGAAGGCATAGGTTCCGTCCACATCCGTATGCACGGCGATATTCAGCCCACCCGACAGCCCGACTAATTTCTGAAATACCGGGTCGCCATTTTCACGGGCGCATTTTCCCGCAACGGTTCCTACGGTCTGGCTGTCGCAAACATTGAAATTGTCCTGAACGACTACCGTCGTCTGGCAGAAGGCGCTGTTACCCGCCTCGTCGGTCACCGTCAGCGTCACTATTTTAGTTCCTACGCTTTGGCAATCGAAGACGCCGGAGCTTACCTGCAAAATGAGATTCGAACCCGGCGTGCAATTGTCGTGACTGCCATTGTTAATCATGGCCGGCGTCACAACGACAATGCCGTTTTGCTGGATAGTAACAGAGATGCCGTTGTTGCAAACGGGGCTGGGCGGCTCGGTATCAATGATGGACACTTTCATGGAGCACTTTGAATAATTTCCACACCCATCCTCGGCGGTATAGGTGACTGTATGCGTTCCCCGTGGATAGACGCCGCTGGCTTTTCCATTGTGGCTTTGAGCGAAGGGGGAATTATTGGTAATACTTATTTCATTGCTGCAATCTGTCACCTGCGGCGCCGGGATGTCGGCGTACATCTGGCAGTTCGGGTTGTCAATTCCTATGGTGACACTGGGCGGGCATACCACCGTTGGCGGCAAAGTGTCTCTGACTTCAATGACCTGGGTATGTCCCCAGTACCCTGCTTCGTCGGGATCGTTGGGTTGATAAGAGCACCAGTCAATGATCGCCCAATTGCGAATCACCTTGTAACATGCCGGCTCAGCCGTATAGAACTGAAAATCCGTGAAGGTTATCTGCAACTGCTCGCAATCCTGCCCGCTGATTACCGGTTCGCCTGTGGCAGAAGGCTCCGTATTGGGGCCGCATTCGTAAAACAAAACATCATCGGGGAAAATCACGCTTATCGGCGTATCGTCTGCGATGGTGATGACCTGGGTACAGGTGGAGAAGTTTCCGCTTTGGTCGGTAGCTTTCCAGGTGCGAAGGATAGTGCCGTTGCCGCAGGAGTTGAGGTTCATATCATTGGTGTAATCGGTGCTTGCTACCGTGCAATTGTCAGTGGTTTCCGGAATACCCGTCAGCCCCGGGTTGTTGTAATTAGCTTCGCAGGAAAGCGTAACCGGTTCAGGACAGTCAATAATCGGATCAATTTCATCTTTTACGATGGCATAGCTGAAGCATTGATTGACCAGGCCTCCATTGTCCGTGACGCTGAGCGTCACTTTGATTTGCTGGCTCAAATCATTGCAATCAAAACTAATGGTCTCTCCAAATGGCTGACCCCCTCGACTCACCTCCATCTTGTCAATGCCGCAATTATCGTAGCTGCCGTTGTTGAAAGTTTCGGCATAAATGAGCGCCTGTCCATCCTCTTGTAGGGAAATGTTCACTAAGTTCTGGCACAAGGCCACCGGCTTTTTATCGTCCATGACGAACACGCTGGTCTGGCAGCTCGATGTATTTCCGCAGCCATCCGCAGCCGTATAAGTAACCGTGTGAACGCCGGCAGGCACGGAGTTGAAAGGGCCTGAGCCGTTGCCAAATTGCCAGGTAGTAGCGATAGTGGCGCCTGAGCAGGCATCCGTAGCGCTCGCCTGCGGCAGGGTTACCTGTGCCGTGCAGGTAGTAGTTCCGGTAAACACCGTTATGTCTGCCGGGCAGATAACTGCCGGAGGAGTTGTATCCTGTATTTTTATTATTTGGGAATAGACCCTGAAATCTTCTGTACAGAGGTCAAAGACCGTCCATGTGCGAATGAGTTTGACTGCTCCCCCGCACTGAGGAATAGATTGATCATTGAAAGAGGTGATCAGATCGCAGAAAGTAGTATTGTCGAGAATTATTCCTTCTACTTCCGGCTGGCCTGTAAGCTCCAGACTGTCTGGGTCGTCTGTGGAACATTCGAGCATCGGCTTTTGCACGCCATCGAGGTGACTGGGAAAGACGACCATATCGAGCGTAGCTCTGCGGAAAAAGATATGTTGAACGCAAGTCGAGCTATTTCCGCTTTCGTCTGTCGCCGTCCACGCGCGCTCGATGTATGCCGTCATCGCCATCCCATTAATGGTGTCAAAACATTCAAATTCTGTAAACGAGTCGGAAAATGTCAGTTCGATGCTGTCTTTTGGGGAGGCGTTATCGCTCAGTTCCGGATAGCCTAAGCTTTCTGGCGAAGAAGCTTGATTACACCATATAATAAGCGTATCGCCGCAATCAACAACGGGAGCTAAGTCGTCAATTAATGTAATGTCAGTATTACAGGAGTTTCCACTGGGAATATCTGTGAGGATTGCTATCAGGGGCTGGCCGATCAGCGAAGGGCCGATTACAGGGCCGTACATATTACCTGATGTGTCGGTTACCTCGACGACGAAGTTATTGGAACATCCGACGGAGCTTTGTAGGAGAGTTGCGGGGCTGACAGTGGCGGCGCCATTGGCTTCCAAAGCCACTGTTACGTGGCTCTTACAAACCAGTGCGCATTGGGAAAAGACGGTTTGCCCACCGGAGAACAACAATACTGCGAGCAGTGCCGTCTTTGCCACGATAAAACTCCGGCGTTTTCGCCAGAGATCATCGGTGGATTTGAATGTTGCCCTCAAGTGGGCAAAACCGTTACCTTTTACCATGAGATTATAATTGTTAATAAAAGTGGGTCCGTTTCAGTAGGCTGCACGTAGTCCGCCCAGGTGGGTAAAGCGCAAACCTTTGAAAAAGGCATGGCATTACCGTTCCTGACGCTACTGCGCGCGCCGGTCATGGTGTGTAAGGTTTTGCTTAGAATTCGTAAGATGGTTCCTCCGCCTGCTTTCAGCCAGAGGTGAAAAGAATGTGTAGTCAGCCCTTGTGGGCCGGTGTAATTTTTTTTTAAACTTATTTGATGAGAAGAATCCAGGAGTCCTGGGAAAAAGGAGATTTGGAAAGATTGGACAAGCTTAGTCAGCTCGGTTTCCGGATTTTCTCATAGCATGTATAGCGACTGTCAAGTAATGTTTCTGAATTTTTAGATTTCAGATTTTGATTTCCTTAATGTAAAAAAGTGTGCCAAACACACATCTTTTGGGTAGAGATTTCATTACAAATAAAAATCATTTTTAAATAAGGCGAAAGATAGTCGGGAGGGGAACCTCTATTTTAATTCCTTAGTTATCAGTTGGTTATATGATTTATTTTTAAAATTTAAAAAAAATAAAAAACCTGATAATCATTGAGTTACATATAGCGGAAAATTTCTCTACCAAAACAACTTTGCCATCGGTTCTTTTCCGCTCCAATGAAATGAGCGAATGAAACGACGAGGTTCGGAAGTCGGCAATTCGATTGAAAAGGGTATGAAATTGTGCCAAGCGCCCGATGTAAAGATTTTGTAAGTTTGGCGAAACCGGGTATTAGCTACATTCAACCAGGCGCAAAACCAGCTTCTCAAACATTTGAAAAGGCTTGCAAAAAATTGGCGAATTAGCAGATGAAAAATTATTTCTACTCTACTCAAAATTCAAATAATGCAGTATCTTTGCCAGCCTTTTTTAAAAAGTTCTTTTACAATGAACGATTTAGACCACTTCTCAATCCCTTTATCGGGATTGCGCGACGGTCTCCACGAATATGACTTCAACATCAGCGGCGAATTTTTTCGGTATTTTCCAGATTCACCCATTGAAGACGGCGATGTGGATGTTCACCTCCTTTTTGACAAGCGACCCGACCTTTGCGAAATGACTTTTGATTTCAAAGGCGCCGTGAAAGTTTCCTGCGATCGCTGCTTAGAAGAATTTGATCTTCCGGTGAAAGACCATCAGGTTTTGCTGGTAAAATATGGAGAAAAGGAATGGGAAGATTTAGACATCATCTACATTCTGAGAGGAACGCCAAAGCTGAATGTTGCCAGGTTTATTTATGAATTCGTCAATCTGGCGGTCCCCATGGTAAAGACCCACGATGACGCCGGAGGCCAATGCAACCCGGAGATGCTAAAGTATCTGACCAAAGAAGAAAAGCAGGATGAGCAGGCAGATACTACCAATCCATTTTGGGAAGCACTGAAAAGATTTAATTCAGAAAATTAATAATGACGCGGCTTTGCGATTTCTGATTCTTAGTTGAATTATGAAATTGGGAAGTCCAAAAACGATAATGCGATGCCAAATCCAAGAAATAAACATTCGAAGCGCAGAACGCGGGCGCGTCGTACCCACGATAAGGTAGCCGTTCCACAAATCGCTAAATGCCCTACTACCGGCGAAGCGCATATTTATCACCACGCCTACTACGATGACGAGGGCAATATGCTCTATAGAGGCAAAGTGCTGGTAAAAGCCAAGGAAGAAGTATAGGCTCCTTTCCCACATTTTACATAAAGAAATAGGAAGCTCCCTTTCGCCGTCAAATGGATGTGGAGCTTTTTCTGTTTTGACAAAAAATGGAGCTAATCTCGTAGAGCATTCAACTGCCCAGCTCTGCTCATCCGAAATTCACTTTTCTTTTAATAAAATCATTTATTGTGAAAAAGATTATCTCTACACCCAATGCTCCCGGAGCAATCGGCTCTTACAACCAGGCCATCCTCCACAACGGTTTACTCTATGCCTCTGGCCAGATAGCCATCGACCCCGCCACCGGGCAATTGGTACAAGGCGGCATCGAGGAGGAAACGCACCGCGTTTTGAAAAACATCGGCGGCATTCTCGAAGCAGTTGGCGCCAGCTACAAAGACGTGTTGAAAGCCACCGTTTTTATAAAAAACATGAACGACTTTGCTCGCCTCAATGCCGTGTACGCTGAATATTTCAAACCGGAATTCGCTCCCGCCAGAGAAACGGTAGAAGTTGGCAACCTTCCCAAGTTTGTCAATGTTGAAATCTCCGTCATTGCAGCCGTCAACGAATAATGAGTACAGTACAAAAGAAAAGAGTCCTCTCCTGTATCCAGCCAACTGGCGATATGCACTACGGCAACTATTTCGGCGCCGTGAAGAACTGGGTGGACATGCAGGATAAGTTTCGCTGCTTTTATGGCGTGGTGGATTATCACGCCATGACCATGCCTTACAATTCCAAAAACCTTCGGGAAAACACCTGGAATCTGATATTCAATCTGATAGCGACGGGTATTAAAACCGAAAACCTGTTTGTTCAGTCGCTGGTGCCGGAGCACGCCGAATTGTGCTGGATTTTCAATTGTTTCGCCTCCTTCGGGCAGGTGACACGCATGACCCAGTTCAAAGATAAAAGCGCCCAAAGCGAAGAAAAGGCAGAAGGCTTTATTTCTGTCGGACTATTCGACTACCCCGTATTGCAAGCCGCCGACATCCTGATTTACAAGGCGGACTACGTGCCGGTAGGAAAAGATCAGGAACAGCATCTCGAACTCAGCCGCAACATAGCTCAGCGCTTCAACAATCAGGTGGGCGTAGAATATTTTGTATTGCCGGAGCCGCTATTCACGGAAACCCCAAACATCAAGTCTCTGGCATCCCCTGCCAAAAAGATGAGTAAGAGCGCTGGCGACAAGCACTATCTCAACATCTTCGCAGAAGAGATCCACATTCGCAAACAAATCAAATCAGCCGTTACGGATACCGGCGACACGCCCGAAGGCGAAATGAGCGCCGGCGTAAAGAACCTCTTCGAATTGCTGAAGGCAGCGGAGAAGATGGAAACCCACGCCGCTCTGATGGCCAACTACGAAAACGGCAATCTTCGCTATTCCGACCTGAAAGGACAGGTGGCCGACGCCCTCGTCGAGTTGAGCAATGGCTTTCGCTTAAAGAGAGAAGAACTGAATACCGACAAAAAGGCCGTCAAGGAAATGATCAAAGATTCCTCGGCCATCATCCGCTCCGAAGCTCAAAAGACCATTCGGGAAGTGAAAGAACTGACAGGTTTGATGAATGTCAAATAGTTTTGGCAGGGGACAAGTTGATTTTTTTTTAAAAAACCTTCAGGAGAGTCCTTCCAATTAATTTTTTGCAGAGAAACACAACATCCGGTAATCCAATAAGCTGATCTTCCATCCATGAAAATCATTTGCATAGGCCGCAACTACAGCGAACACGCCAAAGAGCTCAACAATCCCGTCCCCGCCAACCCCGTCATTTTTATGAAACCGGCAACTGCGCTGTTGGTCAACGAAAAGCCTTTCTACTATCCGGATTTTACGAATGAATTGCACCACGAATTAGAAATCGTGCTAAAAATCAGCAAAAATGGAAAAGCCATCCAACCCGAATTTGCCCATACTTATTATGAGGAAATAAGTTTGGGTATCGACTTCACGGCTCGCGATCTACAAGACGAGTTAAAGAAAAAAGGCCATCCCTGGGAAATCGCCAAGGGATTTGACAACTCCGCAGTATTGGGCAGGTTTGCGCCCTTAGAAAAAGTGAATCGGGAAGGGAACATTGAATTTTTTCTCAAAAAAAATGGGGAAATGGTACAGCGCGGCAATAGTCGGGACATGATTTTCAACTTCGACCAGCTCATCGTCTATATCTCAAAATATTTTAAACTGTTACAGGGAGATTTAGTCTATACCGGAACTCCGGCAGGCGTAGGCCCTGTGAAGCCTGGAGATTTATTGGAGGGTTTTATCCTCGCCAAAGACGACAGGCAGGAGCAATTGCTCCGCTGTAAAGTAAAATAATGACGACATTGCCCTTTTGGGTATTTCATTAACTGTTGTCTGTTTTCCTACCTTTGTGCCCGTTTTTAAAAGCCTCGATTACGAGGAGATTCTTCAATCCAAAATAACATTTAACCATGCCATACCTATTCACTTCTGAAAGTGTGTCAGAAGGACATCCTGACAAGATTGCCGATCAGATTTCAGACGCTCTGGTTGATCATTTCCTCGCTTTTGACAAAAACTCAAAAGTAGCCTGTGAAACGCTCGTCACCACCGGCCAGGTCGTTTTGGCGGGCGAAGTGAAGACCGCTACCTATCTCGACGTTCAGAATATTGCCCGAGAGGTCATAGCCCGTATCGGTTACACGAAGAGCGAATACATGTTCGAGGCAAACTCCTGCGGCGTATTGTCCGCCATCCACGAACAATCCCCCGACATCAACCGCGGTGTCGAGCGCGCCAATCCGGAAGACCAGGGCGCCGGCGACCAGGGGATGATGTTCGGCTATGCCACCAACGAGACCGAAAACTATATGCCGTTGGCGCTCGATCTTTCACACAAGATTTTGCAGGAGTTGTCGGCCATTCGCAGAGGCGGCAGGCAGATGAAATACCTTCGACCTGATGCCAAATCGCAAGTGACAATTGAGTATTCCGACAAAAACAAGCCGCAGCGTATTGACAGCATCGTCGTCTCCACACAGCACGATGACTTTGCCGATGACGAAACCATGCTTGCCGATATTAAAAGAGACATTCTCCGCTATGTTATCCCGCGAGTGAAAAAGCGCTACCCTTCCAACATTCAGCGGCTCTTCAAAAAAGACACCATCTACCACGTAAACCCGACCGGCAAGTTTGTCATCGGAGGACCTCACGGCGACACAGGACTGACTGGTCGGAAGATTATCGTGGACACCTACGGCGGTAAAGGAGCGCACGGAGGCGGCGCCTTTAGTGGAAAAGACCCTTCAAAAGTGGATCGCTCCGCAGCCTATGCCTCTCGCCACATCGCCAAGAATCTCGTGTCCGCAGGAGTTTGCGATGAAGTTCTAATTCAGGTGAGTTATGCCATCGGCGTCGCCGAACCGACCAATATTTATGTCAACACTTACGGCACTTCCAAACTAAAAATGAAAGACAGCGAGATCGCCGAAGTAGTGTTCAAGTTGTTCGATATGCGCCCATATTCCATTGAGAAGCGACTGAAACTCCGCCACCCTATCTATTCCGATACGGCGGCTTATGGGCACATGGGGCGCTTACCAGAGGTTAAGAAGGTGACATTCTACAATGGTTCAGGCAAGCCTTCTACCCATGAAGTGGAAACCTTTACCTGGGAGAAATTAGATTACGTGGATAAGGTTAAAAAGGCTTTTAATCTCTAATCCACCTGTATGACAATGGGCGGGGCTGTTCGGCTTCGCCCATTGTTTTACGATTCTTCTTCAATGGTTTGAAGATATATTTCAACCGGCTGCAAACCGGCAGGTTTGTTTTCTTCAAACAAAGAACCCTGAGCCAAACACCTAAAACCCTATTTTTAAAATACCCTTATCCTGTTCCCCTATAATCAGGGATTATCAAAGTAAAAAAGGGAGGCGCCTTTTTCAGCGCCTCCCTTTTTTACTTTAATTTTTCTTGCTCAACCATATAGAAATCAGGTTAGAGATAAAGGCGAGTTCCCGCTATCCAATTTTCTGTTTACTCCTTCTACAGAGCAGTCTCTCTTGAAAGGGTGGGTATTCCGATAATGTTTAGTTGTTTTTTTGAGGGGCGCCAATGGCGATTAGTCTTTTTTTAAATGCCCCAGGACTGGGTTCACTTTCTCCAAAATCTCCTGCCGAAGCAAATCCAGGGTCTTTTTCTTTGCAAAATGCTGATGGAAAATAAGGCCTATTTCTCTGAGAGGAACAGGGTCTTTAAAGGAAGAGATGAACTCCTTTTCCGCATCCGAAAAATTCAGCAGCGATAAATAGGGCAAAAGCGTCTTGCCATTACCTGACTTTACAAAGCGCAAAAGGCTGTCAATGGAGCCGGCTTTAAAGGTCACATTCAATGAAGAGTTAATCTTCTTCCTGCTGATTTCACAGATTTTCAAAACCTGATTTCTCATGCAATGCCCTTCCTCCAGCAACCAGAAATCGCTCAAATCCAGCTCGTCCACAGCTATGAATTTCGGCGAATGTTTAGACGCATCGTACAATACGAAAGGCTCTTCATAAAGGGGCAATTCTACCATTTCAGCATCGTCTAAGGGGGTGGACACGATTCCAATATCCAGTTCTCTCGATTTTAGTTGCCGCAGTATTTCGTTCGTATTCTTCTCTTTTATTTCAATGTGTAAGTGAGGAAACTTTTTGGAAAAACCCTGTAAGAAAAGAGGCAGAAGAAAAGGAGCGACAGTTGGAATGCAGCCAATTTTAATATTGCCTCTTACCTCCCCTTTCAGCTCGTGAACCATTTCCGTCAACTGCGCAATTTCGTTGGTGATGATCTTCAGTTGTAGGATGATTTCCCGGCCTTCCTTTGTGACGCCGACCGGCTTTTTCCTTCGATCAAAAATGGTGACTCCTATCTCGTCTTCGAACTTAGAAATCATCGTGCTCAGCGTAGATTGGGAAACAAAGCAACTGTCCGCCGCCGTTTCAAAGTGACGGTATTCAGCTACTGCCAGAATGTATTGGAACTGCTGAATGTTCATCTATTTCATCAATATTGGCATCTAAAATATCGTTTTTATAAAACAAAAGTATGTCTTAGCTTTGCCATCCACAAAAAAAATAAGTATGAATAACGAGAAAAAAAAGAATCTGACCTCCGTCTCAGGCAAACCGATTGCCGAGAATCAAAACGTAAAAACGGCAGGCCCAAGGGGCCCCATGCTCCTCGAGGACTTCTGGTTTTTGGAAAAATTAGCCCACTTTGACAGGGAAGTCATTCCCGAGAGAAGAATGCACGCCAAAGGCTCTGGCGCTTTTGGAAAATTCACTGTTACACACGACATCTCAAAATACACGAAGGCAAAGCTCTTTTCAGCCGTTGGCAAAGAGACGGAAGTGTTCGTCCGCTTTTCTACCGTAGCCGGCGAGAGAGGCGCCGCAGACGCTGAGCGCGATATTCGCGGCTTTGCCATGAAATTTTACACCGAAGAAGGAAACTGGGATCTTGCCGGAAACAATACGCCGGTTTTCTTTCTGAGAGACCCCTACCGATTTACGGATTTGAACAAGGCTGTAAAAAGAGACCCCCGAACCAACCTGAGAAGCGCCAACCACAACTGGGATTTCTGGACGCTGTTGCCCGAGGCGCTGCATCAGGTGACCATTACCATGAGCGACCGGGGCATTCCCAAATCATATCGCCACATGAATGGCTATGGCAGCCATACTTTCAGCCTGCTCAATGCCAATAACGAGCGGGTCTGGGTGAAATTTCACTTCAAAACAGAGCAGGGAATTCAGAACCTGACCAACGAAGAAGCAGCCGCCATTATCGGTAAGGACAGAGAAAGCCACCAGCGGGATTTGTACAAGGCTATCGAAAATGGCGAATTTCCGAGGTGGAGGATGAAGATCCAGGTGATGACGGAAGAGCAGGCAGAAAAGTGCCCGTTCAATCCCTTTGACCTGACCAAAGTCTGGCCCCAGGGCGACTATCCTCTGATTGACGTCGGCGTAATGGAATTGAACAGGAATCCGGACAACTACTTTGCGGACGTAGAGCAGGCTGCATTCAATCCGGCCAACGTGGTTCCCGGGATTGGCTTTTCTCCCGATAAAATGTTGCAGGGACGCCTGTTTTCCTACGGCGACGCCCAGCGCTACAGATTAGGTCTGAACCATTACCAGATTCCGGTGAACACGCCCAAATGTCCGTTCCACAATTTCCACCGAGACGGCGCCATGCGGGTAGATGGCAACGAAGGCTCAACGCTCCACTATTTCCCCAACAGCTATGGGCAGTGGGAAGAGAATAAAGCCTATGCAGAGCCGCACCAGAAACTGACGGGCGACGCCGGACACCATGACTTCAGGGAAGACGACAACGACTACTACACTCAACCGGGCAATCTATTTCGTCTGATGACTGCTGCGCAGCAACAAGTGTTGTTCAATAATACGGCGGCAGAAGTCGGCGGAGCAGAAAGGTTCATCCAGGAAAGACATATCATCAATTGCTTCAAAGCCGACCCCAACTACGGCAAAGGCGTCGCAGCGGCTCTGAAAATTGACATCTCGTCACTGGATTTGCAATAATTCAAGAAGTAAGAGTTTAAAAACAAAACGCCTCGCAAATACAATTTGTGAGGCGTTTTCTATTGAAGCGCTCTCGTTTCCCTTTTTCTAAGAGCGCAGCTATCCAATGGATATAAAAAAGAAATACCCGCATCAAATGGCGGGTATTTCTTTTCAAAAATCTTTTGCGCTTTTCCTCTGCTCCACTGCATAAGATTCTGCTGAACCTTCATTGACAAAGGCATTTTCGTACGCCAGCAGAGCTACTTCTAAAAACAGTTCCGATCGCTCGTTTAAGCAGAAGGCCTTTTTTCCCTATTCAAAAACCATACTATGGCGGCAAAGACTAAAGTAATTCCCGTTCGCATGGGCAAAGCAACGGTAGTTTGCTTTTCGTATATACCTCCTCCTCTAATGTAAAAAAGGAACCAGGCCAGGCACAACCCCAAAAGGCCGGCCGTGATCAGCAGTAATTTGCCAGGCCATCTTTTGTTTGTAAAAATTCCATATACGGCTATCAGATACAGCAAAGACGCAATGAAATTTGCAAAGACCACAAAGGGCACGTAGTTCCCCACTTTTTCCCGAACTCCAAATAAGTCGAACAGGACGGAACTGCTCATATACAGCGTGACCAAAGCGAAGGCGGCGAGCAGAACTCCCGCTACTTTTAGAGTAATTTGCCTGCGTGACATGATCGCATTTTATTTTGCTGCTCTCGTCACCGGGCTATCCGGCAGGCGTAGAACAAGTGTTTGTTTATTTGAAAAACTGGTGATAGGTCTCGTAGGAGGCTGAAAGTTCCGAAACTAATTTAGCAGCCGTCTCATTAGAATCAGCCTTTTTCAGCGCGTCGGTCAATTCTAAGTGCGGATGCAACCACTTGTGCAATTCATCATGGCTTTTCCCTTCCATCGTACAGCTTTTGATGAGAGAGGCATTTTCTCTGGCCAGTTTATCAGCCAGATCCTGATAATCCGTGGAGCCGCTATTGATGAAGTTGGCCAACTGCTCTTCGCCCCTGATGAGAAAAGGTCTCATTTCCTCATTTACCGGCCAAAGTTCTCCGTTGTTCAATTCGATAGGTTCAGAATCATGCCCGTCAATTTCGTGTTCTTCCTCTTGGGCAATTTCCGTTGCCTCCTGATTCGTGGCGTCATTTTGAGAGGCCTCGCTTCCACAGCTAAAAAGCAGGAGGCTGGCGGCCACAACTAACAGTAACTGGATCTTTTTCATGTTTAACTTATTTATTTTTTTGAATGAATTAAAAAGCCATTTCTGTTTCAATCTCTTTTTTCCATGCTGAACCGAAAGACTTAATTTATGGTCAAACCTGGCTCTTTTGTGGTCGAAATGGAAGTACACAAAGGGTATTTTTTCCACAAAAAAATCAGTTGCGAAGGTAAGTCCTATTCCCAACTCCTCAAATTTTTATAGCTGCTTTAGCCCTGCGAACAAGCTATGAGCTGCGCAAATAAACTGAAGTCACAGCCCGCAGATTTCGGTTTCATTTGCTCCTTTCGTTAAAATAATCGAAGTCTGATTATTGTAATTTTGTTCTTTTAATCAACTGAATCTCAACTTAAGTGGCGCCTTTTTTAAAATGGATATTATACACGAGCTTCTTCGCTGCAATGTGTGCGGTGGGCTTGAGCATGGCCACTGAGAAGCTGCTTTTAGGTCACAATCCATCCTTTTTTAATGTGCTCCATTTGTTTGTAGCCGCCAATACAATCGGCATTTATAATATCCATTATTTTATAAAAAGGCTCCCCTCCGGCGTCTCCGACAGGGCGGACTGGTCGCAGGAAAACAAATGGATACATCCCCTCCTAATCGCACTGGCCGGAATTGCTTCTTTTGCCTGCCTTTTCTATTTGGACGTTCAGGTCATTCTGGTGAGCGTCGTTTTGGGAATCTTGTCGCTCGCATATTCTCTTCCCATCCTTCCTTTTCCCCAAAAGAAGAGACTGAAAGACTGGGGCATTTTAAAGTTGCTCCTGTTATCTTTTGTATGGGCGGCGGTGACGGTACTGATGCCAATGTTTTATTGGCAAAAGCGCTTTGAAGATTACGAGGTGGAGTTTCTGATGAGGTTTTGCTTTATGATACCCCTTTGCGCAGCTTTTGATATCCGGGATATGGAGACGGACAAACGACAGCAAATTTTTACCCTGCCCAATGCCATCGGACTAAAAAACACCTATCGCCTGATGGATTTGTTTTTAGTCATATTCGGCCTGCTTGCCGTCTGGCAATACTTCAGATATTTCATCGGGCTTCGATTGCTCAACGCCTTCCTCATCATATTGATTTTAAAAATAGTCATTTACTATTCTAAAAAGGCCGATTCGGATATTTTTTATCTTCTCTTTATAGATGGGATGATGCTGGTCTATGCCGTATTCATCTGGGTATTCTGACACTATGAATAATCTCAAATTAAAAAAGCCCGGAAGTAAAGCTGCCTCATATTGGCGGTGCTCATCCTTCCAGGCTGTACTTTTCAATAAAATTCTGTTAGCATTTTTTAGTTTCCTCAAAACAGAGGTCTGTTAAAACCCTTCTTTTACGATATGGCTATCGTCAACGCCTAAGGAAGCTAAATGCTTTTCCATGGCGTTCATCATGGGAGGGGAGCCGCAGAGATAATAATATTTCAGATTGGCGTCCGAATATTTTTTAATCATTTCCATCGTAATGAAGCCGTGCTCATATCCTGCGATTGTTTCATCAGACAAGACGTTGATATAATTGCCTCCCAATAGCTTTTTAAAATCCCCTTCCCGAATAATATCGCCTTTTGTCTTATTGGCAAACAGCAATTTATTATTGCCGATAGCATGTTTTCTTTCGAGGTCTCTGAGTATGGCAATGAAAGGCGTTATTCCGGCTCCGCCTGCAATGAAGACGCCTTCGCCCTTATAAGCGATATCGCCGTAAACATCGCCGATGATCAATTCATCTCCTTCGTGCAGAGAAAGCAGTTGATTGGTCACTCCGTTATGAGAAGTGTAAGTTTTAATATTGAATTCAATATAGTCTTCATGAGGCAATGAAGTAAAAGTAAAACTTCTCCATTCCTGTTCCCATCCCGGTTTATTGACGGCTACATCGGCAGCTTGTCCAGGGTTGTAACTGATGCCTTTGGGTTTGTCAGCTATGATTCTCAGTACATCATGGGTGAGATGCTCAATCTTCCTGATTTTAACGTTTTGTGCCATTGCTATTATTATTTATTGTAAATGTATGATAAGAATTCCTGCTTAGTGACTTCATCTTCAAACTGTCCGGAGTAGGCTGCCGTAGTAGTTGAACTGCCTGCGTCCCTGATGCCTCTCGAAGCTACGCATAAATGATCCGCTTCGATAACAACCGCTACATTATCATTGTTTAGCATTTCTTTAAGCCCTTCTAAAATTTGCATGGTCAGTCGCTCCTGCACTTGTGGGCGCTTGGCGTAGAATTGCACTAAGCGATTTATTTTCGACAGCCCGACCACATATTCGCCGGGAATATAGGCGACGTGTACCTTACCAATGATTGGCACAAAATGATGCTCGCAGGTGGAATAGAGCGTGATGTCCTTTTCAACGAGCATTTTTTTGTAGCCATATTTGTTTTTAAAAAGGGTTATTTCCGGCTTGTTCTCGGGGTTCAATCCGCTGAATATCTCCCTTACAAACATCTTTGCCACCCGTTTCGGAGTTTTGTTTAGGCTGTCGTCGGAGAGATCAAGTCCCAGCGTATTCATGATTTTGGCAAAATGGTACTCGATTTTTTCCATCTTTTCCTCTTCGCTCAATGCCGGGTTATCATGGCGGGCTGGAGTGGCGGTCAGCGCCTCGCTAAAGCCAGAGTTCGTAATTTCTTGTACTAACATCGGAGTTCGTTTATTTAGGTTAATGAATATTTCACAGTGGAAGCTCGCAGCGCATAGTCGGTAAAACCACTTATTGAACTGCCGCTTTCATTATTTCCTTTCATTTATTGCATAAAAAAACCACGATGATTTTGAATATAGCTTTTGTCAGAAGATTCAGCGGAAAGCCGTCGGCGCAAGCGTTTGCAGTGTGCCGCAAAACATTCAAAATCTATCGTGGCTTGTAATATAATACATTAAATTTGATCCAGATTAAAGGCATGCAATCGCCTCTATTTTACAATAATCTTTCCTGTCATCACCAGGTGAATACTGCAAAAATAATCAGCGCTCTCTTCAGGCACAAAAGTCCAGGTATCGCCGGGATTCAGAGTCGGAGATTGCCATGCTTTATTTTTTTCAGTAACATCATGAGCGACAATGTCCTTATTGTCAAAAATGATCGTATCGCCTTTACTCACCGTAATTTCATTGGGCTTGTATTGCATCTGTTCGATGACGACCGTATGCGTTCTGGAGTTACCGGCTTCGGATTCGGATTGCGTAGCGCTATTTGAATCAGAGTTACAACCGACGAGCGATAAGCTAATCAGTACCAGCGAAGCCAAACCCAACTTTAATATTTTCGTTAACATGTCTTCTTTATTTTAAATTGCTTTGAACCATTCTGGCGTGTTGGAGGTGTACTTTCAAAGCCGGCAATACATTGACCAACAGAGCTTTTAATTCCTCATTTTGAGACTGTGGAATCAATACGGTTTCAACAGCGCCTATCACTGCTTCGTGATAAGTGACTTCATTGTCAATATATGCTTTGTTGAAAGCTTTTCCAGATTTGGAATTCAAAGTGGCTTTCATTGTTTCAGCGCCTTCTAACAATGATTTGGTGACGTCGTTAGTCATTGGAGTGACGCCGAGCCTGTTGGCTAATTTCGTCGCCATATCTATAACTCCTAAGTGGTCGTCTTTCATCGTCTGAGCAAATCTCAGGATTTCGGCATTTTTAGATTTCTTTTGAGCTATAAGCGCATAGTCCACGTCAATTTGGTTGGCTGTCAGCGCTACCGAAGCTATTTGAGGGTCGGTAAGCGTTGGCGAGTTTTGTGCAAAACTGACGGTTGAAAAGAACAGGGTGAATGCAAACATTGCACATGCCCAGGATACGAGGTTTATTAACGTTTTCATTATTTTAAATTTAAAATAGTTTGAAATGAATTTAATCTTTGAAATAATTGGCTCAATGAATGGGTCATACTATCAGGACGGGCACAACGATATATGGCGAAGTAATGATTCGCCATAATTACTATATTGCAGTCTTGATATAGTTTTGAAAAGGCTTAAAAGTTACGAAAAGTGCGCAACTACATTAGCCGTGAAAATTGAACTATATAGGGAAGAATGAAAAGATATAGAAATACCATCTTTTCATGTGTTGGTTAGAATGGTATTTATCTTTGACAGGCATAATTATCAGAGTTTTTCTATTTCTTTCATGACCCGATCTACCATTGCGTCGCAGTAGATAAGACTAAATTCAAACAGATCAGCGGCAGAATAGTTTTTCTCCAGTTCCGTTCTCAGCATTGTTTTCGCTCTGTTCAGCCGCACTTTTACATTGGCCTCGCTGATATTTAGCATTTCAGAAGTTTCAGCCACATTCAGGCCGTTCATCTCTCTCAGAGAAAACACCATTCGATAATCTTCCGGTATATTCAGGAGGGCCTGTTCAATGGCGTTCCTCAACTCCCGGTTGTGAACGACCATACTTGTATCGTTGTTAGAATTTGCAAACATAGGTACCGAATTTTCGCTCACACTTTCCTGTGTGAATTCATTTTTGAAACTTGATTTTTCCTTTTTTCGGTAGCTGTTGTTCAGCATAATGCGCATGATCCAGGTCTTAAAGCCTGAACGTCCTTCAAACTTGTATAAGTTCTTATAGGCGTCAATATAAGTATCCTGCATCAAATCCTGCGTATCCTCATGACTATAGTTGTACGACCTGCCAATCTTGTACAGATAGGGGTTGTACCGCCTGATAATCAACTCGTACAGCGCCTTTTCTCCTTTTAAAATGCGCTCAATAACTTCAACGTCTGTCAATGTTTCAACCTGAGTCATGACCTGGAATTGTGTTTATTAAAAAATCCTCATTCCGGCAACAGTTGAATTGGCCATTTCACAAAATCAAATTCTCTGTAATCTCATCTGTCTTAAGGCCCTTAGTCGGAGGCCTGCCGGTAGCGATTTGGAGTTAGATTTTCTATTGAGGCAGTAAGGCGGAAAATTTTTGCGCCTGTAGTTGGAGATCTACCACAAAAGGCAGCTTTTTAGGATTAAATAACTTGTTTAAAATTGATTCATCGCTTTCGTTTATTTGTTTGGATTGCTTTGAAACTTTTTTTAAAAAGCTTACAGTCCTTTAGAGTCGGCAAGGAATGAAAAGGTTACAGGAAAGTTGAAAAATTTTAAAAAAAGGTAGAAAATTAATCGTCAAGGATAAAGACTACATTCTATCTAATTGAAAATCAGGCAATAAGAATCCTGTCCAAAATACTCAGCCCACAAAGACGAACTTAATCCCCGCCGACAATAGCACTAAGGCCAGCACGGTCAGGATGATGCTATTGGGAAAGCGGGAGGCGCCGAGATGCGAGCCGACCAGTCCCCCAAGGACAACAGCGACCGCCCACCAGGCAATGTGTACATCTACCGTCTGTATTCTGGAAAAGTGACCGGCAAGGCCCATTATCGAATTGCAGAGAATGAACAAGGCCGCCACGCCAGAAGTGTTTTTTACGGTCGTCCAGTTCATCAGGATGATGATGGGAGAGAGGAAAATGCCGCCCCCCACGCCAATCAGCCCCGACATAAAGCCGATAGCCGCTCCAATGGCAAGGCCTGGCGCCAGCGGCACGGGCCTCGGTTGTTCATCCCTCTGTTTTGGCAATAGGTTTTTTCCGATTAACAGCAGAGCGGACAGCAGCAAAAAAATACCGGCCAACAATCTGAACAGCCTGGGATCAGGCTGCATAGCGCCGCCCAGAAAGGCTATGGGAATAGAAGTTACAGCGAAGATGGCAAACACCTTTTTATCAAAATAGCCTGCTTTCAGGAAGCGATAAGTACCGATGGAGGCCACCAGAATATTTAATACTAAGGAGGTAGTTTTGATGCTATCTACGGGAAAAGAGAGCAGCGCCATAATGGCCAGATAGCCTGACGCTCCGGCATGTCCTACTGAGGAATACAACAGAGCGACTATAAAGAAAAGACCAAAAGCCAAAAAAAGATACTCAATCGTCATCACAAGATATCGTCAAAAGTAAGGGCGAAGGAAATCTTTGGAAAAGGAGACAACATTGCCAAAGCGCCCCTCCAGCGTTGGCAAAGTAAAAAATTAAATCCGTGAAAATTTGGGCAATTTATAACTGTCAGGCGATTGATGGGCAAGGCAGACATTCGCAATCTCTTAGCGCTGTAACTAAAAAACAAAAGACTGCCTGAGTCACAGACAGCCTTTTGCCTCTATAAACTTAGAAAAATATTAAAAGCAATAATCATCGGCTTTAATCAGGGTATCCGCTATTAGTCTGCGCGCATTTTTGACGTTGACCGGCGGGTACTTTGTAAATCGCTTCACGCCCATGAGGAAAGTCTTAAGCATATCGCCTTCGGCAAAAGAGGCCAGGGCGTCCGTGGCATTTTTGGTCAACCTGCCGGTAGCGTCTGCAAAGAAAACTTTCAGCATGGCGTCGTAAACTTCCTGGCTGTGGGCTTTATCGGCCATATTGCTCAGCTTTTCTACCCGATGCAGGAGGGATTCTCCCAAAAAAGTATCTATCATCATATCGGCCACGTTCATCGTGATTTCCTGCTCCTCTTTGATATCGAGCTGGCCGTCCATCTGCATTTTTACCGCAGCGCCTGCGGTCAACAGAATAACCTTTTTGAAATCCTGCAAGGCCTTCTTTTCTTCGGCGTAGCTGCCTTCGACATTAGCAAAGGAAGGCATGGAAGCCAATTCCTTCTGAACCGCCCAGGCCGGCCCTACCATATCAATTTGGCCTTTCATGGCTCTTTTCAGCAATTGAGAGACCATCAGCATCCGGTTGATTTCGCTCGTGCCCTCGTAAATACGATTGATGCGGGCATCCCGATAAGCTCTCGCAGCGGGATACTCCTCGCTGAAGCCATTTCCACCGTGGATCTGCACCATCTCATCCACTACAAAGTCCGTTACTTCGGAACCATAGACCTTAATGATAGCGCACTCTATCGCGTATTCCTCGGCTGCCTTTAGTTGCGCCTCAGAATAGCCGGCGCCTTTTTTCATCAGCGCATCCTTTTTATCCTGTAGGAGATCCGACACCCTATAGCAGACGGATTCCAGCGCAAAAGTTCGGAGCGCCTGCTCTGCCAGTTTGTGTTTAATCGCTCCAAATCCCGAAATGGACTGGCCAAACTGCTGGCGCTCGTTGGCGTATTTTACGCTGATACCAATCGCCTTTTTGCCGCCTCCCATGCACATGACGCCGAGTTTGAAACGACCAATGTTCAGCGCATTGAAGGCGATGAGGTGTCCCCTGCCAATTTCGCCGAGGACGTTTCCCACCGGAACTTTTACATTTTCAAAAAATACCTGTCGGGTAGAAGAGCCCTTGATGCCGAGCTTGTGCTCTTCGGCGCCGAGGCTAAGACCCGGCGAGTCTCGCTCGACGACGAATCCGGTAAACTTATCGCCTCCTACCTGGGCAAATACGGTAAACAAATGGGCAAAACCCGCATTCGTGATCCACATTTTTTGTCCGTTGAGAATGTAATGCCGGCCGTCTTCACTGAGGTCTGCCCTCGTCTTGGCGGACAGCGCATCGGAGCCGGAGCCAGGCTCGGTCAGGCAGTAAGAGGCTTTCCACTCGCCCGAAACTAATCGGGGCAGGTACTTGCGCTTCAGTTCTTCCGTGCCAAAATAAAGGATGGGCAACATCCCGATGCCCGTATGGGCTGCAATTGTAGTGGCGAAGCCTCCGCCCATGCTGCCAAGTTCTTCGCTGATAATGGTATTGGTGTTCGTGTCCATCAACATTCCGCCATATTCTTCGGGAATGTGAGCGCCGAGTAGCCCCAGCTCGCCCGCCTTGTCCATCAGCTCTATCTGAAATTCGAGGTGATTGGTTTTGTCCCCGCTTTCTTTGGCAAAGTCGCGAACCGTCTGGCGAATCATTCTTTGGTCTTCATTGGTGTCTTCCGGAGTGAAAGTGTGTTCAAAACCGGTTTCTTTGATGATGAATTCTCCTCCTTTCAGAATATCTGATTTCATGAGCGTATCTTCCATAATGTCGATTGGATTTATTGGTAAATAATTATTGAATTTTCAAAACCTGTTAGAAGCATGCCACAATCCACTGATTGTCAGACCGGCATTTTTTCTCGAACGCATTTGAGTCAGGACACTTTAGATAAATTTAAAATCCTCTGGCGCCAACAAAGCAAAAGTAATTGCTTTCAGCTACAAGACCAATCCATTGAGAATTCCCGCCGGAAGTATGGCGCCCAGGTTCATTCATCCCCTCCATCTTCCAACTGTGGTTTAAAACTAACATTCATCTTGCTGATATGGATTTACGATTATCAAAAATCACTTTAAACCCTTTTTTACGGAGAATAATCCGGCAGGTAGCGGCATTCCTCAAAAAAAATTAGCTGCTTTGTGGAGTAAACCGTTATACTTTTCGTTACTTTCCTTGCAGATAATTTTTTTAAAAAAATAAACGCAGGTTCACCTCTATTTGAAATTTGCGGCCTGCAAAATTTTATTACCTATAATATTTCAGCTCATGAAAAAATTAGGAATTGCCATCGCCCTTACCCTCAGCCTGAATGCGGCTTTTACACTTTTTTTATTTAATCATTTAAAAAATGAAGTCGCAGAAGAAATGCAGCAGCAGCAGCAGGCGCCCGCCTATTTTGCCAATTTTGATTTTCCAATGGCTCCAACGAATATGCCGCCCGGAGAGTTCTACGCCCCCGAGGACTTCGTCGAAACGGCTGATTTAGTCACCAAAGCCGTTGTGAACATCAAGGTGGGCCGCAAAAGCAACTACCCGCCCACCTCTGGCGGTTCCGGCGTCATCATCTCGCCCGACGGCTATATTATCACCAATAATCACGTAATCGAAACCGGAGGAGCGATTGAAGTAACCCTTTTTAACAAACGGAATTATGCGGCAAAACTCATCGGCAAAGATCCGAGCACAGACCTGGCGCTCCTAAAAATTAACGCTTCCGGCCTACAGGCTCTCCGCTACGGCGATTCGGACAAGGTAAAGGTTGGAGAGTGGGTGCTCGCAGTAGGCAACCCTTTTAACCTGACTTCCACGGTGACGGCTGGAATCGTAAGCGCCACCGGCCGCAACATCAACATCCTTCGCGGCCTGTACTCCATCGAGAGCTTTATCCAAACCGATGCAGTCGTCAACCCCGGCAACAGCGGCGGCGCTCTGGTCAATACCCAGGGAGAACTCATCGGCATCAACTCGGCAATTATGAGCGAATCGGGCGGGTACGAAGGCTACTCATTTGCCATCCCTTCTAATTTAGTGCAAAAGGTAATTCGCGACCTCCGGGAATTTGGCAAACCGCAGCGGGCCTTGTTAGGCGTCTCCATTCGGGACGTCACCGAGCAAATAGCCGAAGACCTCAAGCTGGGAACCATCGAAGGAGCCTTAGTGAGCAATGTCGGCGAAGGTAGCAGCGCCGCCTTAGCAGACATCAGAAAAAACGACTTGATTATAGGCGTAAATAATATTCAGACCGGATCCGTCTCTGAGTTACAGGAGCAAATCGCCCGTTTTAGTCCAGGCGACAAGGTTTCTTTAGATATAGTGAGAAACGGAAGGAAGATGAAAAAGAGCAATATCGTGCTGAAAGGTCTCGAAGAATAAGCGAATCCTGTCATACCCCTTCTTACAAAAAAATGGGCGCCGACGTAAAACCAGCGCTCATTTTATATTAAAATTTATTGGCATGTATTTTGCTCTTTAAAGCCTATTGCACTAAAGGTATCAATTGTTAAAGGCATCTATATTTAATACAAGCATCACCCATCCATGTTGGTGAATGGACGACATACGCCTGAGAAAACTGGCAAACATTCACCTACCCGTCCCGAAGCAAATCTACCCCAAGGTATTAGCTTCGGGATTTTTTTTGCCCTTCTCACAAATTTTTAAAGGGACTTTTAATATTTCAAAAATTAGAACAGGAATTTCCTAATTAGTCGTCCCTTAAGAAACCAATTTAAGTCCACTCTGAAAAGAAGAGGGGT
>CAZXQI010000003.1:0-72449 GCA_964643005.1 uncultured Saprospiraceae bacterium | reverse complement strand
ATGCCCCCTTGACGCCTTTTATTTGTCAAAAAAAAAGGGCCAGCTAAACTTAAGTTTAACAAGCCCTGGAATTGTACTACCTCGTGCACCTCTTTTGGCGCAAGGATAGCCCACACACTATGAGAACACCCAATATATTTCTTTGCGAGGGAGAGGGGGAACGTTTGCTGGAACAACCCATCGAACCAAATCATTTCCGTCTCTGGGAAAATTCGATGGACTGTCAATTAGAAAAGCCTTTAATCAGTTTGTTGTTCCTGGCTTTTCGCTCCCGCCGGGGGGCTTTCCCCTTCTCGCATTATGTTTCAATTTTTTGGAAGCCATCCTTTGATGTGCTTCGCTAAAGCTTTCTCCGTGGGCAAAGAAGACTCGGCTGCGCAAGCAGCCGAATGATTCCTATCTCATGAAAAAAACGATTATCCTTTAACTGTGTCTGCCCGCCTAAAATTTCATTCAGGCCAAAGACACCAACTTTTTTCAAAAGGGGCTTGCCAATATTATTAGCAAACCCATTACAGAAAATAACTACTTATAACCGCTCCAATTCCTTGTACTCGTGAGGGTTTGTTCAAAGTGAAAACAGCGATGCACACTCGTGTTTGAAAAAGGAACTTGAGAACAACGGCGTAAGTATTCGGAAAATTGGAGCTGCTAATGCAAAATTCACTCTAAATGGTAAAATGGTAATGGACTAAACCGCGACTGTAATCTCTTAGTATGCTTGGTTCAAGTCGTTAGGCGAACTTGCATTTGCATTTTCTCGCTTTCCGAACCGGTTCGTTTACCGGCTTTGTTTGATGATACAAATGTAGGGATGCAAAAAAGAGGTGACAATCCAGTTTTTGATGTAGTTGTGGTTTCTACGGACAGGCTTTTTAAAAAAAATACTTTAACTTTGAATTTCTATGTTTTATGAATATTTTATAAAGACCTGCTAATCAGCCAAGTATTAAGATTTTTATTTCTGAATCATATAAAATAGCTAAAATGATTTAATTAAAAAAGCTGAATTAAGTTGAGGTTTCTAAACCTGCTATTTTTTTGAAATTAATTATTTTTTGGGTGTATTCTTTTTCAAAAGAAGCTTATGCCCGCTTTGAAATCACCTAAAACCCTATGCGCAGCAGAGAAGACTTGTTCAAACTAATCCAGGCAATGTCCAAAAGTGAAAAGCGGTACTTTGTGCTGGATGCCAAAAAAGGAGGCAGAACCTCCAGCCGGTACCTGACGCTGTTTGACGCAATTAACCGGATGGAAGACGATGACGAAGAAGCTTTAAAAAAGAAATTTCCCAGGAACCTATCCTCTGACAAAGCCTACCTCTACGAAGCCATCCTCCGAAGTATGCGGGATTACAGAAGCAGCGCCTCCAAAGCCGCGCAGGCAAAAGAGCGCCTGATGGACGCCCGCTACCTCTATGAACGCAGACTCTACGATCAATCTACAGGGCGAATCATGGAAGCTAAAGCAATCGCCATGGAATTAGAAGATCAATTTACCTTATTGGAAATAAACAAGGAGGAACAGGTCTCCCTCTTTGACCGGCGCGCCAAAGTCCAATTGGAGCACATTGAAAAGCTGAACCTGGAACGGGAGGAGACGCTCTTTGCCATTAAAGAGGAATTGAGCTACCTCGACCTCAATTATAGACTCGGCTTAGAAGTAACCAGAGAATTTAACTTGAAGGAAAAAGGCAGTATCGAAGCCCTCAACAATAGGATACCCGTTGAACTCTTAGATGAAAAGAACAAACCTGAATCCCCCCAGGCTCTGCGAAGGTTTTATCTGTGCAACGCAGTGTATTTCAATTTGAGAGGGGAACCGGAAAAGGTCTATCAGTATTTTCTAAAAGCGGCAGAGTGGTGGGATGATTATCCGGCCTTAAAAGAAGAAGAATTCCACCGGTACATTATTAATATATACAACCTGGTGAACATTGCCTATAAGTTGAAAAAGTACCACTCATCCGCCCAGCAGTGGTTGCAAAAACTGAAAAATGAACAACTGTCTAAAAGCTATCACAACGAGAAAATCATCTTCCTGAACTTCTCCATTTCCAACCTCCTGCACCTGCTCAACCAAAATGATTTCAAAAGCGCCTACAATCTCCTCCCCGAAATCATCGAAGGCCAAAATAAATTTGGCTTAAAAAAATCTATCGTTCTCACTGGGAATATTGCAACCGTGTACTTCTTAGTGAAGGATTACAAAAACTGCATTCGACAGGCTGATATCATTTCAAAAAGCTTGAAAACTACCGGTAGGGAAGATATTCACCGCCTCATGCGGATTTATAAAATAATCTCTCTGTTTGAACTCGACAAAATTGAAGAGGCAGAATCGGCAGTCCGCGCAGCCAATCGCTTATTTAAAGCGCAGCGCATTTCTAAAGACCGATTTGAATACTTAGTCGTCAACCATTATTTAAAGCAAATCTTCAATGCTCCGCTCGGCGAGCTAAAACAGGCGGTATCCTATTTCAGAAATTATTTAGAAAAGCAAAAATCAAGTCAACAAGGTATCCCCTTAGGCTTGGAAGAACTATTGATTTGGCTGACTATTAGATGAGTGCAACCATCCCTCTTTAAAGAGAATTAATAACTCTTTCCCTGGAGTGATCCTCTATTGCGAAGAATCACTCCAAAGAAATCTATGCAAATCCGCAGGAAATTATCCCCCCTTAATTTTAAAAACTACAATGAAATAAGGTAGAAACAAATGGCGCCTCTTCCGCCGATGGTGGGACCTGTTGTTTCAAGGCGCGCCAGAATGACGCTCTTCGATGAAAAACCTTCGGTCGTTTTTTCCTTCAGCTTGACGGCGATGGTTTTTACATGCTTAGAGTTTATTTCAATAGGAGAGGAGTGCTCGATGATGATATCGGTTATTCCAATGATGAAAACCGTATTACTGCCTTCGTTGTAAGTAAGACTGAGTTGGTTCTGATCCAAATTAGCCACTGGAAATGAATAAAACGACTTGACGGAGGCCAAAGCTCTTTTTATGTATTCATCTAACTCGGCAGGAACTTCTGCGGCGCATACCTCGTTGCCTAATACAGAAATGAGGACGCCGCGCTTGCTGATGGCCAGCGCACTTTCGCCATTAATAGTATCCACTAAAACAATAGATTTGAGATCGGAAGTGACGAGAATTGAATTCCTCATAGTTCGAGTTTTTAGTTTTTTAAGTATAAAGTGAGAGTTTGAACGAGGCAACAAAGTAAATCCTTTTTTTTGGAAAAACTAGTATGCCCGTTCTGTTTTACTCATTTAGTTTTGCCCCCTTAAAATCCCCTATCTGTGCCGACTTTTAATCTTTCGTATTTTTACAGCATGAAAAAAGTAAAGCAAGAACAAAGCAGGAAACTCGCCAAAGAGTCTGAAAAAGGACAGGGAAAAAATAATGGCAAAAAAACCGCCGCCGAAACTTCAAAACAAGAGTCGCCAAGAGAACCCAAACGGGAAAGCGCTCCGACAATTAAAAGAGAAGCTCCGGAGCCAATTGCAAGCGAAGAAAAAACGCCCGTCGTTATCCTCGACCAATCCGTCGCCATCCTCATTGACGGAAACAACATCGAAATGAGCCTCCACAACGTCTCCGGCAAAAAAGGAGCGATGATCAACTTCGATAAACTCGTGCCCGCCCTGTTGATGAATCGAGCCCTCTCCCGCCTCATCTATTTTCGCGAGGGAAAAAGCATCTCCACAAAACTGGCCGAACGCCTGCAAAAACTCTTCCACGGCTCCGTCGTTCCCTGCTACAAGTCCGCCGATATCCCGCTGACCATCAAAGCCGTACAGATCGCCTCCAAAGTGGATACCATCATCATCCTCTCTGGCGACGCCGACTACGTGGAACTAGTGCGCCACCTAAAACACGACGGCATCCGAGTCGAAATCGCCGCCTTCCCCGAAACCAGCGCCGACGTACTCCTAAACGAAGCAGATTTCTTCTTCCCCATCACCGTAGAATACGGCTTCGAATTAAAATAAACCCCCCGGCGCCCCATTGCCTCCCAAAAAAATCCCTTTCAAATTTTAGGTAAACCACAGCCTGCCAGTTAGATTTGCTCCACAAGTTTCTTTCCTGGAAATAGCCGGGGAAAAATCTATCCTCCATTTTTTTTTAAAATACTCAAAAACTCCCTGAAATGACGAACTCATTTACACACTACCCGCAACTGTTCACCTTTTTTCTCGCCATCAGCGCCTTCTTTTTTGCCGAAAAACTTCAAGCTCAATGCCCTGGTTCGGCAGAAGTTTTTATCAATGAATTCCACTATGACAATATCGGGACAGACGTGGATGAGTTCCTTGAAGTGGCAGTGTTGAACAGTGCGGCAGTTACACTGTCAGATGTTACCGTCTGGCTATACAACGGAGGAAATGGTAAAAACTATGGCAGCAAGCTCCTTAGCGCTCTGACCCCCGCCACCGATGACGGTACCTATTCTTATTACGTATGGGAAGTAGTTATCCAAAACGGAGACCCCGACGGCTTTGCTCTGAGCTGCGGCGGAGCAGCCTTCGAGTTCATCAGTTACGAGGGAACCTTTGAAGCAACCGACGGACCTGCAAATGGAATGCTTAGCGAAGACATCGGAGCAGCCCAACCAAGCTCCACGCCCATTGGTTCTTCCATTCAAAAAAATGGCGACTCCTGGTACGCAGTCTGTACCCAGAACACAAAAGGCGCAACCAACCTGCTGCCGGAAATTTCAATTGTAGCCGACAACGCAGAACAAGACGAGGGAAATGGCGGCGTCACGCCTTTTACCTTCACTGTAAACCGCAGCGGTCTGACGACGGGAGAAACTACGTTGAATTATAGCGTGGCCGGAAGCGGCGATAATCCGGCAGTGGGAGATGATTTCGAAGGCGGATTCTTCCCCTCTGGCAGCCTCACTTTTAATGCCGACGAAACAACGGCGACGATTACCATCAACGTAGCCGGCGATCTCAGCCCGGAGGAAGACGAACAATTTACCGTGACCCTCGCCAGCACCTTTGGCTGTTACGCCGAACTGGCGATAGCTGAAGCCGAAGTAACCATCCTCAATGACGACGACCCTGCCGGTACCTATTTAGAGATTGTCGCCGCAGATGCCGAGAAGCCCGAAGGAAACTCCGGAACCACCGTTTTTACCTTTACCGTCAACAGAACGGGCGATGTATCGGGAAGCTCATCGGTTGATTATTCTGTCGCCGGCTCAGGAGACGACCCCGCCGATGCCGACGACTTTGGCGGCGCCTTCCCATCCGGTACTGTTGTGTTTCAGGCAGATGAAACTTCAAAAGTTATACTCATTGAAGTCAGCGGAGATACCGACCCCGAAGCCGATGAAGGCTTCGCGGTGACTTTGGAAAATCCGGTGGATGCGACCACCCTCGCCGCCTCGGCGGAAGGCCTCATTTTAGACGATGATACGCCCCCGTCCTTTTCTATTACTGCTGCCAACGCCGTTAAGAACGAAGGCAATTCCGGAGTTACGCCCTTCACCTTTCTCATCAGCCGCACGGGCGATCTGAGCGGCGTTTCTTCCGTGACCTACACCGTGAGCGGCTCAGGCGCCAACCCTGCCGACGCCGATGACTTTGGAGGAGTTTTCCCTTCGGGAACTGTCACCTTCCTGCCGATGGGCGCCACGCAGGTCATTACCATCAATGTTAGCGGAGATACGGCTCCGGAACCGGATGAACAGTTCAGCGTTGCACTGTCCAATCCTCTTGGCGCCGGCATTGACACTGCATCCGCCGATGGTCTGATTCTCAATGACGATGCGAATTGCCCAACTTCTGCCGAAGTATTTATCAATGAATTTCATTACGACAATACCGGAACCGACGAGGGAGAGTTCGTGGAAGTAGCCGTGCTAAATAGTTCCACTGTGGCGCCTTCCGATATCGCCGTCTGGCTGTACAATGGATCAAACGGCCAGAACTACGGCAGTAAATTGCTCAGCAATCTCAGTCCCGGCAATGATGACGGAACTTATACCTATTACACCTGGGACGTAGTCATCCAGAACGGAGACCCCGACGGCTTTGCATTGAGTTGCGACGGAGCAGCCTTTGAATTCATTAGCTACGGAGGAACTTTTACCGCCGCCAACGGCGCCGCTGCCGGTCAGACCAGTGTGGACATTGGAACAAAACAAAGCAATAGCGCCACTCCAAAGGGTAGCTCCATTCAAAAAATTGGCGACTCCTGGTACGCTGTCTGTAGCCAGAACACAAAAGGCGCAACCAACCTGCTGCCGGAAATTTCAATTGTAGCCGACAACGCAGAACAAGACGAGGGAAATGGCGGCGTCACGCCTTTTACCTTCACTGTAAACCGCAGCGGTCTGACGACGGGAGAAACTACGTTGAATTATAGCGTGGCCGGAAGCGGCGATAATCCGGCAGTGGGAGATGATTTCGAAGGCGGATTCTTCCCCTCTGGCAGCCTCACTTTTAATGCCGACGAAACAACGGCGACGATTACCATCAACGTAGCCGGCGATCTCAGCCCGGAGGAAGACGAACAATTTACCGTGACCCTCGCCAGCACCTTTGGCTGTTACGCCGAACTGGCGATAGCTGAAGCCGAAGTAACCATCCTCAATGACGACGACCCTGCCGGTACCTATTTAGAGATTGTCGCCGCAGATGCCGAGAAGCCCGAAGGAAACTCCGGAACCACCGTTTTTACCTTTACCGTCAACAGAACGGGCGATGTATCGGGAAGCTCATCGGTTGATTATTCTGTCGCCGGCTCAGGAGACGACCCCGCCGATGCCGACGACTTTGGCGGCGCCTTCCCATCCGGTACTGTTGTGTTTCAGGCAGATGAAACTTCAAAAGTTATACTCATTGAAGTCAGCGGAGATACCGACCCCGAAGCCGATGAAGGCTTCGCGGTGACTTTGGAAAATCCGGTGGATGCGACCACCCTCGCCGCCTCGGCGGAAGGCCTCATTTTAGACGATGATACGCCCCCGTCCTTTTCTATTACTGCTGCCAACGCCGTTAAGAACGAAGGCAATTCCGGAGTTACGCCCTTCACCTTTCTCATCAGCCGCACGGGCGATCTGAGCGGCGTTTCTTCCGTGACCTACACCGTGAGCGGCTCAGGCGCCAACCCTGCCGACGCCGATGACTTTGGAGGAGTTTTCCCTTCGGGAACCGTCACCTTCCTACCGACAGGCGCCTCGCAGGTCATTGCCATCAATGTCAGTGGAGATACAGACGTGGAGCCTGACGAGCAGTTCACAGTGACCCTGTCCAATCCCCTGGGCGCTGCCATAGACGTAGCCGCTGCCGGAGGAACTATTCTCAATGACGATATAAATTGCCCGACTGCCGGGGTGGTATTCATCAACGAATTCCACTACGATAACGAAGGCGCCGATATAGGCGAGTTCATAGAAGTGGCGGTGCTGAATAGCTTCCAGGCAGAGCTTTCCACGATCTCCATCTGGCTGTACAACGGCTCCGGCGGTGGAACTTACCTCCCCACTTCCGCTGCGCTGAGCGCCATGGATGCCGGTGAGGACGACGGAACTTACACCTATTATTCCTGGAATGTCGTCGGCCTGCAAAACGGCAGCCCCGATGGCTTCGCACTGGCCTGCGACGGTACTGCTTTCGAGTTTCTCAGCTATGAGGGCGTATTTACCGCCACCAATGGCCCGGCCAATGGGCAAACCAGCGTGGACGTGGGCGTGTCCCAGCCGGCAAATACCGTCGTCGGTTCCTCCCTTCAAAAAATAGACTCGACCTGGTACGCCACCTGTGGACAAAATACCAATGGCAAAACCAATGCACTGCCCCTCATCGCCCTTACCGCCACGGATGCCGATAAGGCAGAAGGCGACAGCGGCCCGACCGACTTCATTTTTACCATCTCGCGCAGCGGCCTGACCACAGGCGCCACCTCGGTGCTATATGCCGTCTCCGGCTCAGGCGCCAACCCCGCCGACGCCGATGATTTTGGAGGAAGCTTCCCATCCGGTACGGTTAACTTCCTGCCGGAAGAAACCTCTAAGACGCTCGCCATCTCCATAGCCGGCGACACCGACTTCGAGCAGGATGAAGAGTTTACCATTACCCTGACCGACCTCGCCAATTGCAATACCGACCTGGCAGAGGCGACGGCTGTCGGCGTCATCAGAAACGACGACATAGTGAATCCCTGCCCGCCCCTGCTCTCCATTAGTGGCGACATTGACAGCGGAACTTACCAGGCAGCCATCGAGATTATTTCCGACGGCTCAGTGCCCGCCAACAACATAGTCGTCTTCCAGGCCGGCGAAAGCATTACTCTCCAGCCTGAGTTTGAAGTGATGCCCAACGGCGAGTTAGACGCAATCATCGGACCTTGCAACCCCCTGATCCCTCCAAACAGCGCCACGGGCAAATAAGGTTAATAGAAAAATGATACTTTTTGGTGTATAGCTTTCAGGCGGCGGCGGAATGTCGCCGCCTGATTTGTTGAGGAGAAAGCCTGCGGGAACCCCAACACTACCTCCGCCATTACCTGATAAATTAAATCCTTTGACCAAATTTGCTTCTGTCAATTTGAAACTCTGGCAACTTCTTTCGAAATGACAGAATCCTCTACCCAATAAGGAATCAATTACCTGCTACTCATTGCGATTAATGAATATCTGCATTGCTCCCGCCTATATAACTGCGTCAAAGACGCCGGCGACCTGCTTACTGAACTGACAGGTCGTCATGAGCTTGAAAAGAAAAATACTGAAATACTTTTCAATGAAAAAGCAACCTTAGAGGGGATGGAGGAGGTCTTCAAGTGGGCGGTAAAGACCGTAACACCCAATGATAATATCCTTATTTATTTCTCGGGACATGGTGAGTACGATGAAGACTTTGATACGGGTTACTGGATTCCAATAGAGGCAAACCTGAGAAGACAATTCAATACCTGTCCAGTCCCAATTTGGAGAAATACATCGCTGCGATTAATAGTCGCCACACTTTTCTGGTGATTGACTCCAGTTATTCAGGTTCGCTATTTCTAACCAAAAGCGCAAGAAAACACCTTCCCGATCGGGATAAAAATAGTCCCAGTCGCTATGGGCTGGCCAGCGGGAGATTGCAAACAGTATCCGATGGAGAGCCTGGCAGTAATAGCCCCTTTGCTGAAGCGCTATTTTATCATCTGCGACATGTTAAACAAGCGATTACGGTTTCTTCGCTTTGTGAAAAGGTAGTGGAACGGGTGAAAGCAAATACCCGCAGCGACCAGCAACCTATTGGCGAGATCTTACAGTTAGCTGGCCATCAAAGCGGGAAGTTTGTACTACACCTAAAAGAAGATATAGCCTGGGAGAAGACAAAAAAAGCCGATACAAAAGAGGCGATAAAGGCATTCCTTAAAAGCTACCCTGACAGTAAATATAAAAATGAAGGAAATGAGTTGATCTATCAAATACTCTCGCCTACTCCCTCCCCAAAACCATCTGGGAATACACCTGAGAAAATCCCACCAACACCGGCTGAAGAGCGCGCCTGAAGACTTGCCCAAAACGTAAATACGATATCTTCTTATGAAAATTATTTAATAAATACCCAGATGGAAAATATGTGAAATCAGCAAAAGGGGGAATTGCCTGGAAAGAAGCAGAAAAGAAAAATACACAGAATTCCTACGAGAATTTCCTGGAAAAATACCCAAATAGTGTGTATGCAAAAGCAGCAGCAGAAGCGCAGGATGAGGCAAGCTATTGGGATTCTGTCCAACCTATCGGTACGAAGCCTGCCTATGAAAGCTATTTAGAAGAATATCCCAAAGGCATATACGCCGAAGCAGCAAAGAGTAAAGCAAGCGAAATAGAAAGAAACGATAGACTTTCTAAACTCCAAATCGAGACGATCCCCATCCCCGCCGGTAGTTTCATGATGAAAAGCCCTAAAAATGAACCAGAGAGACTTGATCGTGAACGTCTCCAGCACCGTGTTACGCTAAGCGCATTTAAGATGAGTAAGTACGCAGTGACGGCAGCTCAGTTTGAATCCTTTGTGACAGCTACAGGCTATCAAACGGATGCAGAAAAGGAGGACTATAATTATTTTTTAACCGATTCTAAATGGGAAAAACATAAGGGGATAAATTGGGCATAATACGTATGGCAAGCTTCGCAATCGGAGTGAATACAATCATCCTGTAATCCATGTCAGTTGGAATGACGCCTTAGCCTTTGCAGACTGGATGGGAATGCGTCTTCCGACAGAGGTGGAGTGGGAGTATGCCTGCCGGGCAGGTACGACAACACCCTTTCATACTGGCAAGAATCTGACGACCGGGCAGGCGAATTACGATGGTAATTATCCCTACAACGGGAATGCGAAAGGGAAATACAGGGGAAAGACTATTCCTGTAGGCAGTTTTGCGCCGAGTGCCTGAGGCTTATACGTTATGCATGGGAATGTGTTGGAATGGTGTAGTGACTGGTGGCGACTATACAAAGGAAGAGCAGATAGATACTCAGGAGCCGAATTCAGGTATCTACCGCATGCTGCCCGGCGGTTGCTGAGACTACGATGCGCAGTACTGCCGAAGTGCTAATCGCGACGGCAGCAGCCCAGGCGATAGCGGTATGATCATTGGCTTCCGCCTGGCCTCCCAGGTATAGAGGTTCATATCATTCATTCTGTTAAGCGATACGAGCTTTACCGGTAGAGAAGGAGAGGCTGCGTGCGAAGCCGCAGCCACGACTGAACGGAAAGCATATCGAGTAAAGTTAGAAGGGCAAACCCATATCGCCGAAGGCGGTCGGTTTTTTTTGGAACTCCCTATAGATCTGCTCAAAAACCCTCCCATCCTCGTCTCTCCCCGCCTCGCATTTTCCAATATTTTCTCCTTCCCTTGCCGGTCTTACGTTCGGAAAAATTACTTTTGCTCGTATTCCCTGTGCGGACTTCTTATCAAACCACTCAAAATGCTCACTTTATGAAAAAGTCAATTTTTACACTGATGGCGCTCCTTGCCGTTTGTCTGACGGCGTCGGCTCAGCACACCGTATTAGTCAACGAATTTTCCTTCACTCCCCAAAACCTGACCATCCAGGCAGGCGAAACTGTCACCTGGGTAAACCAAAATGGAATGCACAATATCAACGGCTCAGCCCAGAGCTACCCCGACAATCCCGTCGGATTCAACAGCGGCAACCCGCTGCCCGCCCCCTGGGATTACTCCTTTACCTTCAATACTGTCGGCGCCTACCAGTACCACTGCGACCTGCACTTTGCGATGGGCATGACCGGGTCGGTTACCGTAGTGCCGGCCTCCTCGCAGGGCGGGGTCATCATCACCGAATTCATGTACAATCCTCCCGGCCCGGATACTTTGGAATACGTGGAATTTTACAATAATGGAAGTTCAGCGGTGGACATGACGGGCTGGCAGGTGACCCAGGCGGTAGAATTTACCTTCCCATCCTTCACCCTCGGCGCCGGCGAATACGTCGTCGTGTGCAACAACGCCCAGGGCTTTCAGGCTGCCTTTGGCCTTGCGGCTTTCCAATGGGATGGAACCGGCGCCCTCAACAATACCGGTGAAACCATCAAACTGAAAAATGCGAGCGACGTGGTCGTTGACTCCGTAGCCTACAAAGCGGGGACGGGAGGATGGCCGGTTGCCGCCAACGGACAAGGCCCCTCCAACGTGCTCTGCGATTACGATTCAGATAATAACGATCCAGCTAACTGGGCGGCGGCTACCACCCCCACCGGCGTATTTATCGGAGTGGTGGAAATCTTAGCCAATCCCGGGGCTGCCTCCAATTGCCCGACGGGAACCCTCATCGGATTCAGTCCAACTAATATTTCTGTCTTAGAAAATGCCGGAACGGTTTACACCAATGTCGTTTTCTCCGGAGTCAGCCCAACGCCGGTGACGGTCACCGTTTCGCTCAGCCCCCTCTCAACGGTCTCCAACGGCGACTATGTCCTCGATTTGCCGATAACGCTGAGCCTGCCGGCGGGGACGGCTGGCGATACGGTTGAAATTGCCATCCAAATCGTGGATGATGCCGAAATTGAAATCCCTGAAATCTTAGTGTTGGAACTTACGAATCCGACCGGCGATGCGACCATTACATCGAATGGCCAGCTATTCACCCTGACCATTCTCGACAACGATGCCCTCCAGACGAATAGCCTGCTCATTACGGGAATCTACGACACCCAGCCTGCCGGAGCCGGAGTCAAAGGCATCGAATTGCAGGCCCTTCAGCATATCCCCGACCTGAGCGTGTTTGGCGTCGAGTCCGCCAACAACGGCAGCGGCTCTATCGGCGTGGAGACGGTGCTTCCCGCCGTATCGCTCAATGCAGGGGAGTGTTTCTATTTAGCCGACGACGCCGCCAAATTTTTGGACTTCTTTGGCTTCGAGGTAGATTTTACGGGCGGCGCCGTCAACATCAACGGCGACGATGCCATCGTGCTGTACGAAAACAATCAGGTGATTGACGTCTTCGGAGAGGTGACTCACTCCGGCGGCAACCTGCCCTGGCTCTACACCGACGGCTGGGCTTACCGCAAGAGCGGAACCGGCCCCGACGGCAGTACCTTCGTTTTGGATAACTGGGAATTCAGCGGCGTAGATGCGCTCGACAACGTGCCCAACAACGCCAGCGCTCCCATTCCATTCCCCACCTGCGCTTATTCCGTCACAGCGCCCACCACGGTCATTGCCAAAGACGATTCTGCGCAGACGCCTTTTAATACGGCTGTTACCATTAATGTCTTAGCCAACGATATCCAACCCATTCCGCTGACCTCTCTGACAGTGACAACTCCGCCGGCCAATGGCTCCGCTATCGTCAACGGATTGGAGAACATCACCTACGCACCCAATACAGATTTTTGCGGCACAGACGTCTTTACCTACGAAGTATGCGATGCAGCAGGTTGCGATCAGGCTACTGTCACGGTCACTGTCGGCTGCCAGATTTCCTATCCGGCTTATGATATTGCTCCCGTCACCACGGTGAATGCCAGCGGCCATCCCGATTCTCTGGGTCTTACCTGCCAGCTCGAAGGCATCGTACACGGGATTGATATTCAGGGTATTACCCCCTCCATTCAGTTTGTCATTATTGACCCCACGGGCGGTATCACCGTATTTGGAAATAAAAAATTCGGCTATGCCGTGAAAGAAGGCGACAGGGTAGTGGTACAGGGTACGATTTCCGAATTCAACTGCTTGACCCAGATCGAAGCGGATACTTTGTGGTTCGTATCCTCCGGCAACACCCTTGCTACGCCGCAGGTTACTACCTTCATTGACGAGCAGTTCGAATCTGAATTGATCCAACTGACCAACCTGACCATGGTCAACCCCTCGCAATGGCTCGGCAACGGCAGCAGCTTCAACGTGGACGTGACCAACGGAACCTTCACCAACATCATGCGCATTGACAACGACTGCGAATTGTCCACCATGCCCGCACCCACCGGCCCCTTCCACGCCACCGGCCTCGGCAGCCAGTTCGACAATACCAGCCCCTGCGACGGCGGCTACCAGTTCCTGCCCCGCTACGCCGCCGACATCATCCCACTCAACAGCGCCGCAGAAGAACTTTTAGGTGAAAAAATACAGATATATCCCAACCCCGCCACCGGACAGTTTTTTATCCAGTCTAAACTGAAATTTGATGAACTGGTCATTTCCAACCTGCTCGGTCAGCCCGTCAAACTCCTGAAAAACCCCGCCGCCTCTCAGGATATCTCCGATCTCCCCCCAGGAGTCTATCTCCTGAGCTTCCGAATAGGTGAAACATCGAGAACGGTAAAATTGGTAAAGCAATAATTTAGCAAGGCTCCCCGCCATAACAGAAAGGCGACTTTAGATATCCGTGTATCTAAAGTCGCCTGTTCTTTTGCCTCCCCCGCTAACATTTTATACCTACGGCACAAACCGCATTTTTGAATGGCTTTTTACCGATATTTTTTGCCTGCCGGCGCGTTCGATTTTATCATACTTATTATTCGTCTCCCTTTCAATCCCATTAGGGATTACATGTTGGTAGAAAAATGCGCCCCTCTCATTTCGTCTCGCGAGGACGCCATGTTTTCGCAGCCTTGCGCGATAGGATGCTTTTACCTTCTTTATTTTAAGAAAAACCCCGTCAGATCCGAAGTGAACTCAAACTAATTTTCTCCACTGTCAAAAAGCCCCCCGCTAGCTGCCGGATACCGCCGCCCTATCTCGCCTCCAACCACCGCCGCGCATTCAGAAACGCCTCTATCCAGGGCGAGATGTCGTCGCTGCGGCGCTCAGCCGGGTAATGCGCCCAGTTCCAGCGGAACATAGAACGCTCGATATGGGGCATGGATACCAGGTGCCGCCCGTCGGCGCTGGCCAGCATAGCGACATTGTAATCGCTGCCGTTGGGGCAGGCAGGATAGGCGTCGTAGCCAAATTCCGCGACGATGTTGTAGCGGTCTTTAGGCAGGGGAAGCCGGAATTTCCCCTCCCCGTGGCTGGACCAGATACCTAAGCGGCTACCGGCCAGAGAGGACAGCATGACCGAATTGTTTTCCGGAATGACTACCGAGGTGAAGACGCAGTCAAACTTCTGCGAATCGTTGTGCAGCAGGCGGGAGCGCTGCTCGTGCTCCGGATTAACCAGGTTCAGTTCGATAAAAAGCTGGGCGCCGTTGCAGATGCCGAGGGAGAGCGCGTCTTCGCGTCGGAAGAAATTGTCCAATGCCCGCTTTGCCTTTTCATTGTATAAAAAAGCCCCCGCCCAACCCTTGGCCGAGCCGAGTACGTCGGAATTGGAAAAGCCTCCCACGGCGCAGATGAAGCGCACGTCTTCCAATGTCTCCCGTTCGCTGATGAGGTCGGTCATGTGGACGTCTTTCACATCGAAGCCGGCGAGGTAGAGCGCATGCGCCATTTCCCGCTCGGAATTGCTGCCCTTTTCCCGGATGATGGCCGCCTTTATACGGGATTTAGATTCGCTCCGCAATGGCCGTTCTCCCGTAAATTTTTTTGGAAAAATAAAATGTAGAGGTTGTCTCTTGTAATTTTCAAAACGCCGGGCGGCGAGATCGCCCGCAGTCTGATGGCGGTCGAGGAGATAGGAAGTTTCATACCAGACATCCCGCAATTTAGAAATGTCAAAACGCCGCTTTTCCCGACCATTTTTTAAAAATAAAAAAGGCGTATCGGTGGGTTCTCCTATTTTGAAAAATGAAACTCCGGCAGCTTTGAGCGCCGCCTCTGCGGAGGAATCTTTAGCCTGAAAAACCACGCTGCTGTTTTCGGCAAAGAGCAATTTCACCGAATCGGCCTCGCCCAATTCCGTTAGGTCAATTCGGGCGCCCAAATCGAGATCGGCAAAGCACATTTCCAAAAGGCAGGTCAACAGCCCGCCCGCCGAAACGTCGTGCCCTGCCGACACCAAACCGGCTTTGATCAGCCCCTGTAGAGCCTCGAAAGCTTTGGCAAAATAGGCGGCGTCTCGCACAGTCGGCGCCTTTTCTCCAATCCGGTTCCTCGTCTGGGCGAAGGAAGAGCCGCCTAAGCGGTAGTCGTCCTGCGAGAGATTCAGGTAGTAGATAGCCCCGCCGTTTTTTTGCAGGACGGGTTCGACCACGCCGCGGCGATCCTCGCAATGGGCGGCGGCGGAGACGATGACCGTGCCCGGAGAGATGACCTCGCTGCCGTCGGGGTATTTTTGCTTCATCGAAAGCGAGTCCTTGCCCGTCGGAATGTTGACCCCCAGCGCTATGGCAAAATCCGAGATGGCCTCCACCGCCACGTACAGGCGGGCGTCTTCGCCCTCGTTTTTGCAGGGCCACATCCAGTTGGCGGAGAGAGACACCGAGCGCAGTCCCTTTTCTAATGGCGCCCAGATGATATTGGTCAGCGCCTCGGCGACGGAATTCCTGCTGCCGGCCACAGGGTCAATCAGACCGCTCAAGGGACTGTGGCCGATAGAAGTGGCGAGGCCGCTTTTGCCGTCGTAGTCGAGCGCCATGACGCCGCAGTCGTTGAGCGGCAGTTGCAGAGAGCCGGCGCATTGCTGTTTGGCGACGAGGCCGCCCACGCAGCGATCCACCTTGTTGGTCAGCCAGTCTTTGCAGGCGACAGCTTCTAAGCGCAGCACCTCCCGAATATAGCGCTGAATGTCTCCGGCCTTGTAGTCCAATCCGGCAAAGCGGCGGTCGGCGCTTTTGTCGCTCATCACCGTCTTAGGCGAGCTGCCAAACATGTCGGTCAGCGCCAAATCCATGGGCTTGTCGCCTTTGGAAGAAGACTGAAAGCTGAAGCGCATATCGCCCGTGACCTCGCCCACTTCGTACATCGGCGCCCGCTCCCGTTCCGCAATCCTGCGCAGGGTCTCCATGTTTTTTTGAGCGATGACTAAGCCCATGCGCTCCTGCGACTCGTTGCCGATGATTTCTTTGGCGGAGAGGGTAGGGTCGCCGATGGGCAGTTTGTCTAAGTCAATTGCGCCGCCGGTGGTCTCCACTAATTCAGAGAGGCAGTTGAGGTGGCCGCCCGCCCCATGATCGTGGATGGATACGATGAAATTGTCCCCGCTCTCCACGGCGCTCCGCACGGCGTTGGCCACCCGCTTTTGCATTTCGGGATTCGAGCGCTGTACGGCATTCAGGGTGATGGCCATATCGAGTTCGCCGGTGTCGGCGGAAGATACGGCGGCGCCGCCCATACCAATGCGGTAGTTGTCCCCACCCATGACCACGATTTTGTCGCCGGGCTGAGGCTGCCCCTTTTGCGCCTGCGCCGCCTTGCCATAGCCGATGCCGCCCGCCAGCATGACTACCTTGTCGAACCCTAAGCGCCGACCCGCCTCTTCGTGCTCGAAGCTCAGCAGCGAACCGGCAATGAGCGGCTGCCCGAATTTATTGCCGAAATCGGAAGCGCCATTGCTGGCTTTTATCAAAATATCCAATGGCGTCTGATAGAGCCATTTCCTTTCCTGCATGCTCTTTTCCCAGGGGCGGTTTTTGGCGAGGCGGCTGTAGGCGGTCATATACACCGCAGTCCCCGCCAATGGAATAGATCCCTGCCCGCCCGCTAAGCGGTCGCGGATTTCACCGCCGGAGCCAGTGGCGGCGCCGTTGAAAGGCTCTACGGTAGTGGGGAAATTATGGGTTTCCGCCTTCAGCGACAGCACCGACTCAAACCGTTTTTTTTCATAGAAATCGGGTGCGTCGGGGCGGGCGGGAGAAAACTGAGTCAGCTCGGGTCCCCGCAGAAAAGCCACATTGTCCTTGTAGGCCGACACCACGCCGTTGGGATTTTCGGCGGTCGTTTTTTTGATGAGTTTAAAAAGGGAAACGGGTTTTTCCACTCCGTCAATGACGAAGACCCCGTTGAATATCTTGTGGCGGCAGTGTTCGCTGTTGACCTGCGAAAAGCCAAACACCTCCGAGTCGGTCAGCCGGCGGCCAATGCGCACAGCTACGCCTTCCAAATAGGCGATCTCCTCCTGACTGAGCGCCAGCCCTTCCTGCTCGTTGAAGGCGGCGATGTCCCCGATTTCGAGAATGGGCGCCGGCTCGATGTGGATGGCGAAAATGTCCTGATCGAGTTGGGCAAATTTCTGCGACAGCATGGGGTCGTAACCCTCGCCCTCTTTTATTTTGAAAAATTCTTCCATGCGGCGGACGCCGGAGATCGCCATGTTTTGCGTAATTTCCACGGCGTTGGTGCTCCAGGGAGAAATCATCGTCGCGCGGGGGCCGACAAAAGGCCCGGCAATGCTTTCGGACGGAATCTGCGGCGCCTCGCCAAAGAGCCAGACGAGTTTTTGGATGTCGTTGCCAGATAAGGATTGGTCGGTTTGAACGGCGTAAACTTTGGTTTTCGGGTTTCCAAAGAAAAGAATCATGTCGGGTGGCAGTTTGCTTTTTTAAAAGAAGAAACAAAGGTATTTTATTTCATGTTGTTATGAGGCCTTTCATCGCCCCCCTTCCCCACAGAGGTTTTTGAAAAAATTCATTTTTATATTTTTGCAAACTTTTTTAAAAATTTAAAAAAAAGAAAGGGCGGACGGGAAAGCGTTTTTTTAAAAAAAAAACTGCGAGAAATCCGCATTAGAGCCAACGCAATCAGCGGGAACCCCAGACCAATAATTTTTTACCAACAAGATCATGTTTCCAATTTATGATATCATCGTAGTGGGCGGCGGCCATGCAGGCTGCGAGGCGGCGGTGGCGGCGGCCAATCTCGGCTCCAAAGTCATGTTAGTGACGATGAACATGCAGACCATCGCCCAGATGAGTTGCAACCCAGCCATGGGCGGAGTAGCCAAAGGCCAGATCGCCCGCGAGATTGACGCACTCGGAGGCTATTCGGGTATCGTGACCGACCACACGGCTATCCAGTTTCGCATGTTGAACCGCTCCAAAGGACCTGCTATGTGGAGCCCCCGCGCCCAGAGCGATCGCATGCGCTTTGCCGCCAAATGGCGTCAGATGCTGGAGGCTCATCCCAATATTGACTTTTGGCAGGAAATGGTTACTTCCATCATAGTGAAAGGCGATCGGGTCTGCGGCGTGCGCACCAGCATGGGATTAGAGATTGAAAGCCGGGCTGTTGTGCTGACCAATGGCACTTTCCTGAATGGCATTATCCATATCGGAGAAAAGCAGTTTGGAGGAGGCCGCGCCGGCGAACGAGCCGCCAAAGGCATCACCGAACAACTCGTCGAACTGGGCTTCGAATCGGGACGAATGAAAACCGGAACCCCTCCCCGCCTCGACGGGCGCTCGCTCGACTATTCCCGCATGGAAATTCAGGAGGGCGATAATCCTCCGGGGAAATTCAGCTACACGGATACGCCCGTTCTGGAAAAACAACTGCCCTGCCACATCACCTACACCAGTGCGGAAGTACACGAAATCCTGAAAGAGGGCTTCGACAAATCGCCGATGTTTCAGGGGCGAATCAAGGGTGTCGGTCCCCGCTACTGCCCCAGTATTGAAGACAAGATCAACCGCTTTGCCGACAAGGAGCGCCACCAGATTTTTGTGGAACCGGAAGGCTGGGACACCTGCGAGGTGTATGTCAACGGCTTTTCGTCCTCCCTGCCGGAAGACGTGCAGTATAAGGCGCTGCGCCGGATTGTCGGATTTGAAAACGCCAAAATGTTCCGGCCTGGCTACGCTATCGAATACGACTACTTCCCGCCCTACCAGTTGAAACTTTCATTGGAGACGCACCTGATCAAAAACCTCTTTTTTGCGGGACAAATCAACGGCACCACGGGCTACGAGGAAGCGGGCTGCCAAGGACAAATGGCGGGCTTCAACGCCCACTTAGCCATCCGAGATCAGGAACCTCTTATCTTGAAGCGCTCCGAAGCCTATATCGGCGTGCTCATTGACGACCTGATCAACAAGGGAGTGGATGAGCCGTATCGCATGTTTACCTCCCGCGCCGAGTATCGCATCCTGCTGCGCCAGGACAATGCCGATACCCGTCTCACGCACTACGCCTGGCAATTAGCGGAGCGAGACGGCCAATGGGCGGGGCGGCCTTTGCAAGACTCAGACCTGAGTCGGCGCATGGAAAGGGTGCAGGCCAAAGAAACCGCCTCCAAAGAAATAGAGAAATTCTTTGAGAACTACAGCCTCTCGCCGGACAGCATCAACGGCTATCTGGAGCGCATCGGCTCTTCGCCCATCCGCCAGCAGGTGAAACTGCACGGCGTACTGTTGCGCCCCCACGTGGACATGAAGGCTCTGAGAGAGGCGCTGCCGGCGGTGGACGCCTTCTGCTCCCGCTATGACGAGGAGTTCCTCAACGACGCCGAAATCCGCATGAAGTACGAAGGCTATATCCGAAAAGAGCAGGAGATGGTGGACAAAATGAATCGCTTAGAATCGGTGCGCATTCTGGAAGATTTTGATTTCCAGCAATTGAACGCCCTCTCCAAAGAGGCCAGAGAGAGGCTGAATAAAATCAAACCTCGCACTATCGGCCAAGCCAGTCGCATCAGCGGCGTCTCCCCGGCGGATGTATCAGTCTTACTGGTTCACATGGGCAGGTAGAGGAGGAATTTTAAATCTTCGGGAAAAAAATCGGATGGACGAAACCTTAATAAAAGAATTGGACGCCATCGAGCGCCTGGCGCAGGGCGGCGTACCGGGGCGGTTTTTCAAAAACCCCCTTCGCTACCTGTCTGCCATCGGCTATTGGAGATTGGTTTATCCCCTGCGGAAGCGGGGCAGGTATGCCAAAGCCCGCACTTTCTTCGGCGCCGAAATGGAAGTCGTTCTGCCCTCCGCCACCGAGATATTTCTCTTCGGCGCCAAGACACACGACTCCGAAATACGCCTCGCCAGGTTTCTGATAAAGACCCTCCGGCCAGGCGATGTGTTTTGCGATGTAGGGGCGCATTTCGGTTTTTTTACTTTGCTGGCCGCCCGGCTAACGGGCGAGACAGGGCGGGTTTTCGCTTTCGAAGCTTCCAATTCGACCTTTGAAATTTTGAAAAAAAATACGGCGCAGTCTGGAACGGTCGCAGCTCTCCATCGCGCAGCGTCCGACGAAAATAAAATCCTGATGTTCAGCGAGTTCCCCGCTCTTTTTTCAGAGTACAATTCCCTCGTCTTACCGGATCCGGAAGATGCCGCCTGGCTGAGAGCCAATCCACCAAAGCGCATCGAAGTGCAGGGGCGGCGCTTAGATGATTTTTTTGCGGAACTAAATCAAAAGCATAGCGCGGAGGCCGCTCCCATTTTACCGACCCTCATAAAAATTGATGTCGAGGGCGCCGAGCCTCAAGTATTGCGAGGCATGGAGAGATTCATAGCAAAACACCGCCCCGTCATCGTCATGGAGTACCTCGCTACCACCGGACAAAACGAATCGCATCGCAAGGCGGTGGAATACGCCCGCTCATTTGACTATGAAGTTTTTAGAATAATAAATGATGGTAGTCTGCGACCCTGCGCCGACGTGGAAGCGGCTATGCAAAAAGACGGGCTGGATTCTGATAACATTGTCCTGCGCAGCGCCCATCAATAAGCTGTGGAAACAATCTGCGCCAATCCGTAACCTCCCTCGCTCGCGCGCTCAAAAAATCGGCTCAGGCGGGAGCTGGTTCCACCTGAACGCCAGTCCGCCGAACTGTATTAAGCCAATTGCAGGTGCGCCCTCAGAGAGCTTTCCACGGCGTCTGCCACTAAATGGTAGAAGACTTCCGGTTCATTGTCCACCTGCACTTTTTCAAGCGCCTGGTAGTAGGCTAATCTGGAATTGTTGTCGCCTTTGAGATTGGCGATGGTGTAGCCGTTGCGCAGCAGAATCAGATTCATCACTAAGCGGGAGCTGCGCCCGTTGCCGTCAATGAACGGGTGAATGCTCACTAAGCGCTCGTGCATTTCGGCGGCTAAGACAACGGGATGCATCGCTCCCAACTGCGAGCGATAGTGGAGGAAGTAGTCCTCCATGAGCTTGTCGAGCAGATAGTGCTGCGGCGGCTCGTGCCGGCTGCCGGAGATGCGTACCGGCACGCTGCGATAGCGGCCGGCGCCTTCGCGATCAATGCCCCGTAGGACGAGCGCATGCAGTTCGAGCAGGCTGCTGCGGCTGAGATCTTCCCGCCTCTGAGCCAGCTCTACAATGAGATCCACGGCCTCGGCATGGTTGATGGCTTCGAGGTGCTCCCGCATGGGCTTATTGCTGATGGTTAGCCCCTCGTTGACGACGAGGCCGGTCTCCTGAAGGCTCAGCGTATTGCCTTCAATGCGGTTGCTTTCGAAGGTGTATTCTACCTTGAAAAAGGCCTGCATTTTTTTCAACTGTGCTGAATTAAGCGGCCTGAGCGCCTGCCATTTTGCTTTTAACTCGTCAATGACGGCCAGTTTTTTCTGCAAATCAAAAGGAAGGCTGGGCGTCTCTAAGGAGCGTTTGCCGGTCAGAAACTCGACCCGGCTTTCGGCGACGGCCAGTACCTCGGCGGCCTGTGGCTCGTACCGGACGACCTGTAGCACCTTCTCAGCCAGCCAGAGTTTGCGCAGTTCTTTCGAATCCAGCCCATAGGCATTGGCCAGCAGATTGATTTGTTCTGCTGTCGGCAGGCGGTTGCCGTTTTCGAATTTGCTGAGCAGCGCCTGGTCTATTCCGGTGCTGGCGCCAATGTCTTTGAACTTGAGGTTTTGCGCCTGACGGGTTTCTTTGAGCAGGGTGAAAAGGGTTTTCATTTTATGACATTTAATTTCCTGACGAATTTAGTCATATTTTTTTGAATTTTCAAACCCTCTCTTCAATTTTTATTTTTTTCAAAACCTCCAATGTTTTTTCGAGCATGGTTGCGCTGAAGTCTAAATGGGTGACAAAGCGGACGGTAGCCGGACCGAATGCAGAGGCCGCCACGCCATTTCCCAATAATTTTTTTAAAAAACTATCGGCTGTAAGAGGGGGGCGCAGGTCGAAGATGACGATGTTGGTCTGGACGGGGCGAACCTCCGCTACCCAGGGCAGGGCTTGCAGGGTCTCTCCCAAAATCTTTGCGCGCTCGTTGTCGGTCTTCAGTCGTTGAACCTGATGGTCGAGGGCGTAGATGCCTGCCGCGGCGAGATAGCCCGCCTGCCTCATGCCGCCGCCCATGACCTTGCGCACCCGGCGGGCTTTTTGGATGAACTCGCGCCGGCCGATGAGGAGGGAACCGACGGGGGCGCCAAGACCTTTCGACAGGCAGATGGATATGGAGTCGAACAGAGCGCCCCACTGCTGCGCAGTCTCGCCCGTTTCGACTAAGGCGTTGAACAGGCGGGCGCCGTCGAGGTGGAGCCGTAATTTCCTTTCCCGACATAGCTGATGAATGGGAAGCGCTTCGTCGAGGGTGTAAAGGCTGCCGCCGCCTTTGTTGGCGGTATTTTCCAAAACTACGAGGCGGCTGAGGGGCAGCCAGTCCTGGACGGGTTTGATGGCGGCTTCAATCTGAGGGGCGGTAATTTTCCCGTTGAGGCCGGCGATGAGGCTGACCCCAACGCCGGAGTTGAAAGCGTAGCCGCCCGCTTCGTATTGATAGACGTGCGAGTAGTGATCGCAAATGAGTTCGTCGAGCGGCTGGGTGTGTACCTTGACGGCGATTTGGTTGGTCATGGTGCCGGAGGGGCAAAACAGAGCGGCTTCCTGACCGAACAGGGCGGCGGCTTTTTCCTGTAGGGCATTGACGGTCGGGTCTTCTCCAAAAACGTCGTCGCCAACTTCGGCGGCAAACATAGCTTCGAGCATGTCGGGCGTCGGTTTCGTGACCGTATCTGAAACGAGATTGATGAGCATTGGACTGGATTTCGGCTAAGTATCCTTAGCGCTGGTGAAAAAGAAAAGAGCGATGGGCTGCCTCGGGATTTCGATTCGTCAGTCTCTAAATCCCAGGGAGAAGTCCGGTCGCAAAAATCTGGAAAAGCTTTTGGTTCCCTGCCGCTTAGCGCCTGTTTCCTGCTTTTTTCTTTTCCCCTTCTCCCATTTTTTTTTGAAAAAAAGCCTCCTCTGTTTAAACGGGGCGCCTTCAATATGTTGAATGGACATTTTTAAGCGTAGGCAATTTTCTGCAAGTAACTCCCGCGAATAATTGGCAGTTGAGGGAAAATCAACCTGCAATTTTTTTTGGATTCCCTTCGCAATTTTTTTTCCGGAGAGGGAATTAGCCCTGAAATGCTATCGAATCGCAGTTAATCTTTCGGAATTCCTCCTTTCCCTTGTACTTTTGAGCGCTTCCGATTTTAGCCTCTCAAACGAGCACGGCGGAAAAAAATCGGGCTTAGAATTAAATACCAGCTTTTTAGTCATGAAAAATTTCTTTTACCTCTTAGTCTGCCTGCCGTTCATGGCCTGCCAGTCTAATCAGCCTTCCTCTCAGGATACGGAAGATGTGGATGCGCCCTCAACGCCCGCTGTCAACGCTGCGGTGTACAATCTCTTTGACGAAGTGAATATTCTCAAAATGCACGTCTTTTCAACATTGGAGGAAGACCCCGATGCAGAAAACTATCCTTATACCGGAACCCAGTTTGGAGAAGACTTGCTCCCTTTCCTTCCGGATGGCATTCAGCCGAATGAGGCCGGCGGCGTATTCGCCTGCTATCGCGTGGAAAACAATAACCTCTATGTGCTCAGGATACCGGGGCAAAACATATCCAGCGACCTGATCCTCTGTAGGTGGAACGACGCCGCAGGGAAATTGGAAAAAATTACCGACCTGGCTAACTATCGCTGCGAAGGCGACAACTGCATTCAACAGGATGCCTGGCTGGCTGATTTAGACGACGACCGGGTCTATGAACTTATCACAGCGAAGATGAGCTATGGCGCTAATGGGAAGTTGATGGGAGATGAAAACTTTTCCGTCTTTTCTCAGGATGCCGAAGGTCGCTTTGTCCCAGCCAGCGAGCTTATCGCTTCCTTAGTCATTTCAGGGAATTACAAGATGCACCAGATGGACTAAGGCGTTCGTCGCTTCAGTTGATGCGATTTTCCCGAAGAGATTTCCCACTGCCTGGCAGATGATTTACTCTAAAAGGAGAAACCTCAATCGAAGCCATTTCTCCATTTCTTCCGTGGTAATAAAAAGCAATAAACTCAATGTCAAAAAAAGAAAAAAGGCTCCCCAGAGTCGCCTACTTCTGCATGGAGTACGGCTTAGAATCAGATTTTAAAATTTATGCAGGCGGCCTCGGCATCCTGGCGGGCGACTATCTGAAAGGCGCCAAAGACCACAACTTTCCGGTCATAGGCATCGGCCTCCTGTGGAAGCAGGGCTACGGCGCCCAAATGTTAGATGAAAACGGCAAACCCTTCGACGCCTACCACAACTACAAATACGACTTCTTGAAAGATACCGGCGCGACGGTGGATGTGACTATTCGCGACAGGAATGTCAGGTGCAAGGTCTGGCTCGCGAATACTTTTGGAAATGCGCCCCTGCTCCTTCTCGACACCGACCTTCCGGAAAACGCAGACGCCTGGATCACGGGTCAGTTATATGGCTGGTTTGGAGAAGAGCGCATTGCTCAGGAAATGGTGCTTGGCATCGGCGGGGTGAGAGCCTTGAGAGCTTTGGGTCTCGGCGTGGACGTCTATCACTTCAACGAGGGACATGCGCTCTTTGCGGGCTTCGAACTGCTCCGCGAAGAAATGGAAGCCCACAAATCGCTCTCTTTCAAAGACGCCGTCAAGCGCGTGCGCAGGAAGATCGTTTTCAGCACTCACACGCCCATCATTCAGGGCAATGAAAGTCACCCGATAGACAGGCTGCTGTATATGGGCGCCCAGTTGAATCTGGAAAGGAAACACTTAGTAAAACTCGGGGGCGATCCTTTCAACATGACCGTCGGCGCCCTGAGACTGTCGAAAAAATCCAACGCCGTGGCGCAGCTACACGGAGAGACTGCCAATAAGATGTGGGCAAATGTCAGACGCCGCTCTGAAATCATCGCCATCACCAATGGCATCCACCTGCCGACCTGGGTGGATTCGGCGATGCTCGCTGCGGCAAACGGAGAGGGCGATCTCTGGGAGGCTCATTTGAAAAATAAGCAGGCGCTGATTGAGCTGATTCGGAAACGCAATGGCGTCCGGCTGGATCCTTCCAAACTGCTTATCGGCTTTTCCAGAAGGGCAGTAGCGTACAAGCGCAGCGACCTGATTTTTCGAGATACAAAGGTCATCGCGCCATTGTTAGAGGACGGAACGGTGCAGATCGTTTTTTCCGGAAAGGCTCACCCGCTCGACGACAGCGGCAAGGCCATCATCGCCAATCTGGTGGAAATGAGTAAGAAGTTCCCGCAGTCTGTTGTGTTCCTCGCCGACTACGATATGACCATCGGCGCAGCCCTCACGCGGGGCGCCGACGTATGGCTGAACAACCCCCTGCGACCCAAGGAGGCCAGCGGCACCAGCGGCATGAAGGCGGCGATGAACGGCGTCCTCAATTTCAGCGTCCTCGACGGCTGGTGGCCGGAAGCCTGCATCCACGGCGTCAACGGCTGGCAGATCGGCGGCGGCTTTGAGCACGAAAACCAGACGGTGCAGGACAGACACGACCTGAAGTCGCTCTACAAAGTACTGACGAAGGAGGTAATCCCCACTTATTATCGCAATCGCCCGAAATGGGAAGAAATGATGCGCCAAAGCATCTTGACGACTAAGAGCCAATTCTCCGTAAAGCGGATGTTGGAGGAGTACTACGGAAAGCTGTACAGGAGCAAATCCTGATTTAGGCGCCGATGGAATTTATCTGGCGATCCTTGCGGCACAGAGTTTTCCGCAGATTTTTCCCACAGATGATTTATGAGGAAAGAGAAAATCAGCCCGAATTCACTTCGTACCTGAAACAGATTGTAACCTCCTCTGAGGTTGCTACTGAATTTCAAAGGAACCTAAATAGCTGCAATCTTGAATCTTTTCGATACTGAAAAACCAATTTCTGAAAGTCTAAATTCCCTGGAGAGATTTTGAAAACTATTGTGGCCGGTCTGGTTTTCTATCAAAAGCGTTAGCGCCTTTTTTACAAACTCTCTGTGGTTTTTTGTTCACAAATAGCAGGCAAAGTGCTGACTTCTGCGCCTTTCCTTTATTTCATCTAAGCCTCCCGTAAAACCTTTTTTGAAAAGAAACCTGAACTTATTGATGCCTTTAATACAGCTTTTTAAAAACCTCCTGCCTTACGTTAAACCATATCGCTGGTTAGTTTTTGGCGCCCTGTTCCTGACCTTAATTGGTTCTTTTACCGCCCAGGTAAACGCACTGACTTTAAAATACACCGTTGACGAAGTCAATAAATTGGTGGAAGCGGGCAAAGGTCTGAGCGAGGGTCTCTACATCCTGGTCACTATCACGATCATCCTGATGTCCAAGGAGATTATCAACGTTGTCATCACCTTTGGGCAGAAGTTTTATGGTGAAAAGCTGCGCATCTACATTTCCCGGGATCTGGCTCAGGATGTAGTGGATAAAATCCTGACCTATAGGATGGCCTTCTTCACCTCTACTGATAACGAATCGGGGAAATTGCAGACGCGGATTGACCTCGGCATTTCAAGCCTGACCCGCTTAGTACAGAATTTCTTCATCAATATCCTGCCGCTTTTTGCCAACTCCTTCATCGCTCTGGCGCTGATGTTCAACGCCAACTTCTGGGTGGGCTTAGTCGGTCTGTGCATTGTGCCGATTTATATTTTCATCACTGTAAAGCAGGCGCAAATCCTCAGCGGATGGCGCCGGAAGATGCGGCATTTCAGGGAGAGCAAGAGCCAGGGTATCGTCAATATCATCGAGGCGATTACGGTCATCAAATCTTTCAATCGCGAAAAAATTGAATCGGATAAACAGGATCAGATTCAATATGACATGACCGAAAACCAGTTGAAGACCCAGCGCACCGGGTTTATTTTTAACGGCATCAAATCCTTTGTCGAGCAAATCGGCGTGGTCATCATCATCATCCTCACGGCCTATCTGGTTTTAGACGGAAAGATGAGCATCGGCATGATCATGTTTCACATTCTGCTGTTCAACAACGTCACGGCGCCCATCGGGCAACTGCACCGCATCTTTGACGAGATGAACGACGCCATGATTTACTCCGAAAGTTTCTTCGATATTTTGAATGCCGATCAGGAGACGGAAAACTCCGGCAGGTACAAGCCCGAGAAAATTGAGGGAAGATTTGAGCTGAGGGACGTGAGTTTCACTTATCCAAATGGAACCAATGCGCTCTTTAACGTCAACATGGAAGTGCTGCCAGACAAGATCACAGCCTTAGTCGGGCTGAGCGGCGCAGGTAAAAGCACCATCGTGAACCTGTTGGATAAATTTTACGAACCCACTTCGGGCGAAATCTTCCTCGACGGCGTGCCGCTGAGGGAGTACGACACCCATTTTCTGAGGAGCAATATCGGCCTCGTACTCCAAAAGAACCACATCTTTAACGGCGCCATCGAAGAGAATATCCGCTACGGAAATCCGGGAGCCACGCAGGAGGAAGTGTTTGAGGCGGCTCGACAGGCCTTCATTTACGATCAGGTAATGGATCTGCCCCAGCAATTTGAAAGCAACGCCATGCTGCTTTCCGGCGGCCAGCAGCAGCGCATCGCCATCGCCCGCATGTTTTTGAAGAATCCGCCCATCATTTTCTTAGACGAGCCTACCGCCAGCCTCGACGCTGTCGCCACGGAGCAAATCAAAAACAGCCTCGACGCCATCAAGCAAAATCGCACGGTTATCATCATCTCCCACAGCATTTCGCAAATCATTGACTCCGACCGGATTTATGCGATGGAACACGGCAAGGTGTCGGAGTCCGGCTCCCACGAGGAGATCTACAGCCTGAACGGCGTCTATAAAGAGATCTTCGACGCCATGGCGCGCAGCCTGAACATCGAAAAGATCGCACATACTTTTGAAGAGTAAAGAAGGAGTTGGCGATAATGGAAACTCTAAGCCGACTTCCGCAAGTTACTTTAAGGGGCTTGCAAAAACCTGCACCCAGTAAGCGCCCTGTAGAGCGGCGCCGAAATCCCGATAGCTTTTATCCATCATGATGAGGCAGTGAGTAGAGCTTTTTTTCCAATCCTGCATCACTTCCTCCACCGACTCCTGCCCACTGGCGGCGTTCTCGCCGACGGTATGCCATTGGTAGCCGGTTTTAGTCACCCGCTTCCCTGGCGAGCTGCCGTTTGAGCCTCGGTGGCTGATGAAGTGATGGCGGTACATGTCCTGCACCTGAGTAGCCGCAGATTTTTCGAGTTGGTCGTTCCAGACGAGCGGCGGGACGGGCGGCATATAGCGCCTACCACAATGACAGCCCTTTGAGCGCAGCAGATTCACCCGGTTGAGCATGTCCTGTTGCCAGGCCTCCGGTTCGAGATTATTTTTTTTAGAAAAATAAAAAGAGGGCGAAAAGGCTGTTTTCGCTGTCGGCAGGGAGCTGAGAAGAAAAGGAAGGAGGATGGCAATTTTAGTAAGCGTCATGGTTTAGTGTTTTTCTCGAACTCACAAACGCTGTTTTTAAAAAAAATCTTGTGCAGGCAGCCCGTAATCTCTCCAGAAGGATTCTTCATAGACGAGCGAGGTTTTCTCCACTACTGTTGGAGGAGCATCTTTCCGACCAACGCCTCCGTGGGAGTTTCCATTTTGTAAAATATGATTCCGTCGCCTGCCAGGTCTTCGCAGCGGATGAGCAATTCATTGCTGCCCACCCCGGCAAAGGTCTCCACGACCCGCAGCAGCCTGCCCGAAATATCAAAAAAGGAAAACTTCACCGCGCCGGCTTCCGGCAATTCGTAGTACAGAATAGTTTGCTGTGAAAATGGATTGGGGCGATTGCCGAACAGGCCTGCCTGTGCATTGGCAGGCACAAAGTACATTCCGGGCATTAGCCGGTCGCCCTGTTCTGTCCAGGCAAATGCAGGGGTTAGGGTCGAATTGAGCTGGAGCGCCTCGCTCAGTTTTGTTTTGGTTAAAGCTTTGAATTTCAACGTAAAATGGGCGCGCTCCGGCTGGCCATACCAGAGGATACCCAGTTGACCATTTTCAATATGCGACAGACCCGTTACAGGAGATTTTTTTTGTAAAAAATTATCCTCCAATCCGATGAAACTGAGAACATTGGGATCGAAATTCAGCGTGAATTGCCAGGCGGCTGCGGCAGTTTCACTTTCAAAAACCGCTTCCACTTCCCCGCCGCCCAATACTGACTTATCTTTTACTTTGAAAATAAAAACGCCTCCGCTGCGCTCGCGCAGTTCGTTGCCGGCGACTAATTGTTCATTGCTGCCAGAGAGGAAAGCCGGATTGGCATTCCCGCTGACATCGCCGGTTTTGACGGCGGTAAAATCGGCGGCCAGGCTATTGTCCGCAAGACTGTCGAAAAGGATGCTCTGCGGATAAGGCGCAGATGGGATGGCTTCCGAAAAAATGGAATCCGTAGGGATAAAGCGCCAGGACGGAACGCCATGAGGAAACTCAACAGTGTTGCCCAAAATCAGACTTTGGATGGTCGTGAGATCGGCTGTCGTCACGCTTCCGGAGTTGTTGGCGTCGGCGGCGATAAACTGCCAGGGTTCTGTAAAAAGACTATTCCCCAAAATATGATTGCTGATGAGCGTCAGGTCGAAAGAAGACACGCCATTGAGCGGGTTCGCATTTTTCTGCGGAGTGACGGCATAGCTGCCGCTCGTGGACAGATTTTCAAAAAAGTATTCGCCGGTCTCCGGCTGAGTAGAACAGATGAGCAGCGTATCGCCGGCCAGATGAATGTCTGCTTCTCCGACCGGCTGTCCTGTCGGCGTTTGAATCATCCCGGCAATTTGGCCAGGCTGGAAATTGGGATCGCAGGCGGCGGGGTAGTCCGGTATCATTAGGTAAGTCTGACAGAAAGCCGCATTGCCGCCCTGATCAAAGACCCAGAGCTGTATGCTGTTTTGTCCTACGTCATCGCAGTTGAAAGTCTGCTCCGCATTTCCCGGGACAGGGGAGAAGCTGAATTGTAAATCCTCCGGCGCGGTACAGTCGTCGAAGCTGTTCAGGTTGAAAACGCTTGCGTTTATCGTGAGCTGGCCGCTGTAGTCCAGCATGACAGTCAGGCCGTTGAGGCAGGAGGCATGCGGGGGTTCGTCGTCGGCTACGGTCACCGTGAAGTTGTGTGTGGCGACATTTCCGCAGCCGTCACTGGCTATGTAAGTCATGGGATAAACGCCCGCCTGTACATTTTGAAAATTAAACCCATTGCCCAAAGCCCCGGAGGCGGTAATTGTCGTCTGGTTGCTGCAATCGTCCGCTTCAGGCGAGGGCAGATTCACATTTGCAAAACAGCCGTTTTCCAGTGGAATATGAATATCAGAGGGTGCATTGATGAAGGCCGGCGGCTCATTGTCCTGCACTTCCAATACTTGGATGTGCTGCCAGATTCCTGCGTTTCCTCCCTGTTGATACTGACACCAGTCTGTGACGATCCAGTTGCGATAGATAAAATAGCAGGCCGGCTCTGCAATCCAGACGATTTCATCCTGATGGTTGACGGTCAGGGATTGGCAGGCGCTCTGCTCGCCCGGAAAGCCGGGGGCGTTGTAAGGCGGAGGCAGATTGTGCGGCTCCATAGAGACGCCGCATCCCGGCAGCGAAAGGTCGGGCGGCCATTCGATCAGGCTGCCGTCCTGGTTCCAGGGAATGATGTTGGATAGATAGATGATTTGCTGTGCAGTAGCGGTATTTCCGGCCTGGTCGCTGACTACAAAGTGGCGGGTCAGCGTACCTTCTCCACAGTTTGTCAGGTCGTAGGCGGCCGTTTCCACTAATTCAAAATTGCAGTTATCCGTCGCAATCGGCTCGCCAAACTGGGAGAGATTGCCAATATCTGTGGAGCAGTCCACCGTCAGGTCGGCGGGCGGCAGGATGCTGGGGTTTTGGTCGTCGTGGACGCTGATCTGAACTTCGCAGAAGTTGTCGTTGCCGCTGCAATCCATGATCTGCAAATGCACCATGACAGGGGCGCCTAAGTCGTCGCAATCCACCGTTAGGAAGGAGCCGTAAGCCGTGTCGGGGTCCTCGACTCGCCTGATCTTGTAGCTCTCGATACAGCACCAGTCAAAACTTCCGTCGTCTATTGCGTCGGCTGCCACGAAAGCCTGCCCGCTTTCATTGAGAAGGACATCGGGAAGGTCTTTGCAAACCATGGTGGGCGGCACAAAGTCCTCTACCGTGACGGTCGTGGAGCAGGTGGAGGTGTTTCCACAGGCGTCGCCGGCCTGATATACTACTGTATAGCTTCCTGGTTCAATTCCGCCGAAAGGTCCGTATCCGGTTCCAAAATCCCAGGAGGGAGTAATGTCTATAATGGCTGAGCAATTATCCGCGGCTTCGGCCTGCGGCAGATAGATGGTGCTGAAGCAGCCAAAATCGCCGGTGCTGAGTACGGTGGGTGGAGGGCAGGTCAATTCAGGAGGTATCAGATCCTGCCGGTAGATGAGTTGTTCGCGCTCCAAAATCTCGCCGGAACATTCGTCGGCAATTGTCCACTTCCGCACTAAGAGTTCGCTGCCCTGGCAGTTGGGACTGATCAGGTCTTCGTAGCTCAGCGTAAAAAAGCAATCTCCGCTTTCCAATGGAAACTGGTCGTTCGCAGTGTTGGGATCGCCGTCCTCGTCAATGAACGGGACGCCCGTCTGTTGAGGCGTTGCCGGATCGTCGCAGGCTAGAATCGGCCCATTGACGCCGTCTAAGTCGGGCGGAAAAACCACCTGAGAAAGCTGCGTCCGCAAGAGAGCGATGAATTGGTTCTGATGGGCGGTGTTGTTCCACTCATCGGTGGCGCTCCAGGTTCGGCGCAGAACCTTCCATGCCTGTGTTTGAAAATGAAAATTGGAAATAAGCGTGTTCACGACGTTGGCGTCGCCGTCGGAAGTTTGGTCGAAAGAGAGCAAATCGCCGGCGTGGAGCAGCCCCGTAGTGAAGGCGCCGCTTTGGATGGAGTCGTTTGAGAGTTGTACACTCCAATTGTTGATGGTGAGGTAGAAAGCGTCAAGATTAAAAGTGGAGCCCCCAAAACTACTCCAATCAAAACTGACATAGCCGTCTGCCGGTATGACGATTGAAAAACTCGTCACATAGCATGGGCTAATTGTTTGAGGGGAGTTACCGGCCCCTTCGACCAGTATTGAATTGGGAGCTCCCGTGACATCTACCCCACCATCCCCAGTATCCGTTAATGTTACCGTCCAATTGGACGGAGCGAAATATTTTTTAAAACCGATAAAGCCGCAGTCAAATTCAAAAGTGGAATCCTGATGGCTGATCGCCATCTGATTGCTGCAATTGTCGCCGATGGGCGGCATTCCGACGGAGGAAACATCCGTATCCTGCGCACAATTCAGCGCCAGGTGATTCGGCTGAATGACCGGTTTTTTCTTGTCGATGATATAGACGGAGCCCCAGCATGTCAGCCCTGTCCATTTGTGTGTCACGTGTACCTGAAGTGTGTCTCCCAGATAATCGCCCGTGACTAAGTCGCCGATGAAGTCGCCATTATTGTCGTAGTACTCCATTGTCATCGGTCCCTGGCACGACCAGTTGTTTTCAATAATAAAATAGGGATTGACTGAAGCGGTACAATCGTTTCCCAAAGCCAATTCCACGTTCTGGTTGCAAATCATCGAATAGCACTGACCAATGAGTACGGAGGGGAGCAACAGCAGGGAAAATGCAGTTGCGATGGGGAGCCATAGAATACTTTGCTTTGGCAAATTCCCAGGCCGTATCAAAGCTATCAATGACGACCTGAACTTGCAGGTGTGTATCGGTTGTAGCATGGGTTATATGTACCGGTTTTTGTTTGTATGTCAATATTTCCAATTCCCGAAGCAGTCTAAAATATCTGCCGAAAAGCGAATGACCTAAACCTGTGAGGGTTCTTTTTGAAAACTATTTTTTAAACCAAAAAAGGGCACAGTCAAAAAGAGTACGAGTCTGACCGTGCGAGTTTTTGACCATGTTCAAAAAGAACTAATGCTCTCGATTTTTTTCCAATGAAATTAATAGGAGATGGAAGCGCCTTAGTGTGTGGTGGGTATAAAGAACTAATGTAGTGGTGGAGTAGTCTGGTTAAAGTTCTTTTCATGGGATACAGTTTTTGGAAAATGGCCGACCTACATAGTTTGGCTCCTAAAATATGATGCAAAGATAGAATATATCTTATGCGTTCAACCAATTCTTTTGTTTGATTTCTTGAATTTTAATTTAACAAATATTTGCTTGAATGGCCTGCCCCGGCTTTTTTGCAGGCGCAATTCCAAAGTAATTCAGCGGAAAAACCCAGCCTTAAAAACTTAGAAAGCCCCCCGTGCTGAAGAATTGCATTTGATTCAATAATTGTCAATTTTTTTTAATAATGATTCCCCGACTGCGGACTTCAGCGCTACACTTTCTCTTTTTTAGTTTCTAAAAACGGCTCTCCCTCGATGCGCTGTGAGTTCTTTTGATTTTTAGAAGCCCTCTCGGTGATTTTTGCCATCGTTTTGTAAAAAGCTATCTGCTATTTTGGCGCTCGTTTAACTTTTTAGAAAAAAAGCATTTTAGAAATAAGCGCCAAGTTGATTTTAAATCGGCGTACCGAAATGCGCAAATGACCATCTGGGGAAGCGATCCGCGGAAGCCTCGTCAGATTGAAGGTGGATTTTTGAACTGTGTTTAGCTGTTCTTTTTGAGTTTTTGCAAGATTTTTATCCTAACGACAAGGACTAATTTTTCTAAAAGAAAAAATTCGCAGTTGAAAATTCGGCATTATAGCATTTCGTCTCTTACTTTACACCATAAAGATTTTGTTAGATATGGATATTCAAATGCTTGAAAAGGATGCCGTCGTCATCAAATTTGCCGGAGACTCCGGCGATGGAATGCAACTCACCGGCGGCTTGTTTACCGACGATACTGCTCTTACTGGCAGCGACCTGGCCACCTTCCCCGATTTTCCGGCGGAAATACGCGCTCCGGCGGGCACAGTTCCCGGAGTGTCCGGCTTTCAGTTACACTTTGGAAGTAGGGAGATTTTTACCCCCGGCGACCACTTCGACCTGCTCGTCGCCATGAACGCCGCAGCGCTAAAAGTCAATCTCAGACAACTTCGGAAAGGTGGGACGATCATCATCAACGAAGATGGATTCGACACGAAGAACCTTCGTCTGGCGAAATATGCGGATGGCATTAATCCCTTAGAAGACGGCTCTTTAGACGGCTACGAGCTTATTAAACTTCCGATAACGAAACTGACCCGCGAAACGCTCGCGGAATCCCCCCTCAGCACCAAGGAAAAAGACCGCTGTAAAAATATGCTCGTGTTGGGCTATCTGCTCTGGCGCTACAACCGGACGATGGACACCACCGAGCGCTATCTTTCCATTAAGTTTAAAAACAAGCCGGATATTCTGGACGCTAACCGCAAGTGCCTCCATGCGGGCTTTCATTTGGCCGAAACGAATGAAGAGTTTACCACCCGTTATACGGTTAAGCCCGCCCAGCTTGCCAAAGGGACTTACCGCAGCATCATGGGCAACGAGGCCGCCGTACTGGGATTGATAGTGGCTTCCAAAAAGGCAGGTCTTCCCTTGTTTTACGGCTCCTATCCCATTACTCCCGCTTCGGGCATTCTGAACAGTTTGGCGAAGTACAAGAATTACGGGGTGAAGACCTTCCAGGCAGAAGACGAGATTGCCGCCATCAGTTCGGCCATCGGCGCCAGCTACGGAGGGAACCTGGGCATCACCGGCACATCCGGCCCTGGCTTAGCGCTAAAGGGCGAAGCGATGGGACTGGCCGTCATGCTGGAACTGCCTTTAGTCATAATAGATGTGCAGCGAGGCGGCCCTTCCACCGGCCTCCCTACCAAGACGGAGCAGGCCGACCTGTTACAGGCGCTGTACGGTCGAAACGGCGAATGCCCCATGCCGGTTATTTCTGCTAATTCGCCGAGCGATTGCTTCGAGGTGGCTTTTGAATCCTGCCGCATAGCGCTGCAACACATGACTCCGGTCATCATGCTGAGTGATGGTTTCATTGCCAATGGCGCCGAGCCCTGGCGCTTTCCGAAGGCCTCCGACCTGCCGGAGATTAAGGTGGAATTTGCCAAACAGAATGAAAACGGCATTCCCTTCATGCCTTATACCAGAGACGAAAAACTGGCGCGCCCCTGGGCCATCCCCGGCACGCCGGGTCTGACGCATCGGGTGGGCGGATTGGAGAAAGAAGACGGCACCGGCAACGTGAGCTATGATCCGGGCAACCACGAGCGCATGATTAAGACCAGAGAGGCCAAGGTGGAGAAAATCGCCGATTATATTCCAGAGCAAAAGGTGGAGACTGGCTACGATAGCGGCGAATTACTCATCCTCGGATGGGGTTCGACCTATGGCGCCTGCCAGTCCGTGATTCGCCAACTGTTGGAGACGGGATACAAGGCCGGACATGCGCACCTGCGCTACCTGCGACCCTTCCCCCGCAACCTGGGCGAAATGCTAAAGCAATACGACAAGATTTTAATACCTGAAATTAATAATGGCCAATTGGCGAAAGTCATTCGGGACAAATACCTGTTGCCTGTCATCCAGTACAACAAGATGCAGGGCACGCCGATAGCCGCCGAAGAACTATACGATTTTGCCGTAAGCCTGCTTTCTTAATTTTTTTTTGAAAAAAAAGAAATAGAAGTAAGGGCTGAGAGAGGGGAGAGGACAAAGTGCAAAATCGAATTTTTCATTCATCAATCAATTAATTTTTTTAGTCATGGCAGTTGATCATCAAAATACCGGCGCCGCCATTCCATTGAAAGCCAAAGACTTTGCCAGCGATCAGGACGTTCGCTGGTGCCCGGGCTGCGGCGATTATTCTATTCTAAAACAAATCCAGACCACGCTGGCCGACCTGAACAAGACCAGAGAGGGGACGGTATTTATCTCCGGTATCGGATGCTCTTCCCGCTTTCCGTACTATATGGAGACATACGGGATGCACAGCATTCACGGGCGCGCTCCGGCCATTGCCGCCGGCCTGAAAATGGCCAACCCTGAATTGGACATCTGGATCATAACGGGCGACGGCGACGGACTGAGCATCGGTACCAACCACGTGATCCACGCCTGCCGACGCAATTTTGATTTGAATCTCATTTTATTCAACAACCAGATTTACGGTCTGACTAAGGGGCAGTATTCTCCTACTTCGGAGAAAAGCAAGCGGACGGCATCCACGCCTTTTGGCTCCCTCGACTATCCGGTGAATCCGGTGGCGCTGGCGCTGGGCGCCGATGCGACTTTTGTCGCCCGCTCTATGGACAGGGATCCTAAGCACCTCAAGGACATGCTGGCCAGAGCTAATCAGCACCGGGGTATGTCGTTTTTGGAGATTTATCAGAACTGCAATATTTTCAACGACGGCGCTTTCTTTTCCTTCACGGAAAAAGAGTCCAAGCCCAGCACGACCGTCTTCTTAGAAAACGGCCAGCCCTTAGTTTTTGGAAAAGAAAATGAAAAGGGCATTCGCTTAGATGGCTTTACGCCGACCATCGTGGATTTGAACACAGATGGTTTTTCCAAAGACGATCTCTGGATTCACGATGAGACCGACCAGGTAAAAGCCCAGATGCTCGCGCGCTTTTTCGACGATCCGTCCACGAATGAAAATGCGCTGCCCCGTCCCTTTGGCGTATTCTATAGCGTACAAAGGCCCTGCTACGAGGACATGTTGTTCAGTCAGATTGACGAGGCCACGCAGAACTTAGGCGCCGGAGAATTGGACAAGCTTCTGGCGGGCGCTGGAACCTGGGAAATCAAATAGCGGCGGACGATTCGTTTGCCCGAAGTACAGGCCCTGAGGAGCCTGAATTTTGAGAAGTTTTAAATGACTCGAGTATCCGAGCCGTTCAGAACTCAATATTAGGCGATGGTCGGTTTTCGGCCACCGCCTAATTTAACTCATTGATTTTCAATAGAGATATTTTTTTAAAAATAAAAAACCGGAAAGGCGACGGCCTTTAGATTTCACCCTGTTCAGGGATTTTTTTTAAAAATAAAAAAAGAGAAAGGCGCCGGTTAGAAGTGCGCGGAAGGGTGGGGGGATGGACTGAGATGAAGACCGGCTATTCGCTCTTTATCAAAGATTTCCTGCATACGAAACACTGGTTTTTGCAAAATTGAAAATATGAATCCTCACATCATCGCTATTTTCGGAGGCGCTGTATCTGGCGCCGAAGCCGCTTACCAATTGAGTCGCCGCGGTATTCGCACGGTTGTTTTTGAGCAGAATGCACTGCCCTACGGGAAAATTGAAGACGGCCTGCCCAAGTGGCACACCAAGCTAAGAGACAAGGAAGAAGCTAATATCAATGAAAAATTGAGCCACCCGCTCGTGAGCTTTGTCCCCAATGTGCGATTAGGGGAAGAGATTGAGTTTCAGGACATTACAAAAAACTGGGGCTTCTCGGCCATCTTGTTAGCCACGGGCGCCTGGCGCGACCGACCGCTTTCTATCGAGGGCATTGACGACTACGTAGGCAAGGGGTTGTACTATCAGAACCCGTTTATCTTTTGGTACAACCACAAACACGAACCGGATTATCAGGGAGAGCAAATCGTAGCGAGAGACGGCGCCGTAGTGATTGGCGGCGGATTAGCTTCCATTGACGTGGCCAAGGCGCTGATGATGGAGACGGTAGAAAAAGCATTGTTTGAGCGGGGCATCTCCGTCAATATGTTCGACTTAGAGCGGGGAATTGCAAAGGTGCTGGATAGTCAGGGCCTCGCGCTGAGCGACCTCGGTCTGAAAGGCTGCACGCTCATCTATCGCCGCCGGGTAAAGGACATGCCGCTCTCACCAGCCGAAACGGACACGCCGGAAAAACTCGCCAAAGCAGAGATGGTGCGCGAAAAGGTGCTACAGAATGCACAGGCCAAATTCCTGTTCAATGTGCTGCCCTGCCATATCCCCGTTGGAAAAATTGTGGAAGATGACCGACTGGTCGGGCTGACGCTGCGGGAGACGGTCGTGGAAAATGGCAGAGTCAGCGAAGTCCCGGGAAGCGATAAGGAATTCCGGACGCCCTTAGTGGTGTCGTCTATCGGGAGCATTCCCCTGCCGATGCCCGGCGTCCCGATGCAGGGACACGTCTTTGACGTTGCAGAAGGCGAGTGCTGCCGCGTGAAGGGGCATATCAATGTCTTCGCTATCGGCAATGCGGTGACGGGTCGGGGGAACATCAAAGAGAGCATGGAGCACGGAAGGAGCATTTCCGAAACCATCGCCGAGGCTTACTCGGATTCTGCCGAACAGGAAATGGACGAGCAGTTCCGCAATAAAGAAAGCATCGTGGATGAAAATATCTTGGAGCTATTACGGGAACTGAAAGAACACGCCCCGCCGGACGATGCGACTTCCGCCGCTATTTTTGAAAAAGTAAATGCACTGCAAAAGAAGGCGGGATATAGCGGAGACTATATGGAGTGGATAAAATCGCATCTGCCCATCAGATTGGAAGAAATGGTCGGAGAGCATTGATGAGATTGCCGACAAATTTTTTACCTTTAGCCAGCTTAGTTTTTTGCATTTGACGGCGCATGTTTTCTTGTTTTTTTTCAAAAAAAACTCCCTATTTAGAATTTAACGGGGGAGGGAAACCACCTGCTCCCATATTTTATAATAAAGAAAATCTCAACTGCCATGTCGAGAAATATTACATCCCTCGCAGGTCGAAAGGGTCTTTTTGACAACCTTTTTGATAAAATAGGAGACATCACAGAACGGGAAGGCTTCCTTAGCCGTGAAGAGGCCGCCAAACTGGCCGACGAATACCTCATCGGCGATGCGAATGTATATGGCGCCGCTTCATTTTACGACTATACCCGCCCATCGAATAAAGATAAAAAGGTCTATGTCTGCAATGGCAGCGCCTGCCTCTGCGCCGGCACGCAGGAACAGGTGAAGGCCGAGTTGCTTCAATATTTTGAAGAGGAAGAAATAGGGGAAATGTGCTGCCTCGGACGCTGCCACGAGAATCACGCCTTCCACTATAAGGGGAACAATTACTCCGGGGAGGAGTCTGTGAGCAGGAAGTTTGACGGCGAGACGGACACGGTTTTTAAAGACGAGTATCGGGTAGCCTCTAAAGGGAAAGCCATCCTTACTTCCAGTCCGTTGACGATCAACGATTATCGTCGGCACATGGAAAAACTGTTGTCAACGGCGCCCGAAGAGATGTTGGCTGGTTTGAAGGCTTCCGGTTTGCGGGGCAGGGGCGGCGCAGGCTTCCCCATCGGCATCAAGTTAGAGGGCTGCCGCAAAATGGAGAGCGAGCACAAGTTTGTCGTCTGCAATGCCGACGAGGGCGATCCGGGGAGCTATTCCGACCGCTACCTGTTGGAAAACCAGCCTTTGAAGATATTATTGGGCATGGCCATTTCCGCCTATATCATCGGAGCTGACAAGGGCGTGGTGTACATTCGGTATGAATATCCCGACAGCATTGAAGTTATCAAAAATGCCATTTTGGAATTACACGAGGCCAGCCTGACCGGCGAGCGTATCTTAGGCAGCAATTTCAGTTTTGCCTTTAAACTCATCAAGGCGAGAGGGGCGTACATCTGCGGCGAGGAGACGGCATTGCTGGCCAGCATTGAGGGGCAGCGGGCGGAGGTGCGGGTCAGACCGCCATACCCTGTGGCCTATGGTCTTTTCGGTCAGCCCACGGTGGTGAACAATGTGGAGACGCTCGCCAGCTTACCTTATATTTTGGAAAATGGAGGAGCGGCCTACGCCGAAACCGGAACTGAAAAGAGCAGGGGCACCAAACTGCTCTCCTTGGACGGCGCCTTTCATCGCCCGGGTATTTACGAAGTGGAAATGGGTACGCCGTTTTCCTTTGTCGTCAACGAGCTGGGCGGCGGCTTTCGCAAGCGGGTAAAGGCGCTGCACGTCGGCGGCCCTTTAGGCGGATTGGTTCCCGTTGGAAAAATTGACGAGCTGACGGTGGACTACGAGAGTTTTGCCCGGAATGGCTTTATGCTCGGCCATGCCAGCGTCGTCAGCGTACCGGAGGAGCTACCGATGGTGTCGTATTTAGAGCACCTCTTTGCCTTTACAGCCAAAGAAAGTTGCGGAAAATGTTTCCCCTGCCGGTTGGGAACGGTGCGGGGGAAAGAACTTTTTCAAAAGGCGCAAAACGAAGATTATAAGATTGACAGGGAGCTTTTTGACGACTTATTGGCGACTTTGAAGACAGGCTCCCTCTGCGCTTTGGGCGGCGGTATTCCCCTGCCCATGTCCAATGCGATGGAATATTTTGAAGAAGAGTTGGCTCCGTATTTTGGAAAATGAGCTAATTTAGCAGCCAATTCAGTCAAAGCCAGGCCATCTAAACTTTTGAAAATGCCTGGCTTTTTCTTTTTAAAACAAACGCTTAAAACAATTGCCGCTATGCGATACCTCTCTGCACTCCTTGTCCTCTTTTGTAGTGGATTACTGTTGGCGCAAAATCAGCCCCCTGTCATTTCCAATGTGCAGGTCTCCATTTCCCAAGACAACATCCTCCAATTGATTTACGACTTAGAAGACGCCGAAAACGATCCGGTTGAGGTCAGCTTTCGGGCGACTAAGAAAAACGGATGGAGTTTTGATTTCAACACCTCCAATGCCACTGGCGATATTGGCGCCGGTATTCTGCCCGGTGCGGGAAAGCAAATCACCTGGGATTGCAGCGACTATGCGGCGGCGGCATCCGACTTTAGACTTCAATTAGTAGCTGCGGATAATCAGCCTTTCGACTTGTCGGCTATTCTGGCGGAAGTGGATAGTTCGAGATTGTACGGCGACCTGACTTTCTTGGAAGGAACCCGCCATCGCACGGCGGATCCGGCGCATTTGCAGGCGACCAAAGACTTTATTCACCAGCATTTTGAAGCGAGGAACTTAGATATCATTACCCAGGAATACACCTTTGGAAACTATCAGGCCAGCAACATCACGGGCAGGATTATTGGGACGGAGAATGAGAGTGCAATTTATATATTGGGCAGTCATTTTGATTGCGTCAAAGAAGGACCAGGCGCCGATGATAACGCCTCCGGCGTTGCGGGAATGTTGGAAGCCATGCGCATCTTGTCGAAGTACGGTTTTAAAAAATCTATCCGTTTTATCGGATTTGACTTAGAAGAAGAGCAGCTAAACGGCAGTATGAAATACACGCAGAGCGGTCTCCATCCGGAGGAGACTGTTGCGGGAATGCTCGATTTTGAAATGATTGGCTATTACACGGAAGTGCCCAATACCCAGGCGATGCCGACAGGTTTTAATCTTCTGTTTCCGGAGGCCAACAGCAAATTGGAGGCCGACCAGTTTCGGGGCAACTTTATCACCAACGTGGGCGGGGGATTTTCCTCCGAACTGGCGGAGGCTTTTGAAAATGCAGCCGCACAGCACGTGCCCGGACTCAAAGTAATTACTTTGCAGCCTTCCTTTTTTGTGCCCGACCTTTCGCGCAGCGATCACGCCTCGTTTTGGCTGAAAAATATTCCCGCCATCATGCTGACGGATGGCGCCGAGTTTCGCAACCACAATTACCACACAGCCAACGACACGCTCGGTTCCCTGAATTTCACCTTTATGCACAATGTCGTTCAGGCCGCCATTGCCACGCTCGCCGATTTGGCCGAATTGCAACACGTAGGTACCTGGTGGAGAGATACCGATTTTATATCAGCTACGGAGGAAGCGACGGGCTGCGAGTGGAGCGTTTCTCCCAATCCCGCCCATCAGTTTTTACAAATAAATTGGAATGATTGCTTTTCCGACGGGGTACAGGCTGAATTGACAGACCTGACCGGCAGGGTGCGGCTGTCTGCGAAGACTTCCCTGACAGGCGCCGACCAGGCTTTGGTTTTAGACCTTAGCGAAGTGGGGAAGGGACTTTATTTTCTCCGAATAATGGAAAAGGATGGCAGGCAAAGCGTAAGGAAGGTCTTCGTTTATTAAAGAGGAAAAACGGGAGACATTTTTTTTAAAAAAATAAAAGAGAATTTTTGAATAAAAAAAAGGCATCGGGTATGGTAAGTCGCCGTACCGGATGCCTTTTTAATGTTTGAAAAGATATGGCTATCAGCCTTTTATCTTTTTCCCTTCCGGTTCAAAAAAAGCCTCGTAAGCCCAGAATATTTTTTCAAAAACGCGGTGCTGAATCGTCATCCAGTCTTTGGAATTCACGTCGGCGAAATAGCGTTCGACGATATCGGCGGTTCGCTCGCCCGTCTCTGCGTCGAGGCGGTAGGTTGGGTAGATGGCGACCTTTTGCACATGACCCTCCACGTCGCCAACGGTGACAACGGAGAATGGGATGGTATGCCGGACGGAATCCTGGTAGGCATAGTCGTTTGAAAAGCCTTCGGCCATGAGCCCGTCGAAGTTGTTGAGGAAGTTTTCAACGTTTACCTCATCCACTTTCCGGTTGATGGGGGGAGTGTTATCATAAAAAGGCGAGACATCAAAACCGGAACCGCTGCGCTTCAGTCGGAAGGATTTATTTCGATGCTGTGGATATTCGATTTCGACCTGCTGGATTTGTTCGGGCTTATAGGAGAAAACATTGCGATCGCGCCAGTCGTCACCCACGAGGTCAAAGCGGATGCGAAGCTGCCCTACCAGAGTGGACATGCCGATGACCATGGGCTGGTCGGCGCCTTCCATGATCATGTAGGTGCCCCTCGCATCCGGCGTAGCTCCTCCGATATAAAATCCTTTGAGCTTGTCGCCGCTCTTGTTGAAGACTTCTACTTTGATGCCCCTTGTCGCCAGTTCTTTGACGATATTGGAAGTGGAGGAAGGGGTGGGGACGTACTGAAGTTCGAAATTTACGAGGGCGGACAATACGCTTTCTACTGCTTTTTTGCTGGCTTTTGAATCGCCATTGACGTACCACTCGTTGCCTTTGCGCTCCAGCATGGTCGTTTCTCCGCTGCGCTTAGCGATGAAGACTTTATAAATGTCGTCCCGATTTTCTATTTTAAAATTTCGATCCCAGCCGAGTACGGTGGAGTCGGATTTCCCGCCGGAGAGGAGGTACCAGGTAGTTGCGCCTGCCAGCAGCAGGAAGATTAAAATAAGCCCATAGTTCTTTTTCATAAAACTGTTCTTTTTGCTGTTTAGCTGTATGGATTGGCAGGGAGCCTAATTTTTTGAGTCGCAAATGTGCGAAAAAGACAAAGAAGGTGAAAAGGAGATACCTGCCTTTGTCACGGCCTGACAATGCGAAAGGAAGCTTTTGTTTTAGTTGGAGAAAGGCGCATTGAAACGAGAACGCTACTGTATAGCTCAGGCGAACAATTCCCGATCCCTTATTTTTCGGTCGTTGGTGTAGTATTCTTCCCACCAGGGTTTTTCTCCCGCCTTTCTGGGCGGCTTTGCTAAGAACAGCGGTTTGCTTTCCTGCTTAGCTTCTTTCATGGCTACCCTGAAGTGGTAGTGGTCAAAAATCCTCAGCGCCTCGATCATGTAGGCGGTGGCTATTTTTCTGTTCCTTATCAGGAGCAGGTTTTCCCCGTTCTTTTTATCGGCTGTTGTCGAGAAATTATAGGAACCCAGATAGACCCTGGCGGTGGGCTTGTTGAAATCAATCACGATAAACTTGTGGTGCATTCTGACGCCGCCGCCGCCTTTGGGTTCGGACTTGAAAGGCTCGGGCAGGTTTTGTGATAGCTCTGCGGAATAGACCGGCATGACATTGCCGTCGGGTTTTTGCAAATCCAATCCCGCCACCTTTTTGTCGGAGACTCCATAGACGAAGAGCTTTTTGTTGCCCGTCAGTTGCTCTACGGCCTCCCTGATGGCGCCCTGGGTCTGGTACAAAAATGCAAGGGAGTAGAAGAGACTGGATTTGGTATTGCTTTTCAGGTCGGCGCCTATTTCGTCCAACAGCGCATTGGCGGCGGCGTGAGGCGAAAAGGAAGCGACCACGTCTATGTCTTCCATTTTCAAATCATTCCAAAGGGCGGAAGATGTTTTTCCAAAATCTTTCATTTTGTCGTACGCCCAGTAATTGTCGAAGGCTTCCGTGAAAGGCCTGATGGCTTCTTCGCCGCGAATAATGACGGCGTTGTTGGACTGCACGTAAAAGCCCCTCCAAGTGAAGTTAGTAGAACCACAGACGGCGGCTTTGATAGTGGGGCCGTCCACTACGATGGTCTTGTTGTGCTGCAACTGGTTCATGTGATGTCTCTTGACATTTCCCGGCGTTGACTCTTCTAATCTCTGAGCTGCTCTGGATTCGGGGGAAGTCTCTTTATCATGACCGGCGCTGTCGTCAATGATTATTTTCAGGCGATTGCCCAATTTGACTAATTTATCCACGACCTGAGGCAGATTGAGGTCGTAGGCAACCACCCGGACTTGGGCTTTTTTATCCTTAATGGCGGCGTCCAAAATCTTCAGTATTTCATCAGTCGCCTCAAATCCCATCCATGCGAGGGCTTCTTTTGTTTTGGGGTGAGTAGGTTGAAAGTCGAGACCGTCTTCTGCTTTGGCCGGCAGCAGCGCCGCTACTCCGCCGTCTGCCTCGTATCTGTCAACAAAGGCTTGCGATGAAATGAAGCCGCGGGTAAAGGAGACGTTCAGTTTTTCGGGATGCGTGTCCCGACCCAGTACTATGTCAACGGTTTGGGCGTCTCCATAGCTCAGCTCGTCGAAGTAGTTCATAAAAACCGGCTTGACGACGTAGCGAAATTTTCCCTGCAAATCTGCATTTCTGGGAAAATGAACCCATCGGAATTTTTGAAAAGGCGCCAGCATGGAGGAGATGCTTTTTTCACTGATCTTTTTGTCGCCGTCCTGAAAGGAAATGCGGTTTTTCAATGCATAATATCGGTCGCCGTTTGGCTCTCTGTACTCGATGGAGAAGCCGACGAAGTCTTTGGGAGGAGTTCCGTTTCTCCAGTTCATAGCTAGCAGGAGCATGCCCTCGCCCCGATAGACTTTTAAAGTGAAAAGCGCTTCTTTGTTTTTGCCGGTGACCTGAAAGTCGGCGGTACTGCTTGTGGCCATTTTCCTTTATTATTTTTTGTTTTAAAATTTAGGTTAGCGCGAATTTCTTCCCGCAGCTGATTTAATAAAAGAGGGGAAATTAATCCGAATTAGCTTTCGATTTTTACTGAAGATGAGGGACGGCGTCTTTTAAACTCCAGATCGCTCCGTTCTTGGTGGTGAATTTTTCCAAAACCCCTTTGTCGCTGAGGCCGTCCAACAGGCTTTGGCTTTCTATTCCGGGCATGCCGGACAGCTCGGAAAACTCCCTGGCGGTCATGGAGGGGTATATAGAAAAGAGCCGTTCCCAGTTTTTGCTGTACTCGCCTTTTGTTGCGGAGGGCCTGAGTTTGAGGATGGCCATTTCGTAGAAAGTGTACTGCTTAAAACCATAGACCACTTCCCTGTTTCCCTCTTCATCAAAAAAGAATATGGTTGGGAAGCCTCTCACGCCGAGTTCCCTCGCCAATTTTAAGTCTTCTTCAAAAAGGGTCTTTGCTCCATTTCCATAATCATTTTTGAACAGGACGACATTCAAACCTACGCTCTGTGCCGCTTTCGCCAGATGTTCCCATTGGGTAATATTTTTCTTTTGCAAAAAGACCATTTCCCTAATTTCTCTGAGAAAGGAAACGGCCTTGTCGCCGTCCTGCATCTGCGCCGCTTTGAAAGCAATGGATGGAGGGAAGGAGGAAGGCAGGGGGTCTTCCAACCATACGTCGCCGTCAATGGGCATGTCGTAATGGGGACTGACTTCATCCCAGTGACCCGCCACGTCGGAAGGTTTGCTGATGCCGCCGCTGTTGTAGCTCCAGTCAGGGAGCAGTCCGCCCATGCGGTACTCTGTTTCTATGCTGTTGCCGTACTCTAATTTCAACTTTCGGAGTTGTGGCTCGATTCCCCAACAGGTGGAGCAAATCGGGTCGGTATAGTAGATGACCCGAAGGCGTTTTTTTGAGCTATGGATGGCCGTGGGCGGGTCGGCTTTAGCGCCGGGCAATGCGCATACGCCCGTTTCCAGGTCGCAAAGAAGGGGGTTGTTTTTATCTGCTATTTGTTTTGCCATTTAAAATTTAGTTGAAATACCTACGGATAATGAAGAGGCCAAAATTAATAAGCTTTGAGATTTGAAAACAGATTGTGCTTATTGGAGGAGGCGCAATAAAAAGATTTTGGGTCAATAGATATTTTTTCCAAATTCCTTTTTTAAAAAATGCCACTCAAAAGTTTACCCTGATTTGACAGAGCAGAAGGCTAAGCCCGGCCGAATGGCGTAATTTAGCGCCCACATAAGAAATAATTATTTTCAGAACAGAAGTTGTTTTCGGCAGAAAGCAGTTTCGATAAAAAGTAAATGGATATGAGCAACAAACCAGAGGCAATGCAGGAATTTGATGTACGCACGCTGATCCCCATCAAGCGGCACGAAATGCTTTTAAAAGTGTTCAAAGAACTGCCTGTCCACGAAAGTTTTACCTTTATCAACGACCACGATCCTATTCCGCTTTATTACGAGTTCCGCTCCATACACGGAGACGTGGTGGGTTGGGAATATTTGAACAAAGGCGGCAGGGACTGGAAGGTAAAGGTTACCCGCACGGAAGATTCGCAGGGTAGGGAGTTCACGGATATTTCGACCCTCATGGATTTGCGGAAAGTGGAGAAAAAAGACTGGAAGCACGTCGTTTTTCACCGCTATGGAATGATGGAAGAAGGGCACGTGATGGAGATAATTTCCAGAACGGAACCGGAGGAGATACACAATATTTTTAGCGATAAATTTAAAGGCCAACATACCTGGGCTTACAGGAAAGAAGTGCCGGGCGAGTACGTCATCCACGTCACCAAGATTGCCCAGAGTGAGTCGGATGACGAGGGGATTGCCATTGTCAAAGATTTTGACGTGCGTCCGTTCCCACCGGCGGAGCGGCACGAAATGGTGTTTGGCGCCTTTGACGAATTGAAGCCCGGTGAGGCCTTTGTCTTTATCAACGACCACGACCCGAAGCCCTTGTACTATCAAATAGAAGCCGAGAGCAAAGAACCTTTCAAATGGGAATACCTGCTGGCAGGCCCTGAGGAATGGAAGGTGCAGGTGACGAAGATGAAAGCCTGACTTTTGGACTTCACTAAGAAGGTGGAAAAAATGAAAATGGCGGAAAGACTGCGTTTGTCAGTTCTTCCGCCATTTTATTTGTCGGTGGGCGATGGCTTAGCCTCCGCTTCCCGTTTCTTTTTTCAATTGCCTGATTTGTGTTTCCCAAAGGGCTTTTTGTTCTTCCACCTCGTCTGAATCGCAGAAATCGGTGATTTCGAGGATGGTCTCGCCGGTGACGGGAGAGACGGTGATTTTAAATTCCAGGTATTCATCTTCGCGATCCTCGTCTAACCACTGGAAATGTACGAGCTCGCCCTCAATGTCGTCTTTTAGCAGAGCCAGTTCTTCCGACCCGCTCCAGTCAAAGGTGTAAATGCCGCTGCCGGAGACGTCAACTCCATCGCAAAACCAGCGAACCAAAGCTGAAGGAGTAGTAAAGAACTGATAGAGCAAAGTGGGCGATGCTCTCAACAGAAATTCAATTTGAACCTTAACGCGTTCCATAAATAGGGATATTGAACCGTTTCTTCTGTTTTCCGTATGAAGTTGATGCGAAGTAGTGATTTCTCTAAACTAAGGAAGGCAAAAGAACAGGCCATAAATACTATAACTCTTCGCATTCGTAAGAATGGCCGCAATAAACATTAAAAATAGGATTTTTCAAAAAAATCAAACTAATTTCAAAATCTGTCTGACGACCCCTCCCGGAAAGATTCTTTTTTAAAGAAAAATGGAGTTTTTTCATTTTGAGTTGGCTCTGAATCAGATAGTTTCGCATTAAGCTTGAGAGTTTAATAAAACTTAGAAGAGGAAATCCAGTTGACAGTCAGGAAGAATAGCGATACTTTTGCAGCGTTTTATCCCATCTTCTTTTTCAAAACGACATCCAAAGCAAATTTTCTGATTGTCGTTCCCTTCGACACACCGTTTACAAAATATTTTACCTGAGCCGTTGCCAGGTTTAAATTTTTTTGGAATACCCCGTAGGCTAAGTGAGGTTTTAAATTTTTTAATAAAAAAGGCGGTTAGATGAGACAGCTAAAAATTACAAAATCTATTACAAACAGAGAAAGCCAGTCCCTTGAGAAGTATCTTCAGGAAATTGGGAAAGTGGACTTGCTGACTCCAGAAGAAGAGGTGGATTTGGCCAAAAGAATCAAACAAGGGGACCAAACCGCTCTTGAAAAACTGACAAAAGCCAACCTGCGTTTCGTGGTTTCCGTAGCAAAGCAATACCAAAACCAAGGGCTTTCACTCAGCGACCTTATCAATGAAGGCAACTTAGGGCTGATTAAAGCAGCCCAGCGCTTCGATGAGACCAGAGGCTTTAAATTTATTTCCTATGCCGTCTGGTGGATTCGCCAATCCATCCTACAGGCGCTGGCGGAACAGTCCAGGATTGTTCGCTTACCGCTCAACAAGGTCGGCTCCCTGAATAAAATCAATAAGGCTTTTTCTGAGCTTGAGCAGAATTTTGAGCGAGAACCATCGGCTGACGAGCTGGCTGCGCTATTAGAAATCTCGACCGAAGAAGTTGAGACCACCTTAGGCGTGGCCGCCCGCCACGTGTCTATGGATGCGCCTTTCGTGGATGGCGAAGACAATTCCCTGTTGGATGTGCTTGAAAATCAGCACTCGCCAAAAACCGACCAGGATTTGGAATACACCGAGTCGCTCCGGCTCGAGATCGAACGCTCCCTGAGTACCCTGACAGGCCGCCAGATGGATGTCATCAAATTGTACTTTGGAATCGGCATCGAACATCCCATGTCTTTGGAAGATATCGGCGATAAGTTTGGCCTGACCCGCGAGCGAGTCCGCCAGATTAAAGACAAGGCCATCAATAAATTGAGAACTGCCAACAGAAGCAAATTGCTAAAGCACTATCTCGGCTCCTAATTTTTTAAATGGGAAATAAATACGAAGCGGCTTTGTCGAAAGGCGAGGTCGCTTCGCATTTTAGGGGAATCCGAGCTTTTGAAATTCAAGGCAAGTAAGACTGAAATTGACTTTTGGAAAACTGTCGGCTTTCTCTGCGCTTGGGATTTAGTCGAGAATGACCGCGCCGGTATTGTTGGTTTTGTCGCACTCGAAGGCAAACTGGTCGGAGTCGAGCGACAGAATGAGGCTTTTCATGTAGCGAGTCTTCTTGCGCACATCCAATCGAATCTTTCCTTTAAAGCTTTGACCCGGCTGCAACTCTGCCGGTATCTCAGACTGGTATTTGACAAAATGATCGCCAATCGGCAAAGCTCCTCTCGATAGAATGGTGGCGCCGGAGATGTATGCGCGAATAACCAGCCTCTCTATTTTTTGCCCAGTTCCAAAAATCTGAAAGCTCGCAGTTCCTTTGTTTTTGACGCTGTACTCTAGAGTCGCCCATTTGCTGTCTTGTTTCAGAATTTTTAGCTCTTCAAAAAAGATATCTGGACAACCTGCCGACTCTTCTGTGTAATTGGTGGGCGCCGGAAGGGTGTCGCCAATCACTGTTGTCGAGCTTGGAAGCGTAGTGACTGTTTTGACCTTGCGCTCCACGAATCCTGGGCCAACTTCCTGATCAGGCTGCGGAACATTTACCAGCGCCAATGGAACTTTTAAATCTTTTTGCCTGATTACTTTTCCCGCTTTCAATGAGAAGTTTTCTTGGTAAAGGGTACGCCGTATGTTTTCCCTCAGACCGCCTAATTTGTTGTCAAAAATGGATTGGTCGAAATTGATCTGCACCCAGTGTTCCCTTCCTTTTTTACTAAAATCAACGTCTTCCCTTCCCGTATTCGTAACGGTAAACTCGACTTTGACCCAGGTATTGGAGGTTTTTAGCACTTTGAAGTCTGATAGATTTAGGCGGTAGCCTTTATACTTTATAGTGTCTTCAGGGAAGGAGTAAGGCGATTGGATTTGAGTAGAAAGGATTGAAATGGCGGAGATTGAAAGCTTAGGCGAAGAGAAGGCTTCTGAGGAGTGGAAAGGATTCCATAAAAAAAAGAATAGGAGAAGAGGCAGGCGGGCATGGGAACAAAATGTGGGTTTTAGATTTTTCTTCATTGCAATTTTCACGAGCCACTTTTTCACTTAAAGAAAGGGAAGCAGGGTATTTTTCACAAAAATTAGAAGACTGCTTCAGTCTTTTTCATTAAAGAAGGATGTCAACCGGACGATTGATGCTCTCCTGTAGCGCGATGATCGTCTCTGTGCGCTGGATGCCGGGAATGCTCTGTATTTTGTCGTGGAGAACCTCCCTCAAATGATTTGTATCCCGACAAAAGATTTTCACAAAAATATTGTAAAGCCCGGTTGTGTAGTAAGCGGATACGACTTCTGGAATTTCCTTTAGCGCCTCTGCCACGCTATCGTAAAGCGAACTTTTGTCTAAATAAATTCCGAGAAAGGCGCAAACATCGTACCCCAATTTTTCGTGATCCACTGTCAGGCCGGCGCCTTGAACTATGCCCATGTCCCGCAGTTTTTTCATTCGGACGTGAACGGTTCCGCCGGAAACGAATAGCTTTTTTGCGATGTCCGTGTAGGGCTGCTCCGCATCGGCCATGAGCAGGGAAAGTATCTGCCTGTCTAATTTGTCGATCCCATCCATGAGTTTAGAAATGTAAGCTGTGACTTGATAAATTCCAGATAAATCTGGACATCTGTTGTTTAATTTTTAACAAAAGTCACCTTTTACTTTTATTTTTTAATAAAAAGGTTGAAGGAGATAGATTATTATAAATGGTTAATATAAGAATGCCTGAAAATTTACATATTAGTCTATTAATTCTAAAAGTGAGTTAAAAAAAATTTATTCTTGCTCTTAGAATGGATAATTAAACCTGAGCCTACGGAGCGCCGAGTCTGGCAATATCTATGAACTCCTTAGGAATAAGTGTTTTTCAAAAAAAGCTTTCGCTTAAATTTTTATTTTAAAACATAAATTTTGAAAAGGGAGAGAGCTTGGCGAACAATTTGATTTTCAGGGGATTTGATGAATGGGCTTTCGGGGTTTCTGGGTATATCCCTACTTTTGCAAACCTTAAAAAAGGCAGCTCTATTGGGTCGCGAAGAGAGTTGACAAATCTGAGGAGAAACATCATTTTAATCTGAGTATGGATAACAACGACGAAAATAGAACCCGTCTGAAGAAATTGAATATCTGGTTGCCACTGCTTTTTTCATTGGTGATGGCCTCGGGTATGTTGATTGGAGCAAGGATGAAGAACAATCCTCCAACGGTGGCGGTCATTGAGACGCCAAAGAGGGAAGAATTGTCCCCCAATACCCTGGGTCAGGGCAAGTTAGAGGAACTCATCCGCTACATCGAATCCCGCTATGTGGACGACGTCAATAAGGACGAACTGGTCAAGGAAGCAATAGACAATATCCTTTATCAACTCGATCCTCACTCTTCTTATATCACGGCGGATCAGCTCAAGTTAGTGAATGAACAACTCGAAGGCAGCTTCGACGGCATTGGGATTGAGTTTGTCGTAGTTGAAGATACGGTGATGGTCATTACAGCTTTAGAAGGCGGCCCATCGGACTTGGCCGGTATCCGCGCGGGCGATAGAATTGTCCAAATTGAAGACACGCTGACTTTGGGAGAGAATATTGATTACGAAGGGATACTTGGAAAACTCAGAGGGGAGAGCGGTTCCAAAATTAAAATTGGAGTCAGACGAGGGAATGATGCCGAGTTGACTCACTTCACCGTCATGCGGGGGAAGATTCCGATGAAGAGTGTAGAGGCGGGCTTCATGTTGGACAAGGAGACCGGCTATATCAAAATTAGCAGGTTTAGTTCCAAGACTTACCAGGAATTTTTGGGCATTCTGGGCGATTTGGTGATAGAGGATAGTATGAAAAACCTAATCTTAGACCTTCGGCAAAACCCAGGCGGATACCTCCAGGAAGCAGTCAATATCCTGAACCAGTTATTTGAAAAGAAGGATATGCTGTTGGTATATACAGAGGGAAAAAACGTTCCTCGCAACGATTACAAATCAACGGGAAGGCCTTTTTACAAAATGGGCAATATCGCAGTTTTGACGGATGAAGGCTCGGCCTCGGCCAGCGAGATCATCGCTGGCGCCATCCAGGATCACGACAGAGGCGTCATCATTGGCAGGAGAAGTTTTGGGAAGGGATTAGTCCAGGAGCAATACCGCTTGAGAGACGGCTCCGCCATTCGCCTTACGGTCGCCAGGTATTACACCCCGTCCGGGCGCTGCATTCAGAAGTCGTACGAGAGCCGGGAGCACTACGACGAAGACGTGGCTGACCGCATTAAGAACGGCGAGCTGTATTCCGAAAGCAAGATTGAAATCGAGGACACGACCCGCTATTTCACGGATGGCGACAGGGTAGTCTATGGAGGGGGCGGGATTCAGCCGGACATTTTTGTTCCGCTCGATTCGTTTTTGCTCAATACCTACTATATCCATCTGAATCAACAGATTCCTTCTTTTGCCTTCCGCTATGTGGACTCCAATAGAGAAGCTTTGGAAGAGACGGGCTTAGAAGAATTTGCGGAGAACTTCAAAGTGAGTGAAACCCTGCTGAACGGATTCCATGATTTTGCCTTGAAACAGGGAGTCAAAAAGAATGATAAAAGCTGGAAGGCTGTGCAAAAGGAAATCAGCCAGTCGCTGAAAGCTAACATTGCTCGTTACCTTTGGTCTGAAACCGGTTTTCAATTAGTGATGAACCGAGACGACCCGGCGGTCAAAAAGGCATTGGCAAAGATGAAGGAAAAAGAGCCTGTAGAATTGAAGAAGAAACCGGAAATCCGCTGAGGAATCTTTGAAGAGGCTGCGACGGGCGCTAAGTTAAGACCCGAATTGAGCAAGAGCCGGTATTGACTTGTTTCGGAAATCTGGCGGGGGAAAGCGAGCAGGGTTTTAGTAGTCAGTTTCTGCTGGCACAAGTGAAAGCGCCTAAGTCTGCCTTCAGCGGTTTTCAAAATGAAGGAAAAAACTTACGGAATCCACCCCGATAAATAGAGATGCCGACGATTGCTTTTGAAGATCTTTCCCGCCTAAAACCTTAAGTTTTTTACCAGAATTTTTCCTAAAATATTTTAAAGCCCATTACCATTTTTAAAATGGAAAGACGTACATTTGCGCTCGTTTTTTCAAAATTGGCTTTTTGCACAATTTGGAGTAAAGCGACCTTCACTGAGAGGAAGTACCTTTTTTATTTAAAAACAATTGAAACATAGGAAAATACAAAGGAAGTTATGCCAACCATTAATCAACTAATCCGTAAAGGCAGAGAGAAAATCACCTCAACGAGTAACTCAAAAGCATTGGACGCATGTCCACAGCGTCGGGGGGTATGTACCAGGGTATATACGACTACTCCTAAAAAGCCGAACTCAGCGCTGAGGAAAGTAGCCAAAGTGCGTTTGACCAATCAAATTGAAGTAATTGCCTACATACCGGGCGAAGGGCATAACCTCCAGGAGCACTCTATCGTACTGGTATCGGGCGGCAGGGTAAAAGACCTGCCCGGCGTACGTTACACCATTGTAAGGGGCGCTCTCGATACAGCCGGCGTCAACAATCGGAGAAAGAGTCGGAGTCTGTACGGCACCAAGCGTCCGAAGCCAGGCCAGGCTGCTCCAAGTAAGAAATAATCATTATCATCTTTTAAATATCTTTCACTCGACATGAGGAAGCATAAGCCAAAACTAAGGCCATTACTGCCAGACCCAAGATACGGTGACCCTATGGTGACCCAGTTTGTAAACAACATGATGTGGCGCGGAGAAAAATCCATCGCCTATTCACTGTTCTATCAGGCAATGGATCTCATTAAAGACCGCACCAATCAGGATGAACACCAGGTTTGGAAGAAAGCGCTCAACAATGCCATGCCTCAGGTAGAGGTGAAAGCTCGCAGAGTTGGCGGCGCTACTTTCCAGATTCCCCAAGAAATCCGCGCTAAGCGCAAGGTTTCCATCGGTATGAAATGGATGGTTCGCTTTGCCCGCGAGCGCAGCGGTAAAGGCTTCGCCGAAAAACTGGCTTCTGAAATTATTGCAGCCAGCAAGGGTGAAGGCGCAACGGTTAAGCGGAAGGAAGATACGCACAGAATGGCCGAAGCCAACCGTGCATTTGCACACTTCCGAGCCAGATAATTTTTTGACGCCCTGCCTCAGGAAGGAGGCAGAATATCCCATCGAATATTTAATCTAAAATCATCCTTCGGGAAATAATTATGGCTAACGATTTAAAATATACCCGGAATATAGGTATTGCCGCTCATATTGACGCCGGCAAGACCACTACTTCAGAACGGATTCTGTTCTATACCGGGTTGACCCATAAACTTGGTGAAACTCACGACGGCTCTGCCACTATGGACTGGATGGAGCAGGAGCAAGAGCGTGGGATTACAATCACTTCCGCCGCAACTAAGACACACTGGAAGTGGAACGACCAGCTATATACTATTAATGTGATAGACACTCCGGGGCACGTTGACTTTACCGTAGAGGTAGAGCGGTCCTTAAGAGTTTTAGACGGAACAGTCGCTTTGTTCTGCGCAGTTTCAGGCGTAGAGCCTCAGTCGGAAACAGTATGGCGTCAGGCTGACAAGTATAAAGTTCCCCGCCTGGCCTTCATCAATAAAATGGACAGAAGCGGAGCTGACTTTTTTGCCGTAGTCAACGATATTAAAGAAAAATTAGGCGCGCGCCCTGTGCCGATTCAAGTGCCCATTGGCGCCGAAGAACGCTTTAAAGGCGTCGTGGACTTGATCACCAATCAGGCCATCATTTGGAATGAAGAGGATCAGGGCATGACTTACAATGTGATTCCAATCCCCGAAGACCTTCAGGAAACGGTAGATGAGTATCACATGAAAATGTTGGAAGCCGCCGCTGAGTACGACGATACGCTGCTCGAGAAATTTTTTGAAGATCCGAACTCTATTGGAGTTGAAGAGTTGCGCGCCGCTATTCGAAAGGCTACCATTAATATGAGTATCACGCCTGTTATGTGCGGCTCAGCTTTTAAGAACAAGGGAGTACAAGCCATGCTTGACGCTGTTTGCGAGTTTCTTCCTTCTCCCATGGATATTGACGCCATCGAAGGAATCAACCCCGATACAGAAAAAGAGGAAGCCAGAAAACCGTCTGCCAGCGAGCCATTCACGGCCTTGGCATTCAAGATTGCAACCGACCCTTATGTAGGTCGCCTTTGTTTCATGCGGATTTATTCCGGCGTTTTGAATGCAGGCGACTTTGTATTGAATACTCGCTCCGGAAAGAGAGAGCGCTTGTCCAGACTATATCAGATGCACGCTAATAAGCAAAACCCGGTTGAACGGGTAGAAGCTGGCGACATCGTAGCGGCAGTTGGATTCAAAGACCTGCGCACGGGCGATACGATATGCGATGAAAAACATCCCATCGTACTCGAAAGTATGAGCTTCCCCGATCCGGTAATCGGTATTGCAGTCGAGCCTAAGTCTCAAAAGGACATGGACAAACTGGGTCTTGCCATTGCAAAATTGGCAGAAGAAGACCCCACCTTCCGTGTGAAATTCGACAAGGACACCAACCAAACCGTCATCAGCGGAATGGGCGAGTTGCACTTAGAAGTAATTATTGATCGCCTGAGAAGGGAATTCAAAGTCGAATGTAACCAGGGCATGCCCCAGGTGAACTATAAAGAGGCTCTGACGCAAAGCGTCAATCACAGGGAGCGCTTGAAAAAGCAATCCGGCGGCGCAGGTTTGTTTGCCGACATGGAATTTGAGTTAGGCCCGGCTGATGCAGAATTTCTCCAAAGCGAAGATTATAAATCAGGAAAGACAAGGCTCCAGTTTATATGGGGTATTGTTGGGGGCGCCATTGATAAGAACTATCAAAAGCCAATTCGGGATGGTTTTACGGCCATGATGGAAAACGGCGTGCTCGCCGGTTATTCCATTGAAAACATGAAGGTGAGGGTACACGACGGCTCTATGCACTCTGTGGACTCCAAACCTATCGCTTTTGAATTGTGCGCTAAAGAAGGTTTCCGCGAGGCTGCGCCCAAGTGTGCTCCGGTTATCATGGAGCCAATTATGAAATTGGAAGTGGTGACGCCGGATGAATATACAGGCCCTGTCATTGGCGACCTGAACCGTCGCCGGGGTATGCCTAAATCACAGGAACCCCGCGCTGGAGGCGCCATTGCCATTCAGGCGGAAGTGCCGCTTTCAGAGATGTTTGGCTACGTGACCGCCCTGCGTACTATCACCTCAGGACGCGCGAGTTCCTCCCTGGAGTTTTCACATTATGCGGAGGCTCCAAAAAATGTTGCACAAGAAGTAATAGAAAAAGCAAAAGGCTTGGTAAAAGCCTAAAAGTTACTATCTTTGCCCGCTCTTTGAAAAAAGCCCTTAGAGCGGGCAATTTTTTTCAGAAAACGCGATTAATTTTTAACTCGGCATGAATCAAAAAATTAGAATCAAACTCCGTTCATACGACCACAATTTGGTAGATAAATCGACGGAGAAGATCATTAAAACAGTCCGTACCAGTGGAGCTGTTGTTACTGGTCCGATTCCGCTGCCCACAAAAAAGGAGATTTTTACCGTCCTGCGCTCGCCGCACGTCAACAAAAAGTCTCGTGAGCAGTTCCAGCTACGCACCCACAAACGGTTAATTGAAATATACACGCCTACACCGAAGACCGTTGATGCGTTGTCCAAACTGGAACTTCCGAGTGGGGTAGATATTCAAGTCAAGTTGACGTAATTTCCATTTTCTGTGGCTTTTGAGGCCAAGGTTCTCTTTCTCCATTTTGGAAAGTAGAACAGATGCTAAAATAATTGTCAATAATTGTTTGTCCATGATAAAAACTGACATCAGGATTTGTCATAGACAGACGAAAATAAAATGCTCTGCCCGATGAATGGCATAATCGGAAAGAAAATAGGTATGACCAGCATCTTCGATGATGCGGGAAGAAACATTGCCTGCACGGTTGTTGAAGCGGGGCCTTGTGTCGTGACTCAGGTTAAAAGTGAAGATACGGACGGGTACACTGCATTGCAACTCGGCTTTGGAGACGCTAAGGTAAAAAACACCACGAAGCCCATGATGGGGCATTTCGAAAAAGCTAATACCGCACCCAAACAAAGAGTAGTTGAGTTTAGGGATTTTGATGTTACCAAAAAAAGCCTTGGCGACCTAGTGCGCGTAGAGGAGATTTTCGCAGAAGGCGATACGGTACATGCTGTGGGCACTACTAAAGGTAAAGGATTTCAGGGTGTGGTTAAAAGACACGGCTTTGCCGGTGTCGGCGACCAAACACATGGTCAGCACAACCGCTTAAGAGCGCCGGGTTCCATTGGAGCTTCCTCGTTTCCTTCCAAGGTTGTCAAGGGAATGCGCATGGCCGGCCAGATGGGTAATGTCCGTATGAAAATTAAGAATCTCAAAGTGGTTAAAGTATTCCCAGAGCGGAACATTCTCCTCATCAAAGGCGCAATTCCCGGATACAACGGCTCCTTTGTGATTATTGAGAAACAATAACCTGAGATAAGGAAAGTCATATATCCATTTTATTCAAAGAATTTAACGACTTCGTAGATATGAAACTGGAAGTTATCAATATTCAGGGACAAAAGACAGGCAAGTCAGTTGATTTGCCAGAGGAAGTTTTTGGCATAGAACCAAACGAACATGCAGTTTGGCTGGCAGTCAAATCACACTTGGCCAATAGGCGCCAGGGCACCCACAAAGCAAAAGAGCGCAGCGAGGTTTCAGGCTCGACCAGAAAATTGCACCGCCAAAAGGGAACGGGTGGATCTCGAAAAGGAGATATCAAAAACCCTCTTTTTGAAGGCGGGGGTCGGATATTTGGCCCTAAGCCGAGAGACTATAGCATGAAGTTGCCCAAGAAGGTGAAACGCCTCGCAAGGAAGTCTGCACTTTCTGCAAAAGCAGCGAAAGGGGAGCTCCTGATTTTAGAAGACTTTGCATTTGATTCGCCAAAGACAAAAGCGTATTTAGACATCCTGAAGTCTTTGAAATTAGATGGCAAGAAGACACTGCTGGTCACTGGCGATTACGAAAAAAATGTGTACCTGTCCAGCCGCAACCTTCAGAACACCGCCGTGATGAGAGCGCAAGATTTGAATACTTACGACATCCTGTACTCCAATATCTTGATTCTTTCGGAAGGCTCTATTGAAAAAGTAGTAGCAAATTTTTGAATACCAACCTGTAACTGAGGCAATTGCGCTCGGTAACAGCAATAATTCGCAGTATGGCAAAGCAAATTCTAATTAAACCTATTATCACGGAAAAGGCAGACAATCTGTCTGAGAAGAGAGGACAGTACTCTTTTGTGGTAAATAAGAATGCCAACAAGATTGAAATCAAAAAGGCTGTGCATGATATGTATAATGTGGAAGTCAGTTCTGTCAATACTATGGTAATGCCAGCTAAAACGAAGAGCCGCAACTCTCGTCGCGGAGTAATTCGGGGGCGCGTTTCCAGCTTTAAAAAAGCTATAGTGACTTTAGCTGATGGCGAGTCCATTAATTTCTTTGAGAATCTCTAAACTGAAAGGATATGGCAGTTAAAAAATATAAGCCGGTCACGCCGGGGAGCCGATTCAGAATAGGCGTTGGCAGAACAGAAATCACGGCAGATCGCCCTGAAAAGAGTTTCATAGCTCCTTTAAGCAAATCGGGCGGCCGCAATCGCACAGGTAAAATGACTGTACGCCAAATGGGCGGCGGTCACAAGCGCCGTTATCGCATCATTGATTTCAAGCGCAATAAAGATGGAATACCTGCAAAGGTCAGCACCATTGAATACGATCCTAACCGCTCAGCTTATATCGCATTGCTGGTTTATGCCGACGGTGAGAAGCGATACATCCTGGCGCCGCACGGACTGAAAGTAGGCGACCAAATTATGTCTGGCTCCAAAGCGGCGCCCAATCCAGGCAATGCCTTGTTCCTGCGCAACATTCCTCTCGGTACGTCCATTCACGCCATTGAATTGAATCCGGGCGGGGGAGCGGCTCTCGTTCGCTCCGCCGGTACTTCGGCAACCATGATGGGACGCGAGGATAAATATGCAGTCGTCAAATTGCCTTCTGGCGAGACTCGTCGCATATTGCTGACTTGTAAAGCTACAATGGGAGTTTGCTCAAATCCTGACCACGGGCTCACTTCTCTTGGGAAGGCAGGCGCTAACCGCTGGCTTGGCAACAGACCCAGGGTTAGAGGCGTGGCTATGAACCCTGTGGATCACCCAATGGGTGGCGGCGAAGGACGCGCATCCGGCGGCCTGCCGAGATCAAGGAAAGGCTTGATGGCCAAAGGCGCCAAGACGAGAAACAGTAAAAAGCATTCAAGTAAACTAATTATTTCAAGGCGCAAGTCTTCCAAGTAAGTCGGCTTAGAGAATGTTTGAAGCAATTAAAATAACAGACTAAATTAATATCAACCTATGCCACGTTCCATTAAAAAAGGACCCTACATTCATCACAAATTGATGAGAAAAGTAGAAGCGGCAAAGCAAAGTAAGCGCAAGCAGATTATCAAAACCTGGTCGCGCGCCTCAATGATAATTCCGGATATGGTCGGAGAGACTATTGCAGTTCATAATGGCAAAACCTTTATTCCGGTTTTTATTACTGAACCTATGGTCGGCCACAAACTTGGAGAGTTTTCTCCAACGAGAATCTTCCGTGGACACGCTGGACACAGAAAAGGTTAATCCTGAAGCTAATCTTAATTTAGTAAGAAACCTGTGCTGAAGCTCTGATTTTGAAAATCGAAAACTGTATAATTTAAAAATAATGGAAGCAGTTGCAAAAATAAAGAATTGCCCAATGTCGCCTCGTAAGATGCGGCTTGTCGTCAACAATATCCGAGGCAAAAGAGTGGACGAAGCTTTGAATATACTTCGATTCACTAAGAACGAAGCTGCTATGTGGTTGGAGAAACTGCTGCTGTCTGCTATTGCCAACTGGGAGTATAAACTGGACGGGGTGGAAAGTGCAGATGATTTCAACCTCTATGTCAAAACTGCTTTTGTGGATGAAGCGTCTATGATTAAGCGGTTTCGTCCGGCGGCGCATGGTAAAGCGGCTAGAATCATTAGGCGCAGAAATCACGTGACTATTGTTGTCGAAAATCGAGTACTTCTCGACAGTGACATTGAAGAGCCTCAGCTACAAGCTGAGTCCGATGGAGGAGACGAATAAACAGACTGAGGCATTAAATCAGAATTTTAGGCAAACATTTAATTCAATCTATAATGGGTCAAAAGACTAATCCAATTGGAAATCGCCTGGGAATCATCAGAGGATGGGAATCCAACTGGTATGCTGATAAAGATTACGCAGATAAGGTAGTTGAAGATGAAACTATCCGCGCTTATCTGAAAGCCCGTATTGCAAAGGGCGGCATTGCCAAGGTTATCATCGAAAGAGCGCTCAAGCGCATTACCGTTACCATTCACACCTCCCGACCGGGAATTGTCATCGGAAAAGGAGGGCAGGAAGTGGATAAGATTCGCGAAGAGCTGAAAAAGTTAACTGGTAAGGAAGTTCAGATAAACATCTTTGAAATCAGAAAGCCGGAGTTGGACGCAGTAATCGTCGGCGAGTCTATCGCAAAGCAGATTGAAGCGCGTATCAACTATCGCCGCGCGATTAAAATGGCCATCCAATCCACCATGCGAACCGGAGCTGAAGGCATAAAAGTTCGTATCTCAGGCCGCTTAGCTGGGTCGGATATGGCTCGTACAGAAGAGTACAAAGATGGCAGGACGCCTCTCCATACTTTTCGCACAGATATAGATTACGCCCTTTCCGAAGCTCAGACGGTTTATGGTAAAATAGGAATTAAAGTTTGGATATGTAGAGGAGAGGTGTTTGGAAAGATAGATTTGTCTCCCAACACTGGAGGACATAAGAGAGAGGGGACTCCGCGCGGCGAAGGCGGTCGTCGCGATGGCCGTAGAGGCGGAGATGGAGGAGGTCGCAATCGAAATCGCCGCGAAGGCGGTGGTAGAAGATAATTTTCTAAATAGGTAACGCATAATATTTAGAAAAAGGAGCGTACTTTCGCACCCGCTTTTTTTGAGCGGTTTTTTTTCTTAGCGTTGAAACAAATGTTTGACAAAAAATTGCCGGATATTTTTCAGAATATCCGATCATTTTAAATAAGGTGAGATGTTACAGCCTAAACGTACCAAATATCGCAAGCAGCAGAAGCCAAAGAGGAAGAGCATTTCTGTGCAAGGAAGCACGGTTGCATTTGGCTCTTATGGCCTGAAAGCCATCACCGGAGGGCGCTTGACCAACCGGCAAATAGAAGCTGCCCGTATTGCCATGACCCGTTACATGAAGAGGGAAGGCCAGGTTTGGATTCGCATATTTCCAGACAGACCCATCACCCGTAAGCCACAAGAGGTCAGGATGGGTAAAGGTAAAGGCTCCTTAGATCACTATGTTTCAATGATTCAACCCGGGCGGATCATGTTTGAAGTAGATGGCGTTAGTGAAGAAATCGCTATGGCAGCCCTTCAGTTGGCAGCGCAGAAATTGCCTTTGCTGACCAAAGTTTCAATACGCCCCGATATGGTGAAATTCTGATTGACTGATTTTATCAACGATAGTTGTTAAATCACTGAATAATAAAATAGAAATGGCAAGCAAAAAATATCTTGACCTTATAGAACTTTCAGACGAAGACTTAACTTCTGAGCTGGAAGGTATGGAGCTTGATTACCAAAAAAAGCGTTTCGATCACGCAGCCAAAGGACTAGACAATCCTTTGGAAATCAAAGAAATGCGAAGAGATATAGCTCGTATCAAAACAGAGGTAAGACGCCGCGAGGTTGAAAAGTTTTCTCCTGAGCAAGTGGCGAAGCGTTCAAAAATCAGAGCCAGAAGAAGAATTAACTAGGCATGCGTTAATTGAAGTAATGCCCACAGTGAAACGGGGTTTTAATTCAATCCAGAACAAACTGCAAATCAATAAAAATGGAAAGCAGAAAAATTAGAAAATCAAGAGTTGGGGTTGTTGTTAGTAATAAGATGACCAAAACCATTAGCGTGAAAGTCGAAAGAAGACTTCGTCACCCACTCTACGGGAAATCTGTGAAAATGTCCAGGAAGTTCATGGCGCATGACGAAAAAGACGAATGCAACATCGGAGACGTCGTCAGAATTATGGAAACGCGGCCTTTGAGTAAAAACAAGTGCTGGCGTTTGGTCGAAATCATTGAAAGAGCAAAATAATTTTTTATAGGCTCGACATGCTCTTTTTAGGATTTTTTCCAAAAGGCGCATGCGAAGGCTAGTAAAATCACATAGTTATGGTTCAGCAGGAATCAAGACTGCGCGTAGCGGATAATAGTGGTGCAAAGGAAGTGCTTTGCATTCGCGTACTGGGCGGCTCTCATCGCCGTTATGCCTCAGTTGGAGACAGGATTGTGGTTACTGTAAAGGACGCCTCTCCGGGAGGCGTTAAGAAAGGTACTGTATCCAAGGCAGTTGTTGTACGCACTAAGAAGGAGATTCGCCGTAAAGATGGATCCTACATCCGTTTTGATGACAATGCTTGCGTATTGCTCAACAACCAGGGCGAGCCGAGAGGCACCCGTATTTTTGGGCCGGTAGCCCGCGAGTTGAGAGAGAGAGATTACATGAGGATTGTCTCTCTTGCTCCTGAAGTACTATAATTTAATAATGCCTATTTGAGAATCGAAGCCTTTCAACTTTTGGATTTTCAAAGATAATTCGCTGATAATCATGGCAAATCAATCAAAAAAAACACGGTTCGCACCCAAACTCCACATTAAGAAAGGAGATAAAGTAGTTATCATTGCAGGCAACTACAAAGGCGAGAAAGGAGAAGTGTTGGAAGTTTTTCCTAAAAAGAACCGGGCAATAGTGGAGAATGTGAACATTAGGAAGAAGCACCGCAAGCCAACTCAGGATCAGGCTGGTGGAATCACAGAGATTGCCGCTCCTATTCATATTTCCAATATAATGCTTGCAGACCCCAAAACCGGCGAACCTACCCGAATCGGCAGGAAGTTAGTGGACGGAAAGCTCGTTCGCTACGCCAAGAAATCGGGTGAGATATTCAACTAATTCTGAAAATTCTTGAATGATGAGTTATATATCGAGGCTTCAAACAAAATACTTGAATGACGTCGTCCCTGCGCTCAGGGAGCAATTCCAGTATAGCAATCCAATGGAAGTGCCTAAACTGGTTAAGGTTTGTATCAATCAGGGAGTAGGCGCCGCCACTCAGGACAAGAAATTGGTTGATGTCGCTGCGGAAGAAATTTCTATGATTGCCGGCCAGAAAGCCGTCGTTACCAAAGCGAAGCGCTCCGTCTCCACCTTTAAACTCAGAGAAGGTATGCCGATTGGCGTGCGGGTAACATTGCGCAAAGATCGGATGTGGGAGTTCCTGGACAGGCTGATGAGCATAGCGCTGCCTCGGGTTCGCGACTTTAGAGGCATCAATGACAAGAGCTTTGATGGACGCGGCAATTATTCAATGGGTATAACCGAACAAATTATCTTTCCGGAAATCGTCCTCGACAAAGTGACCAGGATTTCAGGAATGGACATAACCTTTGTAACGACGGCAAAGACAGATGCAGAAGCTTATGCTTTGCTGAAGCACTTAGGCATGCCCTTTAAAAATAAAAATAATTAGAGCTAATTAGCAGCCCGATATTTTATGGGCTTCTTGTTAAACAAAAAAATACAATGGCAAGAAAATCAATCGTAGCCAGAGAAGTTAAGCGGAGAAAAATGGTTGCCCAGTATGCTGAATTGAGAAAGAAACTCAAAGAAGCCGGCGACTATGAAGCATTGGACAAACTCCCTCGCAACGCCCTTCCTGTGCGCCTGCATAATCGTTGCAGATTGACAGGCAGACCAAAAGGGTACATAAGGAAATTTGGCCTCTGCCGCGTTAAGTTTCGCGAAATGGCGCTGGAAGGCAAAATCCCTGGCGTGACAAAAGCAAGTTGGTAATTTATTGATGGTTTTTAGACAGTGAGTTTTCAAGAAGTTTTTAAATGAATGACAGCATGAAAGCGACACTGTGACAACCAAATTCAGTCTGATAATTTTTCAAAATGGTAGTAACGGATTCAATAGCTGACTTTTTGACCCGCATACGCAATGCACAGCAGGCAGGTCACCGTGTAGTCGAAATCCCCGCATCGAAAGAGAAAAAGGCGATTACCGAAATTCTGTATGAGAATGGGTACGTCCTCAAATACAAATTCGATGATGAAGCGGGAAAAAGTGGTGTAATTAAAATTGCACTTAAATATGACCCTATCACAAAGAAGCCGATTATCAGGGAACTGACTCGGATTAGCAAGCCAGGACTTAGACAGTACCGCAAAGTAAATGAGTTGCCGAGAGTGATCAACGGCCTTGGCATTGCAATTATCTCTACTTCAAAAGGTATCATGACGGACAAGCAAGCCAGAAGTGAACATGTTGGAGGAGAGATACTGTGTTATATATCTTAATTTGAATTTTCAAAAATTATAGCCATGTCCCGGATAGGAAAAATGCCAATACAGGTTCCCTCAAACGTGACTGTGAATGTCAGCAATACCAACTTAGTAAAAGTAAAGGGACCGAAAGGCGAGTTGCTTCAACAGATAGATCCAGATATTAAGATCGCCGTTGAAGACGGAGAGATTAATCTGGAGCGCCCTACAGACCAAAAGCGCCACCGATCGCTACACGGCCTTTATAGATCCTTGGTCAACAATATGGTGGAAGGCGTCTCCAATGGTTTTGTAAAAGAATTGGAGTTAGTGGGCGTCGGATACCGCGCTTCTAATACGGGACAATTGTTAGAACTGACCCTGGGGTATTCTCACCCTGTCATGTTCTATGTACCGGACGAAGTCAAGGTCACCGCTTCTCAGGAAAAAGGTAAGAACCCAATTGTTCGCTTAGAAAGCGCCGACAAAGAACTGATTGGACAGATTGCCGCAAAGATTCGCTCATTCCGCAAGCCGGAGCCGTACAAAGGAAAGGGTATCAGGTTTGTTGGCGAGGAAGTCAGACGCAAGGCTGGCAAGGCTGCTGCTAAGAAGTAATCAATAAATTGAATCAATAGGTATCTTGGGTTGGAACCACTGCTTCCTACACTAAGGTAGAAACTCTAAGGATAATGAAATTCCGTAAAGAACAAAGAAGGCAAAAAATCCATTTCCGCATTCGGAAGACGATAAAAGGCACGGCAGAACGGCCGCGGTTAAGCGTTTTCAGAAGTAATAAGGGCATCTATTGTCAAATTATAGACGATCGCAAAGGCCACACCATTGTAGCTGCTTCTTCAAACGACGCCGCCAGTCAGACAGCAGGTCTTTCTAAGGTAGATCAGGCCAGACAGGTAGGCAAATTAATCGCAGAAAGAGCTTCAGCCGCCAACGTCAACTCGGTAGTTTTTGACAGAGCCGGATATTTGTATCACGGCAGAGTTAAAGCGCTGGCCGAAGGCGCCAGAGAAGGAGGATTAATATTCTAAGCTGATGATTTATCTTCATTAGAGGATTTCAAATAAATTTTTAAATGGCAAATAGTAACGTTCGTAGGGAAAAAGCCGTAGATACGGAAATAAAGGACAAAATGGTTCACCTCAATAGGGTAGCTAAGGTTACTAAGGGAGGTCGTACCTTTAGTTTTGCAGCAGTTGTCGTCGTTGGAGATGGAAATGGAGGAGTAGGACATGGGCTGGGTAAAGCTCGCGAAGTGTCGGAAGCCATTGCTAAAGCTACCGCAGAAGCAAAGAAAAACATGATAAGAGTTCCCGTGTTGAAAGGCACTATCCCCCACGAACAAAAAGGGAAGTATGGCGGAGGACGCGTTCTGATACGCCCAGCTGCCGATGGTACCGGCGTTATTGCAGGAGGCGCCATGAGAGCTGTCCTTGAAATTGCAGGCGTGAATAACGTGTTGGCAAAATCTATGGGCTCTTCCAACCCTCATAATGTTGTAAAAGCCACTATTGACGCTCTCTCTAAGCTACGTAGCCCTTTACAGGTTGCTAAGCAGCGCAATATAAGCCTCGACAAGGTTTTTAACGGCTAAACAGATAGTTGGAAAACTTAGATTGAACTTGAAATCTGCAATAAGTTTTAAAATGGAAAAGATTAAAATAACACAGATAAAAAGCATCATTGACCGTCCTAAGCGCCAGAAAGACACGATCAGGGCGCTGGGTATCCGGAAGATGAACCAGAGTGTAGTGCATGTTGCTACGCCCCAGATATTGGGAATGGTTGCCAAAGTGCAACATCTCGTTAAAGTAGAAAATGCCTAATTCTTAGTAAATAGAAGTAGAAAGAAACGGAGGCTTAGTTTCTTTCTTTTCAATTTAATTAGCTTAGGTCAAACTTGTTTCAACCATGGAACTTCACAACCTTAAACCTGCGAAAGGTTCGGTTCATAAAGTAAAAAGAATAGCAAGAGGAGAAGGCTCTGGGTGGGGAGGCACTGCCGGTCGCGGCCACAAAGGCGCTCAATCCCGCTCTGGCGACAAGCAGAAGCGCGGCTTTGAGGGAGGCCAAACTCCTATGCAGCGCAGGCTCCCCAAGCGTGGCTTTAAAAACCCGAATAGAATTGAATACGTAGGCATTAATCTTGACAGGATACAACAGATAGTTGAGAAATTTAAGACTACGACCATTACTCCGGAGTCTCTACATGCCAACGGCATTATCAGTAAAAGCGATCGCATCAAAATCTTGGGAAGAGGCGAGATTAATAGTAGTGTAAGTATCTCGGCTCATGCCATATCGGCATCTGCTAAACAAGCTATCGAGGAAAAAGGCGGGAGTATTAATTTGGTTTGATGTTGTTAAGATAGCCAATAGGCTGGTTAACTGCTTTGTAGTTTTCCCAAAAACAACAACTGCCGTAAATTTCACCTGACATTCAGGTGATTGAGACTATCAAGAATTTCCGATGAAAAAATTTTTTACGACTATCCAGAATATCTGGAAAATCAAGGAATTAAGAGAGCGCATTGGCTGGACTTTACTTTTCCTTTTCTTTTTCCGTCTTGGATCTTTTGTGGTATTACCCGGCGTAATACCAAACGCCTTAGACAGGCAATCTTCAGGTGGCGCCAGCGACCTTTTAGGGCTTGTTAACCTCTTTACTGGTGGCGCTTTTGAGAATGCGTCTGTTATGGCGCTGGGGATTATGCCCTACATTACCGCTTCCATCATCGTGCAATTGTTGGGTTTCGCCATGCCGTATTTCCAGCGTTTACAGCAGAGAGAAGGCGAAAGCGGCAGAAAAAAATTAAATCAGATTACCCGTTTACTGACGGTAGCCATTACCCTTGTTCAAGGCGGCGGTTACCTTACTTATCTCAATTCCCTACCAGGCGCAATTGACGGCTCTATGCCGAGGGGCGTATTCTGGTTGTCCAGCACCATCATTCTATCGGCAGGTACCATCTTTGCCATGTGGCTGGGCGAAAAAATCACAGATAAGGGAATTGGCAACGGCGCTTCTCTTTTGATTACGATAGGTATTATTTCAAGAGCTCCTCAATCGTTCCTGGCAGAGATTACGCTCCAGATGAATGCCGGAGGAGGAGGCCTGTTTAGGCTAATGCTTGAATTTTCAATATTGGCAGCCGTAATAGTTGCCGTTGTTTTAGTTATTCAGGGAGTCAGAAAGATTCCTATCCAGTTTGCCAAACACATGGTGCAGCGCGGAAATACGGTTTTGCCGGCAGCAGGGGTCAGGGATTATATTCCTGTAAAAGTGAATGCCGCCGGGGTGATGCCTATCATTTTTGCTCAAGCCTTGATGTTCGTGCCGGCGACTATCGCTCAGTTTGCAGGTAGCGCCGGAGCAGATGGCGCTCCTACCGGTATTCTTAAAGAATTGATTAACCCTTATTCGTTCACTTCTTCTTTAATTATCTTCTTACTGGTGGTTGGCTTTACGTATGTCTATACAGCCTTAATCGTGAACCCAACTCAGTATGCGGAATACCTTAAGCGTCAAAATGCTTTTATCCCAGGGATTAAACCAGGAAAACCGACGGCTGATTTCATAGACGCCGTTACGACCAAGGTTACTTTACCAGGTTCTATTTTCCTCGGCCTCATCGCTGTCATTCCTGGAATTGCAGTTCTCTTTGGAGTAAATGCCGCTTTTGCAGCTTTCTTTGGCGGAACTTCCATTCTGATCGGCGTTGCCGTTATTCTGGATACGCTACAGCAGATTGAAAGCCATCTTTTGATGCGCAGATATGACGGCTTGGTTAAATCCGGAAGAATCCAGGGCAGGTCGAGGATGCAGGGAATTGGGTCGGGAATGTAATTCAAAACTATCTTCCAGACGCAGTTGTTTGGGTTAAAGCGTCGCCTGACAAGCCTGAAAAAGCACCTGTTTAAGCCATTAGTGCTACGAAGCAATCAAAAACTTCTTCTTAGTTTAGAGAAGCTCGGAGATGCCTCGTAGCATTCTTGTTTTAACGCCTTCTATATGACATTCTATTCGCTTTGATTCTCCCCGGATGCTATTGAGAAGAATAAAGGCTAATTTTTAAAGTGCTACTTGGAAGGTCTAAGTCAATAATCCAATACAAGGATGATATATTATAAAACGGATGAAGAAATTGAACTCATTCGAGAAGCTTGCCTGTTAGTTAGCAAGGTCTTGGAATACGCTGGTAAAAACATTCGACCGGGTATGACCGCCGAGCAATTGGATAGAGAAGCAGAAGAGCTGATTAGGGATCACTGCGCCGTCCCTGCTTTTAAGGGATACAGAGGCTTCCCCGCTACGCTTTGCATTTCAAAAAATGAAGTAGTTGTTCATGGAATCCCGAGCAAGGATGAATTTCGCGACGGCGATGTAGTGTCGGTGGATTGCGGCGTGCTGTTGAACGACTACTATGGAGACGCAGCCTATACTTTCCCAATTGGAGAAGTCAATGAAAAGACGATGCAACTTCTCCGTACCACCAAGACTTCTCTTTACTTAGGCATTGAGCAGGCGGTACACGGAAAAAGACTTGGAGACATCAGTTTTGCCATTCAGAACTTTACGGAAAAAGTTCACGGTTATTCCGTAGTGCGCGAATTGGTAGGACATGGCGTCGGAAAGTCTTTGCACGAAGATCCGGAAGTTCCCAATTATGGAAAGAGAGGGAATGGGATTGTTTTAAAAGAAGGCCTCGTCATCGCCATTGAACCCATGATAAATTTGGGAAGAAGAGAAATTAAACAAAGCTCGGATGGCTGGACTATCTCCACCAGAGACAAAACCCCTTCGGCGCATTACGAGCATACAATAGCAGTCCGAAAAGACAAAGCCGATATTCTGTCGAATCACCAAATAGTAGAAACGGCTATTCTGGGAAACCCAGAGTTGAGAAGTGTAGAATTGCTGGAAGAGTTGGCAGAACTCTCCTAAATAAGCGGAAAATCTACAATTTTTTTAAGCCTTTAAATATTTTATTCTAAAGGTGAAACTTTTATTCATTTTTGTATCTTTGCGCTCCGAATTTTAAAAGCATGGCTAAACAAGATTTAATTAAACAAGATGGAATGATAGAAGAAGCGTTGTCGAATGCTATGTTTAGGGTTCGTTTGGAGAATAACCACGTGATTATCGCTACCATTTCAGGAAAAATGAGGATGCACTACATCCGAATCCTCCCCGGCGACAAAGTGTCAGTGGAAATGTCTCCTTATGATTTAACTCGGGGTAGGATAATTTATAGGTACAAGTAATTTTTTAAACTTTAATACTGAATAATCATGAAAGTTAGAACTTCAGTTAAGAAGCGTTCAGTGGATTGTAAGATCGTAAGGAGGAAAGGAAAGGTTTACATCATTAACAAAAAGAACCCCAAGTTCAAACAACGCCAGGGATAAGGAATCCTTTGGCGCTTTGTCATGTTTAGCATTGGTTGTTAAAATTGAAAATTAATAAGTATGGCTCGTATTGCTGGTATTGATTTACCGAAAAATAAAAGAGGCGTTATCGGATTGACCTATATTTTTGGAATCGGAAGCTCCAGAGCTAAGGAAATTCTGGAAAGCGCCGGTATTGACGAAAATACAAAAGTCCAAGACTGGACAGAAGAAAACATCCGCGCTATCTCCCAGATAATCCAAAGAGATTATAAGGTGGAAGGAGAGTTGCGCTCTGAGGTGCAGATGAGCGTCAAACGCCTGATGGACATCGCCTGTTACCGTGGTTTGCGCCATCGTAAAGGACTTCCCCTGAGAGGACAGCGCACCCGCACCAATGCGAGAACCAGAAAAGGAAGACGTAAAACAGTCGCCAACAAAAAATTGGCTGCTAAGAAGTAATAAACTTTCGGTTTGGTGCATGCAATACACCTAACCCGAAAGCAAAAGTGATTTATCCAATTATCAAGACGCAATGGCAAAGGTAAAATCCAAGGTTAAAGTAAAACGTAAAGTCAAAGTAGAACCAGAAGGCTTTGCTTACATTCAAGCTACTTTCAACAATATCATCGTTTCTCTAACGAATAAGAAAGGAGACGTCGTAAGTTGGGGGTCTGCAGGAAAAGGCGGCTTCAAAGGTTCGAAGAAGAACACTCCGTACGCAGCCCAAGTTGCAGCTACCGACGCTGCAAAAGTTGCTTACGATGCCGGACTTCGCTCAGTAGAGGTTTTCGTAAAAGGACCAGGCTCTGGAAGAGAAGCGGCTATTAGAGCCATTGACCAGGCAGGAGTTAAAGTTTCAAGAATACGGGATATCACTCCTATCCCGCACAATGGTTGCAGACCTCCAAAACGCCGTAGGGTTTAATGGTTGATCGATTCAACTTTGGTTTTTCCAATATATAAAATGTAAACTTTAGTAATGGCAAGATACATCGGCCCAAAACAAAAGAAAGCTCGCGCCTTAGGCGAGCCAATTTTCGGCTTTAGCAAAGCATTTAATAAGAAAAAATACGGACCCGGACAACACGGAAACTCCCGCCGCCGCAAACAGGCCTCCGACTATTCTCTCCAATTGAAAGAGAAGCAAAAGGCTAAATACACTTATGGTGTACTGGAGCGCCAGTTTAGAAACATGTTTGAAAAGGCTAGTAAAAAGCACGGCGTTACGGGTACAGTGTTGCTCCAATTACTAGAAGCGCGCCTTGACAATACCGTTTTCAGATTAGGTATTGCCCCCACCCGAAAAGCGGCCAGGCAGTTAGTCAGTCACCGCCACATTGTGGTGAACGGCGTCTTGACGAATATACCTTCCTGCCATTTACGCCCGGGCGATGTCGTTGAGGTAAAAGGTAAGTCTAAAGAACTGGATTTACTCAAAGAACAGATAGGTAAGAAGACTGAAGTGAAAAAATTCGGATGGTTGGAATTCAACCCCGATATGATGAGAGGCGTTTTCATGTCCTACCCAGAAAGGGAACAAATACCGGAGAAAATCAACGAGCAATTGATCGTTGAACTTTATTCCAAGTAATAGTGTCTTGTTTGGCAGACAGACTAGAAGGTTTGTCTGCCAAACTATTTTTTGTTTTCTGTACCATCATCAGCCGCCTTAAGCATACACGGGTAGATTTACCCAGCATCGGGGAAAAACAATCCTTATTCGTCATCCTTTCAAAGACTTCTTCATTATATGAGCATCTTAAATTTCCAGAAGCCTGACAAAATCCTTATGCAAAAAGCAAATGATTTTGAAGGTACCTTTGAGTTCAAGCCATTAGAGCCTGGCTTTGGCCAGACAATCGGTAACTCCCTGAGGAGAATCCTGCTTTCTTCATTAGAAGGATTCGCTAT
>CAZXQI010000002.1:0-74678 GCA_964643005.1 uncultured Saprospiraceae bacterium | reverse complement strand
CAACCCCTCTTCTTTTCAGAGTGGACTTAAATTGGTTTCTTAAGGGACGACTAATGAACTTCTCAGCCGGCTTTGTACCAAAATTGGTAGGCGCCATCTTAGTAATTATCGTCGGATTTTGGCTGGTAAAGAAGCTGGCGATTTTGACCCGACGCTCCCTGGAGAAAGCCAGTTTCAGCAAAGAAGTCACGCCGTTTCTCGTCTCCTTCATCAATATAGGTCTGAAAGTTATCGTACTGCTGGCAGCCGCAGGCATCTTCGGTATTGATACCACGTCCATCGTCGGCATATTAGCGGCGGCGGGTTTTGCCGTAGGATTAGCGCTACAGGGTAGTCTCGGCAATTTCGCAGCCGGCATCCTGCTGTTAGTGCTCCGCCCTTACAAAGTGGGCGATATGGTGGAGGTCAACGGCAAATTTGGAGAAGTACAGGAAATCCACATTTTTAATACCATTCTGACGACGCCGGGTTTGAAAACGCTCATCATTCCCAACGGGAAGGTGGTCGAAGACAACATCACCAACTTTTCCGAAAAGGGCGCTATTCGCTTAGAATTGAACGTGTCCATACCTTATGAGGAAGACTATCCGAAAATCAAAGGAATCATCCTCTCGGCTCTTCAGGAAATTCCATCCGTGCTAAAAACGCCTGAGCCTGAAATAGGTATTGAATCTTTTGAGAGCCATACCGTTCTGTTGGCCGTTCGCCCCTATATTCTTCCAAATGATTATTGGGACGGCATTTTTGAAGCGCACCAGGTAGTGAAGGCCGCCCTCAGCCGCAACGGCGTCAAAATGGCTTACTCCGAAGGCGTTGAGTTAGGCCCGATTGGAGGCTGACGACCACTATTTTGTGGAGATGAGATTTTCCAAAAGCCGGTTGACAGAGCCTTTGTTGCTGCCAGAGAGGGATTCTTTTTAAAAATAATTCCAGCCTTTTCAAAAAGGGGCGCATTGCCACCTCTGCTCTCTGGAGAATAGGCCAATGCAAAACGCTGTGAATGAACCTTTTGGGAACAGTCTCCAAATAATTCTTACATGCCCGATAAAAAAATCCTCGTCACGGGAGCCACCGGTTTCATCGGTTCTTATCTGCTTCGCTACCTCGTTCGCCAGGGCTACAGCGACATCGTGGCGCTGAAGCGCCAGGATAGTTCCATGGCGCTCGTGCAGGATGTAAAAGACAAGGTATCGTGGGTGGAAGCGGATATTTTGGATGTGCCCGCTCTGGAAGAGGCGATGGAGGGAGTATCTCAGGTGTACCACACAGCTGCCATTGTTTCTTTCAATGAAAAAAACAAGCGGGACATGATCAGGGTCAACCAACAGGGTACGGCCAATGTCGTCAATCTCTGTTTAGAAAATGGCGCTAAAAGATTGTTGTACGTCAGTTCCATTGCCGCTCTTGGCCGGAAACCCAAAAGCCCGAACATTGACGAAGCAACCGCCTGGACTTCCGGCGCCTGGAACAGCCCCTACGGATTGAGCAAATACCTCGCTGAAATGGAAGTATGGCGCGGAATCGCCGAAAGCCTGAACGCAGTCATCGTCAACCCCTCCAATGTGCTGGGCAGCGGCTTTTGGAAAGGCCGAACCAGCACGGGGCAAATGTTTTACAAAATCTGGAAAGGTCTTCGATTCTATCCCCGCGGAGCTTCAGGTTTTGTGGATGTGAGAGATACCGTCCGGTTCATGGTTCAGTTGATGGGAAGCGATATCCGCTCAGAGCGGTTTATTTTAAATGCTGAAAATCTTCCTTTCAAAACACTGTTTGACCAGATGGCCAAAGCGCTGCACGTGCGCCCGCCCTCCATCTCCGTAAACCCCCTGATCAGGGAAACGGCCTGGCAGGCTGCCTGGCTTGTTTCCAAAATTTCGGGTCAGCCGGCTCTGATTACCCGACAGACGGCGAGATCCAGCGCCCGGACCTTTTTCTATGACAATTCAAAATCACTCAGGGCTTTCCCTTTCAACTACACGCCCATTTCAAAAACGATTGAAGAGACCGGAAGGCAATTTCTCGAAATGGCCAAAAAGGACTTTAGACCGGCGATGCTGGATTTTTCATAGCGCCTTCCCTCACTTTCTTTTTTTTCAAAAAAAATATCCAACTAACTGATAATCAACGCGAAACAATACTTATTGACAAAAATGGTATTGTAAACCCCTCAGCCCAATTACCTTTTTATATTTGCACTTCAATTATTTCAGGAGACAGCGGACGAAGGCTCACCCGCTCGTTTCAGGGAACTAAATCTCATTTTAAAATTTCGGCTCGCCCTTTATTTAATCAAAAGGCGGCCGCTCCATGCAGGTCAGTTTTTTTTTAAAAAAATAATTGCCCTGAATGGATGTCGGGAGGATAGTTCCAAAAACTGGAATATTGTTCCTGAATTTTCTAAAAACAAAACATGCAAAGCTTAGATATAGAAGCGCTCAATCAGCAGATTTATCACGACAGCGCATTTATTGAACAGTTGAACAGCGAGACGGCCAACGTCATTGTCGGTCAGCGCCAAATGCTCGAACGGCTGCTAATCGGATTGCTGACCAAAGGCCACGTCCTGCTGGAAGGTCTCCCCGGCTTAGCCAAAACGCTGGCCATCAAGACCCTGTCGAGCGCCATAGACGCCAAATTCCACCGCATCCAGTTTACGCCTGACCTGCTGCCTGCGGACATCATCGGCACGATGGTGTACAATCCTGCCACGACGAAGTTTGCCGTACACAAAGGACCCATTTTCGCAAACTTCATCCTGGCCGATGAGATAAACCGCGCGCCTGCCAAAGTGCAGTCCGCCCTTCTCGAAGCTATGCAGGAGCGCCAGGTGACCATTGGCGGTGAGACTTTTCACTTAGAAGAACCTTTCCTCGTTTTGGCCACGCAAAACCCCATTGAGCAGGAGGGAACCTATCCGCTGCCGGAGGCGCAGGTGGACCGCTTTATGCTAAAGGTGAAAGTTGGATATCCTGAATGGGATGAAGAGCGGGAAATCATGCGTCGCAATCTTTCGGAAGCAGGCTTTGGAGAAGTGAAGTCGGTCGTCAAACCCGCTGACATTTTGAAGGCCAGAAACTCCGTCCGCAAAGTTTATATGGATGAAAAGATTGAGCGCTATATCCTCGATATTGTTTTTGCTACCCGCAGGCCGAAGGAGTACGGCTTAGGCGATTTGGAATCGCTCATCCAGTACGGCGGCTCCCCCCGCGCCAGCATTAATCTGGCTCTGGCTGCCAAAGCACTCGCCTTCCTAAGACGCAGAGGCTACGTCGTCCCTGAAGACGTTCGGAACATTTGCCACGACGTTTTGCGCCATCGCATTGGACTGAGCTACGAAGCGGAAGCTGAAAACATCCACCAGGAAGATATCATCGACCGAGTACTGAATCAGGTAGAGGTGCCTTAATGAAGCATGCCATAACTTTTTGAAGACCTTTTCCTTTTTAGAAAAAATCAAACTCGTGTAGCACAATTGGCGCCCGGTCGGCAGGCTTTTCCAGCCTCTTCAAATAGCTTGAGGTCTCGGAAATGCAATCAATAGAATGTAGTAAATCGCATGTTCCCGGCGGGGACAGTCATCATGGCAAAGTTCTCAACACAGTAAAGCGCAGCAGCAGTTCCAATGCTATCAATGCCACAGCCAGCCATACAAAGCGATAAAATTCCTCGCTATATCGCTTCACCACGGTTACTTCAATTTCTGTTTTTTCCAGTCGGTCAATTTCATCGTAGATCTGCTCTAAGCTGTGGGCGGTAGTAGCTCGAAAATATTTACCTCCTGTCAGTTCGGAGATTTGTTGGAGCAGAGCTTCGTCAATCTCCACCCTCGCCAGGCCGAAGACATAGCGGCCATCGCTGCGTCGGCTGATGGGAGTCAGCGCTTCTCCCTCCTGACCGACGCCGATGGTGTAAACTTTTACGCCAAATTCTTTTGCAATCTCCGCCGCCGTCAGCGGCTTGATATAGCCTGAATTATTCACGCCGTCCGTCAATAGAATGACGACTTTGCTTTTAGCCTCGCTGTCTTTGAGGCGATTGACAGCGGTGGCGAGACCCATGCCAATGGCGGTTCCGTCTTCTAACATACCGCAGTACAGCCCTTTAATAAAATCAACTAAAACTAAGTGGTCGGTGGTGAGCGGGCACTGCGTAAACGCCTCTGCGGCAAACGGCGCCAGACCAATGCGATCGTACTGCCGCTTATTGACAAACTCAATGGCGACTTCTTTGCTCACTTCCAGCCGGTCGGGTTTGAAGTCCTGAGCCAGCATGCTGCTCGACAAGTCAATCGCCAGAAAGATGTCAATACTCTCTGCATTGATACTTTCTTCTTTGAGCGCCAGTTGTGGGCGAGCCAGCGCAAAGACGAGCGCCGCAAAAGCCAGCGCGCGAAGAAAGGGGAGTGCCTGTAGCAATGTAGATTTCCAGGTGGTAGCCCCCCTGACGGCTTCTAAGGTCGGCATTTTCAGGGAGGCAAAGTGCACCCGGCGTCGGCGGTAGCGATGCCAACCCACTGCCGGTAAGAGTAACAGCAACAGAAAAAACCAGGGATGTAGGAAGGAGAGGTTACTCAGCATTTTTTAAATCTGTTGTAGTTGGCGGGGGGCTGGGTTTGGTTTCGAGGATGAACCGCTCTGCGTCCTGCATGGCCTGCCTATGGAAATCCGCAGGCGGTTGCGCCTTGGCGAATTTCACTAAATCGGCGGTGAAAAAAATCTCTTCTAATTTCTTAGACATCGTAGGGCTTAAGTCCGTCTTTTTTAATTGAGCCAGGATTTCGTCGGTGGTTTGCTCTAAAGCCTGGATACCGAAGCGACCTTCTAAGTATTCCCGAAGGATGTAGGTTAACTCGCTGTGATATTCCTTGATCTGTCCACGTTGCCAGGATTTTTGCTCTTTTAAAGCTGCTAATTTTTTCAGCCCGATTTCGTGGGGAGGCAAAATAACAGGCGGCGGCGGAGGCAGGCTCTTCCTTGCCTTTTGCTTCCGCAGGAACAATACCAGCGCTACCATCAGCGCCACAGCGATAGCTCCCAAAAAATAAGGCAAATAATCCTGCCACCGGGCAGGCTCTCCGATGATGGGTTTGATGTCGGCCAGCGTCGTGTCAATCTGGGGGAAAATTACCTTTATTGGAATGTCCATCGTAAAAATAGTGTCCTGTCGCCCGCTCAGTTGGAAGGTGACAGGGACGGGGGGAATCCTCTGAAATCCCGAATCCCAGGCCGTGAGGAGGAGGTCTTTCCGAAGCCGGAGAATGGAACCGTCATTTTGCAGCGTATCCCACCGGCTCTGCCCCAGGAACTCAATCGCAGATTCTTCCGGCACGATTGGGATGAGCGCCTGCACCACGGCTCCTATCGGTTGTCCCACCTCCACATGCAGGCGTATCTGATCGCCTATGAGCAGATGCGTACTGTCCACCGAAGCTCTGGCTACCACCTGTGGAAAGGCAGTTCTTGCAAAAAAAAGGAGGAGGAGTAAACTAAAGAAACGGTGCATTTGACGATAAAAAAAGCTGTTAGGCCAGGCGTGTAATTGAGCTATTAAAATGAATCATCTACCTTCGCCGACTTGAAATTTGTCATTTGCCAACCGATGCACTTTTGATTATACTATTTGAAAATCAAATAGTTAGAGTACACTTGTATCAGCTTAGCGAAGGTTTTCAGTATTCAACTAACTGCCAAAATTACGCACTCACAGCAAACCCGGAAATAAACGATGAACGCACTTTGGAAAAACCCGGATTTTCGGGAAGGCGGATTGGCGCTGATTCTTTTTCTCACCGGCATCCACTTAGTATTTGGAAAAACGATGCAGGCAGGTTTTGTCACCGATTTCGCCGGCCTGTTAGAGCGATTGGATGGGGCGCCGTTCAGGGACTTTCTCAATTGCTTCGGCTTTCCGGCGATGCACCAGACGACAAATTTTTTCCTCTATCTCTTTGTCAAACTATTCGACGCCAATGGCTTAGCCTGGCACCTCATCTTCACTTCGCTGCACGCAGTCAATGGCTTATTCGGTTTTTTATTGGGAAAAAAAATCTTTGCAAGAGCGGGTGTTGCGGAGCCGTCTATCGCGGCGGGGATGGCTGCTTTGCTCTTTTTGTTTTCGCCTTATGCGGCGGATGCGGTGGTGTGGAAGGTATGCTTCAACTTCCTGTTTTGCACGCTGCTGATGCTCGGCTCGCTGCTGTCCCTGCTGAATTATCTAAGAAGAAAGCGATTGAGCAGTTTGCTTTGGATGCACGGTTTAATTTTCGCTGCGCTTTTCACTTTTGAACTGGCGGTTGCTCTGCCGCTATTGATATTGGCGCTGTGGCTTTGGTGGCAAAAAGCCCCCTCAGAGCCGAGAAGGTCTCGCCTTTCCCGGCAGAATGGTTTTTTCAAAAATGATTTTTTTACAAAATGGAAGACCGATATAGGCAGGCTCTTTTTACCGCAATTTGCCATGCTGGTAGCTTATTTTATTTTAAATAAAATAATACTCGGCGGGTGGGTCGGACACTACGGGGAAAGTGTCCACCTGAAACTTGACCTGCAAATTATCATTTCTAATTGCTTAAAATATTTTACCAAATACCTCCTCTTCTGGCGGGACTGGTCGCATAACTACAAAGAGAGCTTAGTTCAGTTTTTTGAAAAGCCATTAGTAATCCGGGTCGGGCTGCTGTTAGGGCTGGGCCTCCTCGCGGCCGGTATTTTCTTTTTTAAAAAAATTGACTCGCGGCTGAGGGTGGCGGGTCTGAGTTGGACGCTGTTTTTTCTGGCATTGGCGCCGGTGAGCAATCTCTACCTCGCCTGGATTTTGCAGGGCGAAAACGACCGCTATGGCTATCTGGCTTCCCTGTTTTTCTTTCTGGGATTAGCAGCCTTGCTCCAGTACCTGCACCGCTACATTCGCTACGGGGTCTTTGCAACTCTGCTGATGATTTCGGTATTTTTTCTCCAACGCATGACCATTTATTGGGAAAATAGCGCTCGCGTTGTCAGCCATTTACAGGAAGGGTTTCGCTGGGAGGATGCCTCGGAGGTGTACGTGCTGGCTTTTCCGGAAAACTATCAGGGGGTTCCCATGTTCAAGGATTTTTCGCGGGAGGATTTAGCGCTGAAAGACGCTCTGAAGTACCTGGCTAAAAAAGAAATAAAGGGCAGTATTTACCAGATTGCTCAATTCAATATGACCTCGCCGGAGGATGGCGTCAGTGTCGCGCGGGACACTGACGGCGCGTTTCACGTTCAGTTCAATCAGTGGGGAAACTGGTGGTGGCGAAACGGCATCGGAACCTGGGACTACGAAGCGCCGCAGTACCGCTTTACAGTGGATGGCAACGGCAGCAGGGTGGAAATGAAACAGCCGCCTGCGCCGGACGCAGTTTTTATTTTTTCAAATGGGGATAAATGGGAAGAGATTGAATAGAGTGCAAAAATGGGGGAACCTTCGTCGTTTGCCATTAAGACAGGAAATACTCCACGGCCAGGTCGTACCCTTTCAGACCCAGGCCGATGATACTCCCCACGCAGAAAGGAGCGAGGAATGATTTGTGTCGGAATTCTTCTCTGGAAAAGACATTGGAAATATGCACTTCTACGACCGGAGTTTCAATAGCTGCAACGGCGTCGGCAATGGCGATGGATGTGTGGGCATAGGCGCCCGGATTCAGAACGATTCCCTGGTAAGAAAATCCCGCTTCCTGAATTTTGTCAATGATGGCGCCTTCAGAATTGCTCTGAAAATAGTGTAGCGTGATGCCGGGGAACTCTTGTTGCAGCTTTTCAAGATATTCTTCAAAGGAGCGCTTTCCGTAAATGTGCGGCTCTCGCGTACCTAAGAGATTCAGGTTTGGTCCGTTGATGATGAGTATTTTCATGGAGGGCAATTCTATTGAATCTCAACTGCGGCGACTAACCATTAGTTCGCCATTTCTGACAAGAATTTCAGTCGCACTAACCGGACTTCGTCATAAGTAAATTCCTCGTCCCTCAAGGCGCGAAAAGCATCGTCGGGATCGTCGGAAGTAGCTTCCATGAAGAAATCGAAGATGTCTTCGATGACAGATTCGTCAATGATGTCTTCGAGATAGTAGTCAATATTGACTTTGGTGCCGGAAGAAACGATGGCGTCTAATTCTTCCATCAATTCTTCCATATTGAGGTTGTTCTGGCGGGCAATGTCTTGGAAAGATACCTTTCGGTCAATGGCCTGAATGATGGCTACTTTCACTTTAGACTTGTTGGCTACTTGTTTGATCACGACGTCGGTGGGGCGCTCGATCTCATTATCCTCGACATATTTTTTAATTAAATCGAGAAATGGCTTGGCGTAGCGCTGAGCTTTACCCAAACTCACTCCCTGAATTTGAGCCATGTCGTCCATAGTGATGGGGTAATGAGTAGCCATGTCTTCGAGCGAAGGGTCTTGGAAAATGACGAATGGCGGAACGTCTTTTTTCTTAGCGACGTCGCGGCGCAGGTCTTTCAGCAGTTTGACCAGCGTTTCGTCTAAGGCGGCAACTTTTCCCGCTGATTCTTCTAAGTCTATTTCCTGGTTGTCGTAATCCTGATTGAGCGGAATTTTGACCTCGAAGGGGTCTTCGATGAATTCATGTCCAAAGCTCGTCAGTTTCAGAACGCCGTAGGTTTCGATGTCTTTGCGCAGGAATTCATTGAGCAAAGCATGGCGGTAGATGGAGTTCCAGAAAATCTCATCCTTTTCTTTGCCCACGCCGAACAGAGGCTTTTTGTTGAACTTATAGTCCTTCATCTCCTTGGTCTCGGCGCCAGTAATGAAGTCCACCAAAGGTTTGATTTTGAAATTTTCTTCCAATGCCTGTACGGCCATTAGCGCATGTTGCATTTCATTTTGCACCTCAACTTTTTCTTTGGGGAAGCGGCAGTTGTCGCACATACAGCCGCAATCTTTTTCTTCGAACTCTTCTCCGAAATAATAGAGGAGGAAGCGGCGGCGACAGCCGGTAGTTTCCACATAGGCCATGACTTCCTGCATGAGCTGAGTGCTCATTTCCCGTTCGGCCACCGGTTTATCCCGAAGGAATTTTTCCAACTTGGCCATGTCCTTATAGGAAAAGAATGCAACGCATTTGCCTTCGAGTCCATCCCTGCCTGCCCTTCCGGTTTCCTGATAATAATTTTCAATGCTTTTGGGAATGTTAAAATGGATGACGAAGCGGACGTCGGGTTTGTCAATGCCCATACCGAAAGCAATGGTGGCGACGATGACGTCAATATCTTCCATCAGAAAGGCGTCCTGCGTAGCAGAGCGGGTTTTGGCGTCTAAGCCGGCGTGGTAAGGCGCCGCTTTGATGCCGTTGACGTTCAGCACCTGGGCAATTTCCTCTGTGGTCTTGCGAGCCTGCACGTAGATAATCCCAGACTGACCAGACATAGATTTGATGATTTGTACGATCTGCCGGATGGTCGCTTCTTTTTTGCCCTTTGGCCGAACCTCGTAAAATAAATTGCCCCGATTGAAGGAAGACACGAAGCGATTCACTTCGTGCATATTTAAGTTTTTCAAAATGTCGGATTGCACTTTCGGCGTAGCCGTAGCGGTCAGGGCAATGATGGGGATTTCCTTGTTGATAGCGTCGATCATGGCTCGGATGCGGCGGTACTCCGGGCGGAAATCGTGCCCCCATTCCGAAATACAATGCGCCTCGTCCACGGCGACAAAGGAGATATTTACATTTTGAAAAAATTCGATATTCTCGTCTTTGGTCAGGGTCTCGGGAGCGACATAGAGCAGTTTCGTCTTTCCCGCTACGATGTCTGCTTTTACTTCCTTCATCTGAATTCGGGTGAGCGAGGAGTTCAGAAAGTGTGCAACTTCGTCTTCGTCGCTATACCCCCGGATGCTGTCCACCTGGTTTTTCATCAATGCGATAAGAGGAGAGATAATGAGGGCGGTACCCTTTTTCATCAGAGCCGGCAACTGATAGCAGAGAGATTTTCCGCCGCCGGTCGGCATGATGACAAAAGTGTCTTTACCGTCTAAGACGCTTTGAATAATATCTTTTTGATTGTCTTTGAAGTTGTCAAATCCGAAATACTGATGAAGGGCTTTATGAAGGGTGTCTTGTTCAACAGGTTTATCCATTACCATTTTTCGCTGATGTTTTAAATAATTTCTAATGAAGTTGAGCGCCTTTTTCCTTTAGTTTGAAACTTGGCGTCCTCGGGCGGCTCTTTGTTGGTTGGTTAAATGTAGGTAAAATTATCGTCTGCCAAAATTATTTACTGAAAAGAATGTAAGCTACGGCGAAACAGCCCGACAACGGTTTGTAGTTTTATGGTTTCAGCGCCTCGACTCCCTTCTATTTCTCCGGGCAGGATGATTTTTTATTCTCAAATTTTATTTTCTTTAATCCAATTTTTAAAAAAGCAGCCAAAGGTAAGCAATGAGAGGTGCTTTTTTAAAAGAAAATTTGGCTTAAAATTCTTGCTAAGCTGGTCGGTCTGCTGGCCGCGGTTTGGTTCTCTTGCCGAATAAGCTTTGATGCTGCCCATGTTTTTTCATCTCCCCAACTCCTTTATTTCCCCTTTTTATTTCTCCTGCTAAAAATCCCTACAAATTCCCAATTTTGCCTCATGCAAACACAGAACTGCTCTGCCATTCTAACAAGCGCCTTGCGCACGCTGGACATCGAAATCGAAGCCTTGCAAAGGCTTCGCAACAGCCTTGACGACAGATTTGCAACTGCCGTGGAAGCGATTTTTGACGCCTCCGGCCGGGTTGTCGTTACCGGTGTTGGCAAGAGCGCCATCGTTGCCCAGAAGATTGCAGCCACGCTTAATTCCACCGGAACCCCTGCTCTGTTCATGCACGCCGCCGATGCCGTACACGGCGACCTGGGCACTATCCAGCCCGGCGATGCGCTGCTTTACCTGAGCAAGAGCGGCGACACCGCCGAAATCAAAGTCTTAGTTCCCTTTGTTAAAAACATGGGAAATATCGTCATTGGGATGACTGCCAATCCCGATTCCTGGTTGGGGCGACAGGCTTCGTTCCTTCTGCATACGCCTATCCCGAAAGAGGCCGACCCGAACAATCTGGCGCCCACGGCCAGCACGACCGTACAAATGGCGATGGGAGATGCGCTGGCCGTCAGCCTACTCGCTCTGCGAGGCTTTAGTCCCAATGATTTCGCACAATTCCATCCGGGCGGCATGTTGGGGAAACAACTCTATCTAAGGGTGGGCGATCTCTTCCCCAACAATGAGCGCCCCGCCGTCAGACCCGATACGGGTATTCGCGAGGTAATTATTGAAATGACTTCCCGGCGCTTAGGCTGCGCCGTTGTAGAAAATGAAGATGGAACTATAGAAGGCATTATCACCGACGGAGATTTGCGGCGGATGCTTCGCCGGCTCGGCGATGGCGACTTGTTGCAGCTTTCTGCCTTAGACGTGATGAGCCCCTCCCCTAAGTGTATTGCCGGAGATGAACTGGCCGCCCACGCTCTGGAGTTGATGCGCTCCAATAGCATCACCCAGTTGGTCGTGGCTGAAAATGGTCGCTATCTTGGCATCGTACATCTACACGATTTGATTCGGGAAGGCATTGTTTGACCAATCTGAATTTTATGGATTTCTGCCGCTTCGGATAGATTTTTAAAACTCAATGCAACTGAGAATTGCCCGCCATATATCGCTTGCGCTGACCTTTCTTCTCTGCCTTCCAGCCTGCCGCAGGGAAGGGATGGTGGAAATAGTTCCTGCTTTTTACCACTGGAAAACCAAACTTCAACTTTCTGAAAATGAGCGGCTTTACCTCGATTCGCTCGGTGTCAAAAAGCTGTACGTGAAATTCTTTGACGTGGACTGGGATGAGGCTTCCAACCAGCCGCTGCCTCATGCTTCGGTGCAGATAGACGCGGCCAGATTGGCGGAACTGGAAATCGTTCCGGTCGTTTTCATCACCAATCGCACCTGGCTCCGCCTGTCCTTAGAGGAGGTGGATAGCCTTGCAAAGAAGATTGTTTTCAAAATCGGCGAGCTCGGCAAAGAGGCGGGATTTTCATTTCGGGAGATTCAGTTCGATTCGGACTGGACGGGACAGACGAGAGGGAGGTTTTTCCATTTTTTAAAAACTTTTCAATCAGATGATTCGGGAGAAACGCCGCCCTTGCTTTCTGCCACCATTCGCCTGCACCAGTTGAAATTTTTTGAAAAAACCGGCGTCCCGCCTGTGGACAGGGGCATGTTGATGTTTTACAATATGGGCGATCTGGAGGATTGGGACACGGAAAATTCTATCCTCGACACGGAACTTGGTCGGGAGTACTTGACGAATCCCGATCGCTATCCGCTACCCTTAGACCTGGCGCTACCCATTTTTCGCTGGGGAGTTTTGTTTCGGGACGGGGAGTTATTTAAGCTCATCAACAATCTTTCTGAAGCCGACCTGCGGGACAGCCTGCGCTTCACAGCCACTGCGCCCAATCGTTTTTTAGTGAAAAAAAGCACCTATTTGCAGGGTTATTACCTTTATGAAGGCGACCGTTTACGATTGGAATCGGCGTCAATGCCTTCGCTTAAAGCCGCCGCATCCCTCCTCGGAAAAAAACTTCCACTAGCAGGCAGAACCGCAGTCTTTTATCATTTGGATTCAGCCCTGATCAGAGACTTTCCCGTAGCTGCATTAAGAGAAGCGCTGAAGGAGTTGGAATAAGCGACCGCTTCCGGCGCAGCTTAGGAATTCAGTCTTTCCGCTTATATTCGCCAAAAGAAATTTCAATCCCTTTTTATCTTTACTGAGAAATGAAGACCCGCAGGTTCACTGACTATTGCCATCTATTTTTCAAAACGGCTGCGCTGGTATTTTTTGGAACGCTACCGCTTCGGCTATCGCCGGCCTGTATCCCTTCTGACCGCTATTTTCACGGTTATACTTTTATAAATATGGATATCCTCCAGCCGGAGGACAAAGGGACTTTGGCATCCGTATTCATGCGTTTTGATCAGTTGTACAAGGATTATTTTGAAACAGTTGAAAAGGAAAATCAAAAGGATAATTTGTCGGAGTGGTATGAGCGCTATTGTGGACAGATCAAAAGAGAAGACCTGGCTTATATTATTTATAAAGCTCCCATTGGAGAATTGGAATTGCTGCTGACAGCCACCCGAAGTAAGTCGCTCCAGATACCGCCTAATTTGCAGGACAACACTTTAGCCCATTTTATTTTTAAAAAGAAATGTACGGAGAATCTCGAATATTTCATTTACACCAAACAATGCGAGCCTCATGTGACAGCTACGGAACAATGGCAAGCTCCACCTCGAAATAAGGAGAACATGCAGCGCCTGATAGCGGAGGGTAAGCGCCAATTTTCAAAAACTAATTCGCACTATATACGCCTGCGTTACGCTTACCAAATCATCCGCTTAGCGCATTATGCCGGCGAGTATGAACAGACACTGGCGCTATACGACGAACTCATTCCAAAGGTGGACAAGCAGGACAGCCGTTGGGAAGAGAGCATTATCCCCTGGTGGATCATGGGGCACAGAGCGGGCGCCTTGCGCCAACTCGGCGACAATGTGCAGGCTTCGTATCTCTATTCCTTAGTTTTCCAGCATTGCCCGGGGAGAAGAGCATCGGCTTTTCAAAGTTTTTACATTAAGACAGATGAAGAATGGCAGGACTGCCTGCGCCTCTGTCATTCGGATGAGGAGCGGGCGACGCTATACGCCATCCGCGCTTCTGGAAAGAGGAGCAAGGCGCTGAGCGATATGGAGCGCATCTACGAATTGTCGCCCCAGAACCGGCATCTCGAAGTGCTATTAGTGCAGGAAATCCGCAAGATGGAGCGAAACCTTCTGGGCTTAGAGTTCAATAGTCGGAAGGAGGAGAACAAAAAATATTATCAATTGCCCGCTCCGGGAACGGGAAAGTACGTCATTGATTTACAAAAGTTCGCCCGAAAAGCCCGACAGGAAGGGAAAGTGGAACGTCCCGAACTATGGCGCTTAGCTGAGGGCTATCTCGAGTTTTTAGCCGGCGATTTTTATGCTGCACAAAGAACTTTCGTGGAATCAGGAGAAGAGCTTAAGGATAAAACGCTGAGGGATCAACTACAGGCTTTTCAACTGGCTTTAAAGATTGCGTCCTTTGAAAAACCTTCTCCCGAAGTAGATAGTCTGGCCTTTGATCTTATCCGAAACAGTAATCTGTACAGAAGCTACCAGAGCTTCCCCGACTTTTTAAAGGATAAGATGGCCTGGCTTTATAATAATTACGATCAGAAAGGGAAGGCTTTTCTTAGCCAAAGACCTTTGAGCGACTTGCGACCTAATCCACAAATAGACCTGCTCGAGGACCTAATCGCCACGGCTCTGAAGCCTAATCAGACCCGATTTGAGCGCCTGCTCATGGAAAATAATCCCCTCGAGGCGCTGCTCGATATAAAAGCTACGCTGCTGATGAGCCGCGGAGAAATAGAGGCGGCATTTGAAACCTACAGGAGGATGCCTGTCGGTTCCTGGGACGACTTTGGGCAGTTTAACCCATTCAGAGAGACTTTCAAAGACTGTATCAGTTGTTACCAAAGAGCAACCGACACTCTGAGTCTGTCTGATTTTTTGAATAAAGGCGAATTGCTCCAAAAATTGCTCGATCTCGAATACAAGGCAAAAGCAGGCCTGGAAGGCGCTCCACTGAACTATTACCGATTAGGACTGGCCTACTACAACATGAGTTACTTTGGCTATTCCTGGAAGGCCATGGACTTCTTCCGCAGCGGCTCTACCTGGACGCAACTTCATCAATCTAAACTTGCGGAGGGCGACAGCAGGGTTTACGACTACCGGAAATTTCCCTATGGCAATCGGGAGAACACCGGCCTTAGTAAAGCGCTGTATTTTTTTGAAAAATCGCGCCTCTTAGCCGCTACTCCCGAACTGGCTGCCCGGGCTGCTTTCCAGGCCGCCCGTTGTGAACAGAAAATCTTTTTCCAGTCGCCAGAATACAAACCGGAACCCTGCTGCAACCAGATACCCCGCCTGCCTGAGGAATACCTCGTCAATTTCAGTAGGCTAAAGCTACAGTACCAGGACACGGAGTTTTACCGACAGATTATTAAGGAGTGCAAGTATTTTGCGGTGTATGCTCAGAAGTAGCGATTGGAGAAAGCCGGCCTTATTGCTCCACGCATTGGGTCAGCCCCACGTCGCCGGTATAGCCTGTGCAAACGCCCTTGAGAGAGATTTTTTCTCCATTTTGAAAATTGGTGCGGCGGTGCAATATTTTGGAGTCCAGTCGGCATTTGACACTGTTGGACGGGTCGCTTGTTTCCAATGCGACCCAGGAGTATCCCCGGTCGTCTCTGCCGGAAGAAGATACCCTCCCCGTGACGAGGATGATTTTGTTCAGGTATTGTCCGTTGGCGGCTGATTCATCTATTGAAAACTGCCGGTACAGGTCTGCGGCTTCTATGGCAAAGTCTGGCTTTTGCTTTTCCATGGCGGTATCTCCGGCGGGCTGGCGCATTATCAAAAATAAGCCGAAGAGTACTAATCCCAGACCCAAAATGATTTTGAAAAATTTTTGCATAATCGCTGATTAATTGTTTTACCAAATCCAAGCGCCTCGCTATATCTCACTGAAACCCAGTCTTTAAGATGCGACGCTCAAAGAGCTGTTCATTCGCCGGCTGATGGACAAAGAGCCAATTGACTCAATATTATAAGGCGTCAAAACTATCATTTCTTTCCTGTTTGATAAACCTTTAAGACCATTTCTGCGCCGTCTTACAGGCGTTAAAGACATGGAGGAGATGGTTGAAATTACGAGCCGGTATTTAAGAAATTAAAAACTGAATGATTGGTTGCCTGTTTCTAATGGGAATCAAACGCACAGTTGTCTATGAATCAACTTCAATACGAAACTTCGCCGTATTTGCTCCAACACGCCCATAATCCTGTCAATTGGTACGCCTGGAAACCCGAGGCCTTTGAAAAAGCAAAAAAGGAAGACAAGCCAATTTTGGTCAGTATTGGCTACTCTACCTGCCACTGGTGCCATGTTATGGCGCGCGAGAGTTTTCAAGATCCCGAAGTGGCCGACTACATGAATGACAATTTTGTCTGTATCAAAGTGGATCGGGAGGAGCGGCCCGATCTCGACCAGATTTACATGGAAGCCTGCCAGATTTTGACTGGAAGCGGGGGCTGGCCCCTCAACTGTTTTTTATTGCCCGATGGAAGCCCGTTTTATGCCGGAACTTATTATCCTCCGATGCCGTCTCACAATAGACCTTCGTGGCTACAGGTGCTAATGAATATTACCCATGCCTGCCAAAATCGCCGGAAAACAGTAGAGGAGCAGGCGCAACGCCTGGTTGAAATCATAAAGGATTCGGGAAAGGCTTTCACAGGCGCCCGCTTGAGAATAGTCAGCGACGAGAGCCCTTTTACCAAAAACCAGATAGACAGCATCTATTATTCCCTTAGGGAGCAATTCGACAGACTACACGGAGGCTTCGGCAGCGCTCCTAAATTTCCCGGAACGATGTCTTTGGAGTATTTGCTCGGCTACCACTATCACTCGGGCAAAGAAGAACCCTTGGAACACGTTCTCCTCTCTTTAGATAAAATGTCGATGGGAGGAATTTACGACCATTTAGGCGGCGGGTTTTCCCGATACTCTACTGATGCGAAGTGGCTGGTTCCACATTTTGAAAAAATGCTCTATGACAATGCATTGTTAATTGGGGTGCTTGCGGACGCCTACAGGCTGACGGGGAAGGGCGCTTACAAAGAAACTTTAGAAGAGACAATCCAATGGGTTTTTCGGGAAATGACAGGAGCCGAAGGGGGCTTTTACTCTGCCCAGGACGCCGATTCGGATGGCGAGGAAGGCAAATATTACCTTTGGAAGAAGTCTGAAATTGAAGAGCTATTGGGCGAAGAGTCTGCGCTTTTTTGCGATTACTACGGCGTAACCGGGCAGGGCAATATGGAGGGAAAAAATATCCTCTGGCGGAGACGGACGCTGGAGGAGTTTGCCGGGAAGAAAGACATCCCGATAGAGGAGTTGAGAGCGCGATTTCAGATGAATCGAAAAAAGCTCTACAAAATCAGAGAAAAGCGAATACGTCCGGGATTGGATGACAAGATTTTACTGGACTGGAACTCCCTGATGTGCTCTGCACTGACAAAGGCATACGCTGCGCTGGGCGATAAATCCTACAGAGACGCCGCAGTGACCAACCTGAAATTTTTATTAGAAAAGCTCGTTCAACAGCCTGATGATCTCGCCTTGTATCACACTTGGCGAGATGGAAAGGCGCAATACGACGCCTTTTTAGATGATTATGCTTTTCTAATTGCGGCGATGCTTGACTTAGCTGAAATCACATTTGACAATGACTGGCTTTTGCAAGCCGGACGCTACATTGAGTATGTTTTGCAAAACTTCTTTGATGAGAAAGATAAAATCTTCTACTTTACGTCAGAAAAGCAAAAAGACGTTTTGCTTCGGCGCAAGGAATTGAGCGATTTGGCAATGCCTTCTGGTAATTCGAGCATGGTGCGGAATTTACAGCGGGCAGGAATATTGCTTGGGAAAGAAGAATGGAGGCAACTGGCCTCAGATATGTTGCTTAACATGAAAGAATCTATTGAACGGTACCCCAGTTCATTCAGTCAATGGGCTGTTGCACTGATGAATGAAGTGTTCGGTATTCCAGAAATTGCCGTAGTTGGAAAGCAGGCATTTCAAAAGGCTCAGGCCATTCACCAGATTTTTTTGCCGCAAAAAGTAATGCAGGTAGCGAAATCAGAACTGACACAGTTCCCCTTGTTAGAGGGTAAAGGCAATGGCAAGGACACGTTAATATATATATGCAGAGATTACGCCTGCCAAAAGCCGGTGAAAGAAGTAGAAGAACTAAAGCAGTTGTTGCAAGAGGCTCGCAATTCCTGAAAGAGACCGCCAGGCAACAAAGCGATATCAGACTTAAACCATTTCGGACTATTCCAGTAGAAAGGTCTATGAAGAAAGTTTTTAGTGGAATATTTTTTTTGAGCATTGCTGCAATCTGTCTGTCCCAACAACCGGCACAGTACAGCCTTTACATGCTCAACAAATACGCCTTTAACCCGGCCTATGCGGGTTTGGATAATTCTTTGAGCATAACGGGGGTGTACAGAAACCAGTGGGTACAACTCGATGGCAATCCGGTTTCACAAAACGTCAATGCGCATTTGCCTTTTTACATAGCGGGAGGAGGAATAGGAATTGGCCTTGAAAATGAATCGCTTGGTTCCTGGAAACAGACTTCTTTATCTTTGGGTTACAGCTATCACCTGGAACTAAACAACAAGGGAATACTTTCTCTGGGCGCCAGCGCTGGATTGGTGCAACGACAACTGGACGGCGCCAAAGTCAGAACGCCCGGAACCATTTTTGACGACAAAGGCAATCCTCTCGACCATTCGGATCCTTTTATTGATACGCGAGTTGGCAGAGGCAGCGGCTTAGGTCTTAACGCGGGTCTGTTTTATCGGGGAGAAAGATTTGAGACGGCCATTTCTACCATTAATTTATTGGGAAATAAAATAAACGACCTGGATTTCTCCTACGAACAGGAAAGAACCTACTTTTTTTACGCAGGCTATAGGTTTGAAGCGGGGAGGGATTGGTCGTTTTACCCTTCTTTTTTAGTGAAATCTGACTTGTGGCAAACACAAACTGATATTTCTTTCTTTGGGAAATATAAAGAAAATATTTTTGCAGGGGCTTCATTCAGAGGATACCATTCAGAAAGTTTTGATGCAATAGTTATTTTTGGCGGCTTTAACCTGAGTGAGCGGATTTCGGTTGCTTACTCCTTAGGCGTGGGCATATCAGGCCTAAAAAATGTACACAATGGCTCGCACGAAATTTTATTGAACTACAATTTAGGGAAGCCTATTGGCAAAGGAAGGCCACCTGCTATCATTTATAACCCCAGATTCTTGTGATTTTTACAAAATGTAACCTTAATAAAGAGTCTTTTGGCAGGTATTTTTAATGATTGTTCAAAAGAATTTTACTTTTGCTAACCTTTTCGATTAAAAATTCCAGAAACCACACTAAGTATGAAATGCCTTTCGTTTGGTTAGCCATAAAATGTTAATTTTGCCAGCCAAAAAAGCACAAATTAGGAAGCGCTATTTGTTTTATTCGGCAAAGCGTTACTTTTACATTTCTTTTTTCAACTAAGAAGGAAAAACTCGGGTGTTTAAAATGGAAAGACTACTAAGAAATTCGTTTGGACTGCTCATCATGGCAGCATTTTTATCTTCTTGCGGTAGCAAGCAAAGCGGCCAGTTGGTCGGAGTTCTGGATCGTCCTGGTTGGAAGGGGATCAATCCCTACGGGATGGTTTATATTCCTTCGGGAACACTCCTTATCGGCCCCAGCGATCAGGACATATCCAATACATTTATTCAGAGACCCAAGTCTATTTCTATTCAGGGGTTCTACATGGATGATACGGAAATTACAAACAACGAATACCGTCAATTCGTGTATTGGGTGAAAGACTCTCTGGCTCATACCTACCTCGATCACTTTATCGAAGATGAAATGACAGGGGAAGAAAGATTAGACTGGGAGTTCGAAATTGACTGGACGGATGAGACTCTGGAAGATTTGTACTACCAGGGCGACGACCGTTTTGCAGGTCGGAAAGAACTCAATGTGAGCAAAATGGAATACGAGTACGAATGGTACGACTGGCAGGCAGCTGCTCACGATAAGGGCAAATCTCCCCGCACCTCCTTTATTAAGCGTAAGAAAATTAATATTTATCCGGATACCCTGGTATGGATTCGCGACTTCGCTTATTCCTACAATGAGCCGATGACCAGAAATTATTTCTGGCACCCGGCCTTTGACGACTACCCTGTTGTCGGTATCAACTGGCACATGGCGACAGCCTTCAGTTACTGGAGAACTAAACTCTGGGATTCTTATCAGGCTGTACGCAACGATGGCGTGAACTCAGAAGACTTCCGACTGCCAACAGAGCATGAGTGGGAATATGCAGCCAGAGGCGGTCACGACATGGCGCCTTATCCCTGGGGTGGGTATTATCTCCGCAATGCCAAAGGATGCTTGTTGGCCAACTTCAAACCGGGTCGCGGAAACTATCCGGAAGACGGAGGACAATACACCGTTAAAGCCGACGCTTACTATCCCAATGACTATGGATTGTACAATATGGCTGGTAACGTGGCAGAATGGACTTCAACAGCATACTACGAGAATGCTTATTCTTTCATCCATGACCTGAACCCGGATATCCGCTACGATGCTAAGGATGACGACCCCGAAGCTTTTAAACGCAAAGTAATCCGCGGCGGCTCCTGGAAAGATATTGGTTGGTTTCTACAAAATGGCAACAGAAATTGGGAGTATCAGGATACTACAAAATCTTACATAGGTTTTCGTTGTGCGCTTACTTTCCTTGGACGTTCTATCAATGACTTTTAGCGCTAAAATCTAAATGAGGAGAGGATAGCGGATTACTTGCTATCCTCTCTCTTTCCTTTTCTTTTTTCATTTTACGCAATTAAGAATCTTTGGCAAAGGCTTAATAACAAACTAATATTTCTTCTTTTTCCAATGCGATGTTACCTTTATGGAAAACCTACATTTTGAAAAAGGAGAATTTCAATCCTTCATTCATTTAATTAGCTAACATTATTTAAAAACGACTAAAAATGAGTTTCTTAAAAACTAAAGGGTTTAAGTACGTCAAGAACTTTATCATCGGTGTGGGTGCATCAGTTGTATTGCTCGGCGCTCTCTTCAAGCTGGAAAGTTGGGAAGGCGCCAGTACAATGCTGATCATCGGATTGTGTACGGAAGCATTTATCTTCTTTTTCCTGGGTATTATCGGACCCGAACCCGACTTCTACTGGAATAAACTTTATCCCGGACTTGACGACTACAACGCAAATCTCACTCCGTTGACAGCCGACCCTCAGCAACAGCAGGGTTTTGCAGCCGGATCGCCCCTGAATGGTGAAGTTGTAGAAGCCCAACTTGGGGGTATGCTCACAGAGCTCCAATCTATGTCTAAGAATTTATCTTCACTGAAGGCGCTACAAGAGGTCGACTTCTCAGGGACAAGCGAACAAATAAAGTCTATGAATAACTTTTATTCAAAGCTCAATGAAGCCATGTCTGACCTGAGCGACTCTCTCAATGACACAAAAGTGTATAAAGATCAACTGGGTGTTTTGAATAAGAACCTCTCTGGCCTTAACAACGTGTATGGAGGTATGCTTAATGCCATTGCCAGTTTTCGCCAGTAATTGAGAAGGCTCGCAGTATTAAATTTAAATTTTTAACGAAAAAATAAAAAGCACATGACTATTCCAAAGGAGCCGCGGCAGTTGATGATCAACCTGATGTATCTGGTGCTGACTGCCCTGTTGGCTCTGAACGTGTCAGCAGAGGTTATGAACGCCTTCTTCTCATTGGATAAAGGCCTTAAAAATAGCAATCAAATCGTAGATTCAACTAACGACCAGATTCTTGCCAATATCAATAAGCAGGCAGACTCATATAAAAATGAGCGGAATGAAAAATTTCGCCAAGCGGCAATTGAAGCAAACAATATAACTACAGATTTTTCGGATTTTGTGGACGATGTCCAGAAGCAGCTTTTTGAAGCGGCTGGTGGAGCAAGCGACGACGATCCTACAAAGCCGAAAAGGGATAAAGATAAAGACGTTACTACCAGGCTTTTAGTCCTTGGCCCAGAGGAAAAACCGGAAAATGCACTCGGTCCTAAGCTGGAGCAGAAAATTAATGAGACGAGAACCAAATTGCTCGCTCTCGTGGATAATAATCCTGATATTGAAAAGTCTCTTCCTCTCAAACTTGAAGACTGGCAATCACAAAAAGCGGCAGATAAGAAGACCAGTTGGTCAGACTGGAAATTCCGTCAGATGCCGGTTGCTGCCTGTTTCCCTCTGCTAACCAAGATTCAGGCAGACGCAAAAGCTTCATCTACGACGGTTCTGAACCACCTGTTCAAGCAGGTAAGTGGCGAAGAAATCAGATTCGATGCTTTTGAACCAGTGATTTCTGCGCCTAAAGGTTATATTATCAAAGGCGAAAGATATTCTGCGGACGTGTTCTTAAGTGCGTACAGTACATCCTCTTCCGGCAACACCCGCATTAGCGTCAATGGAAGCAGCCTGCCTGTAAAAGATGGTAAAGCTTCTTATGAAACCGTCGGCAGCCGCCTTGGAGAGAATAAATTTAGCGTCAAGATTGATGTGACCAACCCTCTTACTCAGGAAACAAAATCTTATTCTAAAGACTTTAGCTTCGAAGTTGGAGAGCGTTCCGTTGCGATATCTGCCGACAAAATGAACGTCTTTTACATTGGCGTAGATAACCCAATCTCAGTTTCCGCAGCCGGTATTTCGAGTAATGAACTCAAAGTAGGGATATCTGGAGGAGGTGGTGAATTGACCAAACTGGGTAGCAATACCTGGAATGTGCGCGTGAAGCAGCCTACGGATGAATGCTTTATTACTGTTAGCGGAGGCGAGATGAATGCAAGGAAGCAGTACCGCGTTAAAAGGATTCCTGATCCGGTGGCCAAGCTGGGTAATAAAGCAGATGGTCAAATGGGTAATGGCGAATTCAAGGTGCAGAAGGGTCTGATTGCCTGGTTGGAAAACTTTGATTTTGACGCGCGTTGCGATATTCAGGGCTTCACGCTGGTAAAAATTTCCAAACGGGAAGACCCTGTGGAAGCGCCAAACTCCGGCGGAAGTTTTAGCGGGAAATCCCAAAACTTAGTGCAGTCTGCCAAACCCGGAGATACCTATTACTTCCAGGATGTGAAAGCCAGATGTCCTGGCGATGTGGCCGGTCGTAAGATTAACTCTTTAGTATTTAGAATTCAATAAAATTTTAGCAGGAGATACTAACTGCCTTTTGGATTTAGTTTAATCGCCTGACAGTTAGTATTTCCTTATATTGTAAACCTTCAAGTAACATGAAACTTGTCTTGAAATTGCTCGGTTTTAGCTTGTTGATGATGCTATGTAATATAGCGTTTGCGCAGCAACCGGATAACATTCTCACAGAGTCCAGCGACCCTAACGAAGGCAGACCTTTAGACGATATCGTGGACAAACGGACTACGGTCGAAAAAAGACTTTTGCCTTACAATAATGTTCGGGAGGCTGATATCTTCTGGGAGAAGCGGATTTGGAGAGTGATAGACGTGCGGGAAAAGATGAATCAACCATTTGCCTATCCGGAGAGACCATTTTTCTCCATTTTGATGGAGGCTGCTACTAATGGAGAAATTACCGTTTACAGTACTGAAAACGATAAATTTACTTCAATGCTGACCTCTGATGAAGTGGCTTCGATGGGTGCAAGCATTGATACCGCTTATACATTTGATCCGGATACTTACGAGGAGATCATTCAGGTTGTGAGAAACGACCTCAACCCTGAAGATGTCAAACGCCTCAGGATTAAAGAAGTATGGTTCTTTGACAAGCAAACGTCAACGCTTCAGGTGAGGATTCTCGGTATTGCCCCGCTGATTGACGTCAATGACGAGAATGGCAATTTCAAATACGAGAAGCCTATGTTCTGGGTTTATTACCCCGAAGCGAGAGAAGTGCTTTCCCGGGAGCGAGTTTTTAACGTAGGCAACGATGCAAGTCCTATTACCTGGGAAGATTTGTTGGAGATGCGCTTTTTCTCAAGCTATATTTACAAGGAGTCTAACGTCATAAACCGTCGTTTGCAAGACTATCTTACTGGAGTTGACCTCCTGCTCGAAGCTGATAAAATTAAACAAGGCATATTCAATTTTGAGCACGACCTCTGGGAATATTAATTCCCCAGTTGTTGCTCACAAGCATAAAAGGGTTCAAACTCATACCGGGTTTGAACCCTTTTCCTTTTCACTTGCATTCTTAAACATAATTTTAGAAGCAGGAGATGCTACCCAACTTCCCAATTTTTCCTCTATCAGTAAATGGCAATAAAAAAAGAAAAGCTTTCCTACAAACAACAATTTTCTGCACTACAAAACTTACCTCGGTTTTTTCTGATGATTTGGGACACGAGTCCGGCTATGTCTATGGGCAATATTGCCCTTAGACTACTCCAGTCTGCGGTTCCACTTGCCACCCTTTACATTGGCAAAGAAATAATTGACGAGGTTATTCTGCTGATTGATCATAAAGGCAGCTTAGACAAACTTTGGCTATTCGTTGGATTAGAGTTTGGGCTAGCCATCTTGTCCGACCTGATGAGCAGAGGGATAACCCTACTCGATGGATTGCTAGGCGATTTGCTCTCCAATAAATCCTCCGAACAACTTATCCGCCATGCAGCTACTCTGGATCTCTATCAGTTTGAAAACGCCGATTTCTACGACAAATTAGAGAGAGCGCGGAGACAAACTTCCGGCCGGACAGCGCTCATGTCTCTTGTGCTTGCGCAATTTCAGGGCGTTATCACACTAGTCCTTTTGGGAGCCGGTCTGATAGCTTTCAATCCCTGGTTGCTTCTAATCTTAGTAATTGCAGTTATTCCTTCCTTTTTGGGAGAAACACATTTTAATCAAAAGACCTATTCGCTCACAACAAGTTGGACGCCCGAGAGGAGGGAGCTTGACTATCTGCGCTATATCGGCGCCAGCGACGAAACAGCAAAAGAAGTCAAGATCTTCAACCTGGCTGATTTTATAGCCGACCGTTTCAAATTGCTTTCGGATCGATACTTTTTAGCCAATCGCAAGCTGGTTCTTAGCCGCGCTGGGTGGGGTAGTCTTTTTACCGCTATTGGAACCGGCGCCTACTATATGGCTTACGTAGTTATTTTGTTGCAAACAGCAAAAGGCCTGATTACCGTGGGGACTTTGACTTTCCTCGCAGGCTCTTTCCAGCGGATGCGGAGCATGTTACAGAGCATCATGAGTCGTTTTTCAAGTATTGGCGAGCAGGCGCTCTATCTGAGAGACTGGTTTGACTTTTTTGAAATCAAACCCGAGATAGAGCAAAACCCCAATGGGAAACCGGTAAATGAACCGCTTATAGAAGGATTCACTTTTGAAAATGTGAGCTTTAAGTACCCGGGCACAGACCGATATGCGATTAAAAACTTATCCTTTCATCTCGCAGCAGGAGAGAAACTTGCCCTTGTCGGAGAGAATGGAGCGGGGAAAACTACGCTGGTGAAACTGTTAGCGCGCCTTTACGAACCAAGCGAGGGCAGAATACTATTGGACGGCATAGATATTCGGGATTACAGATTAGATTCCCTGCGCAATGCTATAGGTATCATCTTTCAGGATTATATCCGCTTTCAATTGAAGGTGTCGGAAAACATAGCAGTTGGAAATATTGAGCAGTTGGAAGACAGGCCTGTCATTGAGGAAGCTGCGCATAAAAGCCTCGCAAACACTATTGTAGAAGATTTGCCCAACAAATATGAACAGGTACTTGGGCGGCGATTTAGCGAAGGTGTTGAATTATCCGGAGGGCAATGGCAAAAGATAGCTCTTGCAAGAGCATACATGCGGGATGCCCAACTACTCATCTTGGATGAACCAACTTCTGCGCTGGATGCCAGAGCGGAGCATGAAGTATTCCTCCGTTTTTCAGAATTGATTGAAGGAAAGACGGCTGTGTTGATTTCTCATAGATTCTCGACCGTGAGAATGGCTGACAGAATTCTGTTTTTAGAAAATGGACAATTGAAGGAATTGGGAAGCCATGAAGAATTGCTGGAGCAAGGTGGGAAGTATGCAGAGTTATTTTACCTCCAGGCCATGGGATACAAGTAACTCAGGTTTATTTCTCAGCGCTCTTTTTCCATGATTCAAAAACAGGCATTTGGCGGGGCCGATTGGCAGGCGGCTCCCTCAATGGTTCGCAGGGTTTAAGCGTGGCGTATAATTGGGCAGGTAGTTGCTGATAGAGTTTTGTCCCCTGCGATTTCCAGGCAATCATCTCATCGCTGACTTCGCGGATTACCCTTCCTGGATTCCCAACCACGAGACTACGACAGAGAATAACGGTTCCTTCTTTGACGAAACAAAGAGCGCCGATAATGCATTCTTCTCCTATTTCGACATTGTCCATAATTACAGCGTTCATCCCGATCAGCGAATTCCTTCCGATGGTCGCTCCGTGAATAATCGCTCCGTGGCCGATATGAGCCGCTTCCATCAGCCGAACTGTGACGCCAGGGAACATGTGAATCGTACAGTTTTCCTGAACATTGCAACCGCCTTCAATAATGACCTCGCCCCAGTCGCCCCTTATCGCCGCACCAGGCCCAATATAAACGTCTTTGCCAATCGTAACGTTACCCGTGACAATAGCCTGTGGGTGAATAAAGGCAGATTCATGTACAATTGGGCGATAGCCGTTGAATTCGTAAATCATTTTCTTGAAGATAGAAGATGGCTGAAAGGAAAGAGAATTGAGCCTGTGGCAATTCCTTTGTTGGCACAAAGCACGGAAGAATCTTTTTCAAAATCTCCTGAATAGAGCTATGAATATAATCGTTTTGAAGGAATCAGCCTCGATAGTCCAAGCTGCTTTTAAATGCCGATATGCAGGAATTGACAAAGGCTCAAAAGAAATTACATTACTTCGAAGGAAACTTTCAGGGTGACACGGTATTCCGATACTGCATTGTCTTTGACAGAAACACTGTGATCCTGAACCCACGCAGAGCGTATGTTTTTGACAGTTTCTGAAGCTTTTTTCACACCCTTGCGCGTAGCATCTTCCCAACTTTTGTCTGAGCTGGACATAATTTCAATGACTTTTAATACAGACATGAATTAGATATTTAAAAGGTTAAAAAATAAAGTTTTCAATTTTAATGACCTCAAATCCAGGCTAATCGCAGTGGCATTACCGGTAATTAGAGTCTTGGTTTTGACTGATTTTTTGAGAAAAGTCAACTTCCTGTTGGGATAAATTTCATGGAAATTGAATTTACGCAGTGGCGGATGTTTTTTGTTGTCAGGTGCTCGCCCTCAAAAACGTGCCCCAAATGTCCGCCGCAACTGGCACAGAGAATTTCGGTTCGCCTTCCGTCTCTGTCTCTTTCCCGACGAATGGCGCCGGAAATCTCATCGTCAAAAGAAGGCCAGCCGCATCCGGCGTTGAACTTATTTTCCGAACGATAAAGTGGCGCTTCGCAACGTCTGCAAACGTAAACCCCAGTGACAAAATGCTTATCGTATTCTCCGGTAAATGGATATTCAGTCCCTTTATTTACAATTACCCGCTCTTCCTCAGCCGTGAGCGTATTCCAGTTTTCTTTGTTTTTAATATTCATTGTCCTACAAATTTTACTTTAGCCAGTCGGCATACATAGCCCTCATTTTCTGAACTTTAGGATTGATGACAATCCGGCAATAGCCCTGATTTGGATTGTCGTTATAATAATTTTGATGGTAATCCTCGGCGATATAAAAGGAAGTCAGCGGGCTTATTTCAGTCAAGATAGGATCGTCCCAAACGGTAGGTGCAAACTCGTTTTTCATGCGCTCTGCAATGTCCTTTTGCTCATTATTTTCATAAAAAATAACGGAGCGGTATTGTGTGCCTGCATCTGCTCCCTGGCGATTGAGTGTGGTAGGATCGTGGGTAGTGAAAAACACCTTTACCAGATTTTCAAAGGAAATCTCCTTTGGATTAAACTGGATTTGAATGACCTCGGCGTGGCCGGTCATTCCGGTGCATACTTCCTGATAACCCGGATTTTTGGTTTTCCCTCCAGAATAGCCGGAAGTTACAGATTCAACCCCCCTCAAATCTTGGAAGACTGCCTCTGTACACCAGAAACACCCACCGCCAAAAGTGGCGGTCTCTAAACCTTCTCTTTGCATGACGTCTTTTGTTTCTTCTTTTTTTGTATCAGCAGACTGATTCCTGCTTTGGGCACAGGAACTAAGCGCAAAGCTTAGCGTGAATAATGACAGGATAAGGTATTTCATGCGGAAGCAATCTGATAACTGTGGAAGACAGGTTTCAGAGAAGATAGGAGCAAAGACAGCAGAACGATGCTTTTATTCAAACCCATTTTCTTTCAAAATTCTGATGGCCTGCTCTGCATTTTCGGCAGTCGTGTAAAGCTCGGCTTCTCCTAACATTGGGAACATAGAGTCTGGCTTACTTTCAATGTGGCTGATGACTCCTTCCCGCTTGAGTACGTCTTCGGCAATTTTAACTTTTACGAGATCCGAAGAGGAGTAGATTTTTACCCAGTTATCTTTCATGTTTTGGTTCTGTTTAGTGAGTTATTAACGTTCAAATAGGAAAAGGGTTTACTTTTCATTACAGCGGCAAGGTAGCCATTGTAAGTATTTTTTACAACGGTAAAAATCACAGACTGTGCAATAGACTTTGTGCGCAAACTCAGGGGAAAAACTCGCCAACCCTCCTTAAAATGCGATTACTGTCAAGTTAAACCCTCGTTAAAGTCAAAAGAGAAGAAGTAGTGGAATTACTGATAGGGCGTTCATTTACAGGTAATTAGTACGTGGTTTAATTTTTTTTGAATAAAAAGTCGCCGTTACGAAGGCATTTAAAAGAGTCATAACTTTCGCAGCTACAGGAATGCCTTAATTTTGGCGGCGTTTCTGCCACATCGAAATTAACAATCAAAAATTTAGACTATCATGGTAAAAAACACAATCATTGCACTGGTCATGTTTCTCGGCTTCGGCGCCGTTGCCAATGCCCAGCGCATCGCTTACGTTGACGTAAAAACTATTTTGGAAAGTATTCAGGAATATCAAAAGGCTCAGGAAGAGCTGGATCGCATTGCCGCTACCTGGAGGCAGGAGATCGCTCAGGAGTACGACAAGATCAAAGGCCAGTACAATCGCTACCAGGCCGAGCAGGTATTGATGAGCGACGAGGCTCGCCGCAAAAAAGAAGACGAAATTATGGAAATGGAAACCAGAGTCCGGGAAATGCAGAAAGATAAGTTCGGCCCTGAAGGCGCCCTTTTCCAACGCCGTAAAGAATTAGTGCAACCCATTCAGGACAGGGTCTATGCGGCAATTGAAGATTATGCCGGCGACAAGGGCTATGATTTCATCTTTGATAAGAGTAGCGCCTCCGGGATGATATTCGCCAGTCCGGCCTTTGACAAAACGAAAGAAGTCCTGGAAAGACTCAAAAAGAGATAGTTCCTGCGAACAAACTCCCTGTCAAAAGGGTCGTGGTTTATCAGGCACAAGATTGTCAGGTTGGTAAAGGATGATAATTTTGTACTTTTAGAAAAGTCAACCTCTGCCGCCCCGCCAGCAAAGTCCGATGAAATTTCGACCCTTTTTTATTTATAAGACCCAGATATGAAACCTTCATTACTTATTCTGGCAGCCGGTATGGGCAGCCGCTACGGAGGACTGAAACAGGTTGATCCTGTTGGAAAGGCGGGAGAAGTAATCATGGATTACTCCATTCACGATGCGCTGAAAGCAGGCTTTGGCAAGGTCGTTTTTGTGATTCGCCGGGAATTTGAGGAGGCTTTCAAAGAGAAAATCGCCCGACGATGGGAGGGAAAGGCGCATCTGAGTTTTGTATTTCAGGAAAAAGACACTTACGTACCCGCCGTCGCAGGACAGGTGGAGCGGATAAAGCCCTGGGGAACGGGTCATGCCGTTTTGGTGGGAAAAGAAGTTATTCAGGAACCTTTCGTCGCCATTAATGCGGACGACTATTACGGCTATTCCGGTTTTGAAAAAATGGCAAACTTCCTTTCACAAGAATGCAGTCCGACCCACTACGCCATGGTGGGCTATGTTTTGAAAAACACCCTGTCGGAGTACGGCACTGTCTCCAGAGGCGTTTGCAGCATGGATGAGCATTTCACGCTCCAAACCGTGACTGAATGTACAGGTATCGGGCAGACGCAGGAAGGCGTTTTTTATAAAAATGAAAGAGGGGAAAGAGAGCCGCTCGACGCCAATGCGCTCGTTTCGATGAATTTATGGGGATTTCACCCGCATATTTTCGAATTGCTACAGAAGGATTTCAATCGCTTCGTTGAGGCTCATGTGGATGACCCTCGCGCCGAATTTTATATTTCTTCCTTCGCCAACCAATTGATTGAGACCGGAACCGCCGCCTTCACCGTTTTACCCAACGATGAAAAATGGTACGGCGTCACTTATCGGGACGACCGGGAAATGGTAGAAGCTGCATTCGCGGCAATGACTAAAACAGGAAAGTATTCCTCCCCACTTTGGGCTTAAAAATACCAGAGCATAGTTTGGGAAAAATGGAATCAGTAATTCGACAATTCTTTGGCCATCAGGATAATGTCAAATGCGCTCCTTTTGGCAACGGCCATATCAACGATTCTTTTAAGCTTGAAATTAAAGACGCTGATACCCCCGGAAACTTCCTGCTCCAGCGCCTGAACCACCTCGTTTTTACACATCCGGAATTCGTGATGGAAAACATCCGGCTCGTGTCAAATTACCTTGCCGACCCGAATTATCCGCTTGAAAATCTGGCTCCTATACCAGACAGGGACGGTCGGTACCTCTATAGAAATAAAGAAGGCGACTACTGGCGGGCTTTTCCCTTTTTTGAAAATACGGTCGCTTTCGATACGGCAGAAACGGCAGAGCAGGCTTACGAGGCTGCAAAAGCTTTCGGCACATTTGCTCATGCGCTGGCCGACTTGGACGCCTCTACCCTTCGCCCAACTATCCCTGGCTTTCACGACGGCCAAAAGCGACTGACTTATTTTCTCGAACTATTAAAGAAAGCTGTTCCCGGGCGGCTCGCTACCGCCCAAAAAGAGGTGGAGGCTATTGTGAAAAATCAATTTATTTTTAAAAAAATAGCAAGCTTGAGATTGCCTCTTAGAATTGCTCATCACGATACCAAAATCAATAACGTCCTCTTCGACATTACCACGGCGAGAGCAGTCTGCGTGATTGACTTAGACACCGTCATGCCCGGTATCGTTCTGTCTGATTTTGGCGATATGATGCGAACCTATACCAGTCCGACTGATGAGGACGAAGCAGACTTGTCTAAGGTGGAAATGAGGCGACCTTTTTTTGAAGCTATTTGGGAAGGCTATTTAGAGGCGATGGGCGATCTCCTCAGCGAGGTAGAGCAGAAAAACCTGGCAGAGGGCGGCGCCTGGTTGACGCTCATGCAAGCAGTCCGATTTTTGGGCGATTACTTACAGGGCGATGTTTATTACAAAACGGATTATCCAGAACACAACCTCGTCCGGGCCAGAAACCAACTGGCGCTCTTCCACTCTATGCGCCTGTTCTAATGGGTAGGAAAATGAAACGCTACGCCCGGCCAGTTTTTAAAACGCCTCGGACAGATACGGTCTAAATCATTGAAAATCAAAACAAAAGAATATTTAAACGCCGACGCTGTTTTCCGTTAAATCCATGTTAAATGAGTTCTGTCGGGCATTTAGGCATTAATTTGTCAGCTTAACACAGCACCCTGAAAGCCATGTTTCAGTTAATTTTGTGGTCAGATTTTTTTTAAAATGAATAAACGAGTAATCTGGTTAATTATAGGTTTGATGAGCGCCGCCCTAATTGGGCTGGCGGGGATGCAGGTTAAGTGGATTATTGACTCGTTAGGCGCTAACGAGGAGCAATTCAATAACAAAGTATTTGAATCGCTGAACAGTGTGATGGATAAATTAGAATACCAGGAAAATGCCGAAGCCTGGAGCCACGTGGACAACGGCTATGCGCAGGAGTATTATAAAGACGATCTGAAACAGCGCATCGAATCCGGAGAGGTGCGGGTTTCCTTAGAAATCGGCTCGGAAGAGGTCGGACATACTCACCTGACCAAGCAGCAACTCATTCATCTGGCGCTCACTTCCAACACCTGCGACTGCGCCAACTGTCGGGCTGAAAGGGCAAAAATGCTAACCCAGTTCGTCGCCTACACCAAAGGACTAAATCAGACGCCTATCGTCGAGCGCATTCCATTAGATTTGTTAAAAACCCTTTTGAAACAAGAACTGAATAACAGAGGCATCAAAGTCCCTTACAGATATGGCGTGTTCGACAATCGCAAAAGTAGTTTCGTCATTGCCGACGGACGCTACACGGTGGAGGATAGTCGCCCGCAATCCACTTTGGAGGGATACAAAAACCTGAACAACAGCGAATACCGAGTCAATCTCTTTCAGCAGGACGCAACTTCGCCGGGTATGCTCATCGTGTTTTTTCCGACCAAGGCAAGTATCATCTGGAGCTCGGTGCTGAAAACCCTGCTGGCCTCGGTTCTGTTTATGGGCATCATTCTGTTTTCGTTTGCCTATACGATTTCAGTGATTTTCCGTCAGAAAAAATTGTCTGAGATGAAGAATGACTTCATCAACAACATGACTCACGAGTTCAAAACACCTATTGCTACGATTTCCTTAGCTTCCGATAGTATCTCCAGCCCTATGGTTATCTCCTCGCCGGAAAAAATCCGTCGCTTTACGGATATTATCCGACAGGAAAACAAGCGCATGAACAACCAGGTAGAGAAAGTGCTGCAAATGGCGCAGATTGACCGCCAGGACTTTACGCTGAAAATGTCTGACGTTAATCTGCACGATGTCATCGCCAATGCGGTGGAATACATCAGCTTACAAGTGGAGAGAAGAGAAGGAACCGTCACCGCCGACCTTCAGGCAACTTTGCCCGTTATACAGGGAGACCTGACACATATTTCAAACATTATCAACAACTTATTGGATAATGCCAATAAGTATTCGCCTGAAAAACCCGAAATTTCGATAGCGACGCGCAATGTTAACGACGGCGTAGAAGTTATTGTAAACGACAAAGGAATCGGGCTGAGCAAAGAAGCCCGAAAACATATTTTTGAAAAATTCTATCGGGTGCATACAGGAAATTTGCACGACGTAAAAGGATTCGGCCTCGGTTTGAGTTACGTCAAAGCGATGATGGACGCCCACAAAGGGCAAATAGACGTGAAAAGTGAATTGGGAAAGGGCAGCAGTTTCACGCTGTTTTTCCCCCGTAGCGGCGCCAGGGGATAGTTTAGTTCTAATCCTTGCCTTTACGAGGTTTTGAAAAAATATTTTAGCGAACCGGGCTGCGTTTTATTAAACAAATTAATTTTCTAAATTCATAAATGTTATGACCTCTAACGCACGTGGAAGAATACTCCTGGTTGAAGATGACCAAAACTTTGGCGACGTGCTTCGCTCCTACCTCGAAATGAACGATTTCGAAATTTCGCTGGCCAACGACGGTATCAAAGGAATGGAATACTACAACAGCGGAATCTATGACCTCTGCATCCTCGATGTGATGATGCCCCGCAAGGATGGCTTCACTGTTGCCAGAGAAATAAGGGAGAAGAACGCCACTATGCCGATCATTTTCCTGACAGCTAAAACCTTGAAAGAGGACGTGCTTCAGGGTTTCAAAATCGGAGCTGACGACTACATCACCAAGCCGTTTAATTCGGAAGAGTTGTTGTTTCGCATTCAGGCCGTGCTAAAGCGCACCCGCCCCAAAGAAGAACCCAAAGAAGAACCCAGAGAATACAATATCGGGAAATTCCACTTCAACTACCCCTTGCGCATTCTGACTTTTGACAAAGAAGGAATAGGCAATCCCAAATACAAACTCTCCCCCAAAGAGGCGCAGTTATTGAAAATGTTCGCCGCCAAAATCAACGACGTGCTCACCCGCAAAGAAGCGCTGACGACGATTTGGGGGGAGGACAATTATTTCACAGCCCGCAGTATGGACGTCTTCGTGACCAAACTGCGCAAGTACCTCTCTACTGACGAAAATCTGGAAATTGTCAATATCCACGGCAACGGATTCCAGCTTTTGGAAAAAGACAAAGTACAGTGATAGAGAAAAAAATGGACGACTATAAAAGGGTCGGAGTCAACTGGATTCCGACCCTTTTTTGATGAGCGCCTACTATCGGAGTACTAAATAAGTTTCATTTGCCCGAAAAATGGATGAGTACTTTCTCCCTCCTTTCAAAAGGGGCAGACGGACAGAGCTTGTCCGACGCTCTTTCAACCGGCTTAGACTCTCACTCCGGACTGCTCTACGATTTGAGTACAGGCCTTGTCCAACATTTGGAAAACTTCTTCGAAGCCGTTGTCGTCCCAGTAAGGGTCGGGAACGCTTTGGTTGGCGCCCGGCGCAGCAAAATTCATAATGAGTTTTACTTTCTTTTTCTGTTCCTGTGTAGCAGCATAGCGGAGGATGTCCCGGTAATTGGATTGATCCATGGCTAAGACGAGATCGAAATGGGAGAGGTCGCCGGGACGTAGCTGCCGTGCTCGCTGTCCGTTAATGTCAATACCGTACTTTCTGGCGATGGCGATAGAACGGCGATCCGGGCGTTCGCCAATATGCCAGGCGCCGGTGCCGGCAGAGTCCACCGTCCAGTCCAGACCGAGATCTGCAATCTTGCGTTTCATAATTCCTTCTGCCAGCGGAGATCGGCAAATATTCCCGAGGCAAACCATTAAAATTTTCATATTCAGGCGTGTTTTTTAGTTTTGGGTTGCACAGTTCTTATTCAAACGATTCTATCTGTGGAACAAAACGAAAATACCGGCGAAAAGTGGCTTTTTATCGTCAATCCCGCTGCCGGGGGCGGCATAGTCGGGAAACGATGGTCTGAAGCAGAACGACAATTAAAGGCGGCTAATATTTCATTTGACGCCATTTTTACTGAAAAGAAACTTCATGCCACATTATTGGCGAAGCAGGCAATTGAACAAGGCTGCCGCAAACTTGTAGCCGTTGGCGGCGACGGCACGGGTAACGAGGTCGTCAACGGCATCCTTTTACAAACAGTCTGCCCACCTGAACAAGTCGCCTTTACCATTTTCCCCTCTGGAACAGGCAACGACTGGATTAAGATGCATCGCATCCCCGCCAAGACCAGATTGTGGATTAAATATTTTCAAAAAGCAGTCCCTTCGATTCAGGATGTCGGCTGGTTGAGCTATCAGAAAGACAGCGTCGAGCACAGGCGCTATTTTTTCAATGTAGCAGGACTGTCTTACGATGCCTACGTTGCCAGGAGGTCGGAATCTCGCAAGGGAAAGATGTCCAGCAAGATTGTCTATCTGTTTTTCATTTTTCGCTGCTTGTTTGAATTTAAGATTCCCAGAATCCGGCTCTGTTTCGATGGCCAGACGGTGGACAAAAGACTCTACACTGTCAACGTGGGGATTTGCCGCTATTCGGGCGGCGGCCTCCAACTCGTACCTCAGGCGCTTCCCCATGACGGCAAGCTGGCGCTAACCTTCGTCGAGCGCATCCCGAAGCTGGCAGTATTGCTCATCACGCCCCTTATTTATTTGGGGAAAATTGGCTGGCATCCTGCCGTTCATCTGCACCAGGTGGAAGAGGTCTTCGTGGATTCTTCCGGGCAGGAATTCGTCCTGGTCGAAGCGGACGGCGAGTTTCTGGGCAATACTCCCGTGCAGATGGGCATTTTGAAAGCTAAGCTCAAAATCCTAATACCTGGCGGTTGAGTTTCAATGGAAGTTCTCTTTGAGAAAGTCTCATTGAAAAAACAGGAGAAAACTTCATGGAGGAATTAAGGTCTTTAAGTTTACGTTTTTCTGAGAAGAAAACGAGTTTACATTTGCAAAAAATAAAACATGCAACGGAAAGCCTACCGGCTCAAAGCAGGAGATATCCGCAATTTGAAACTGATCACTGAAGACCTTCCCGAACCTGGCTCCGGAGAAGTCAGCATAGAAGTAAAATCTATCGGACTAAACTTCGCCGACGTTTCGGTTATTCTGGGGCTTTACAGCGCTACGCCAAAGGGAGGGTTTACGCCGGGTCTCGAGTTCTCCGGCACAGTGCTTAAATGCGGTAGCGAAGTGAAAAACTGGAAGCCCGGCGACAGGGTCATGGGGGTTACTCGTTTTGGCGGATACGTCACTCATTTGAACCTTGCCACTCCTTATCTCGTCCCCCTCCCGGACAGCTGGAGCTATGAAGAAGGCGCCGCCTATCTGGTACAGGTTTTGACTGCGTACTACGCTCTGCGGCCTTTGGGCAATCTTCAGCGAGGCGACACCGTACTCATACATAGCGCAGCCGGAGGTACCGGCACTCTGGCCAACCGCCTGGCAAAGAAGATGGGAGCCGTCACGATAGGCTCAGTTGGCAGCGCCGACAAGTTGGAAGTGTTAAAGAAAGAAGGCGTTGATTTCCCTCTGGTAAGGGATGGTGATTTTTTCAAAAACTTAGACAGGATATTAAAGGACAGACCTCTGAACCTCGTGCTGGAAACCAATAGCGGAAAGATGCTGCTACAGGATTTCAGACGACTGGCGCCAGAGGGGAGAAGTGTTGTTTATAGCGCCGCTGATTTTATGACCCACGGCAATCGCCCCAACTACCTAAAGATTTTTTGGAAATACATCACTCGTCCAAAAATTGACCCGCTGCGCCTGACGAATACCAATCGGGGAATTCTCGGCTTTAATCTGATTTATCTTTATGAAAAAGCTCACCTGATACAACAATATCTGGTGGAGATAAAAGCACTGAATATTGACAAACCTCGGGTCGGCCATGTTTTGACTTTTGAACGTTTGCCTGAGGCAGTGCGGCTGCTTCAGTCTGGAAAAACAACAGGAAAAGTAGTCGTAAACGTCTGATTATTAATGAGGTATGGAACAAGAGGCGACAGAGGAGCAGCTTTAAAAACCCTGTTGAATGTCAGCTTTGTTTGATGCGCCCATTATTTTAATAAAAAAACTGATGATAAATTTTCGTTGTAAGCCTTTCTATGAGCTGACTGCACTGCAACTATACGCTGTCATGGCGCTCCGGCAGGAGGTTTTTGTGGTGGAACAAAATTGCCCCTATCTCGATGCGGATGGCAAAGACTTAAAAGGCTGGCACCTCATGGGCTACGATGACGAGGGACAACTAGTAGCCTACGCTCGCCTGCTGCCGAAGAATGTGGCCTACGACAATCACGCTTCCATTGGACGGGTTGTGGTTTCTTCCATTATCAGGAGGCAGGGATTTGGAAGAGGATTGATGAAGGCGGCTTTGGACAATATGGAGCAGCTCTTCCCCGGCGATACGATTAAGATCAGCGCTCAGACTTACCTGAGGGAATTTTATGAGAGTTTAGGCTTTGTCGTTTCGGGTGAGTCTTACTTAGAGGACGACATCCCTCATTTCCCGATGGTTCAGTGAGCCTTAGTTAGCTTGCAAAAATGCTGTTGATAATTTTTTACAGAACCTTTTTTTAATAAATGGCAGATTAACTTTTAACCTGTTCCCAGAATCTCCGCCTGCGCCCTACATTTTCATTTGCTTCATTTTCAGGGAGTTTGCCAAATCATTTATCTTCGCCACTTTCTCAGGCAGCCGCCGGATCTTCTATAAGCTATTCCCGAATTGACCTGGCGGCCATGCCAAACACCCTAATTAAATAAAACATGAGTAATATTGATTTTACCAAAATTGAAAAAGGCGTCAACGGCTACCTTGACGCCGCCCTGCAAGAAGGGAAAATTGACCCCCAGAGCTACGACATGGCAAAGAAAAATACCATGTCTTTTCTGCGTCAATGGCTGACCGACGATAACTTCCTACGGGTCTCCCCGAATGTTCGCAAGGGCATCATGAAAGCAGTTGACGCCGGAAAATGGGAGAGCATCGTCAACACTTTCCGCAAGAAAATGAGCTTCGGCACTGGAGGGATTCGGGGCTTCATGGCTGACGACAAAGAAGGCATCGTTCAGATGAAAGAAGAAGGGGTGGACGCCCCTATTTTGAAAGGCCCGAATACCATTAACAATATCGTGCTGCTGTTGACCAGCGCCGGTGTGGCTAAATTTGGCAGGGAAAAGGGATTCGATAAAATAGTCATCGGCTACGACAGTCGGGTCAGAGGAGGAGATTTTGCCAGAGTTATCGCCGAGGAATTTTTGGCCTATGGCTTTACCGTCTATCTGTTCGACGAAGTATGCCCTTTCCCAGAAGTCACTTTTGCCATTCCCTTTGTAAAAGCGCAAATGGGCATCCTGCTCTCGGCCAGCCACAACGACTACCGCTACAACGGCTATAAACTTTGCAGCGGCAACGGCTCTCAATTTGACCCGGATGAGCGCACCGATATGTACAACAACTACATCTCAAAGGTGACTTCCGACGACATCAAAGTCTTGCCGATTGCAGAGGCTCCTCAGGGAAAATTAATATGGCTTGGCGGCGCAGAGCATCTGCCGGAAGTGAATTACTTCGGTCAGAAACAACTGATCGACATTCACGATGCCTACAGCAGGCAGGTTAAGAGCTTCCTCTTGCAGGATACGAAGACTAAAAAAGATCTGAGCATTGCCTACTGTGCCTATCACGGCGCCGGCAGGAAACTCGTGCCCAGACTGCTGAGAGATATTGGCTTTCAGAACATCAATATCACGCACGAAAACGGACTGAATGACCCCAACGGTCTTTTCCCAAGTTTCAAGAGCGAACCGGGCAAAGAGCAGCAACCCGATCCGGGAGACTGGAGAGCGGCCAAAGTGGCCGTTGACGCCTTCATCAAAGAATATGGAAAAGAAAAATGGGGAGATATCAGCATCCTCGTCGGTACAGACCCCGACGCTGACCGCTGTGCGCTGACCGTAAAAGTTCCTAAAGAGCAGCAGGAAATCTACGATGGCGACTATGCGCTGCTGCCCGCAGACGAAGCATGGGCTGTTCTGCTCTGGTATCGCCTGCACTTAGATAAAACCATCCATCGGGAAAGCTCCTTCATCGTGCTTTCCCATACCACGACGGATGCGCTGACCTTATTGGCAAAAAAATATGGCGTGGGCGTTGTCAGAACCTGGGTGGGCTTTGCAGCGCTGAGCGCTGCCGTGCGCAATAGCTGGAATGGCGTCTTAGTCGAAGGCTTAGTGGAAGGGAAAAAGGATAAAAACCAGCCATTGGCAGACATGGTAGTCAAAGACACGATAGATATGGGGCAGGGTCGCAGCTACAATCTCGGCTCTTTCGAGCAGAGCAACGGCTTTGCCTTGTTGGGTTACCCCCCGAAGGATCCGTTCTCTTTGGGCGAAAAAGGGCACGTCAGAGACAAAGACGGAACCTTTGCAGCCGTCCTGCTGGCCGAAATCGCCCAATGGGCCGACGACCACAAAACGACGGTTTTTGATTTGATCGACAATATTTACTTAGACAAAGAAATCGGTCTATTTTACAATCACTACGAACCAGATCCAATTGACGGCGAGTATCCCGGCATCCAGGGCGACCGTCTGAAAAAGGCGATTCTTCGCAGAGCTTTGGGCTACTATCAGATGGCGCTGGCCGGCGACTTAAAGATTGGCGGAGTACCTGTGAGCAGCGCCGTCATCTATCGCACCGGCAAATATGACCACGTCTATCCGCCGACACCCGACTGGACTTTCCCCGACGAAGGTGTGCGCTTTTATTTTGGCGACGAATACAACCACCTGACAGTCAGACCTTCTGGCACAGGTAATGCGCTGCGCTTCCATATTCAGATGCATACCTTCGACGTGAGCAAAGGAAGCCTCATCAGGAAGAAGGCTCTGTTGCGCAGAAAGGCGCTACGCATCGCAGACGATATTCGGAAAAAATTAGGGGCATACCGCCCGTAAGGCTCCAGACTTTAAACTTAAAGCCCGATCAGGAATGCTGGTCGGGCTTTTTCTGTTTTAGGTTTAGCGCATTTGAGATGGCGTTGAGCGGCGCATGTCGGGGTGATTTTTTAGACCGGGATTCTTTGGACTGGCGTGAGTTTTTTCCGCAGATAATGCGAATGGTATTTGACGAAGGGAAAAATCAGTTCGAATTCACTTCGGACTTAAACCAAACTACACCCTCCTATTCATTATTAAAAATTCATCTCTCATCTCTCATCTCTCATCATTAAAAACTCCTCACTCTCCATTGATCGTGAGCAATTCGCCTAATCGCAAAAAGCTGGTTTTCCAATCGCTGGAAACGCCTTTCCAGGCATTGCTGCGGTAGTGTAGGGCAAGGTGATAGTAAAGGTTCTGACTTTTCCAGAGTTCCGGTTGGAGGCCGAGTTGGTTTAGGGCTTCTAAGATGCCGATGAGGCGGTTTAGCGGCTCGGGTTTACGCTCTGTCGAATCGGCTTTTTGCAGTTCGGTAAAAATTCTTTCGCCGGCCTGTAGGCTGAGGCTTTGCTCGTCGGTGAGGTGCAGACTCCAGCGATTGAATTCATCTACTAAAGACTGAATTTCCCGGACGCTCATTTTCCCCTCTTCAAAAAAGCGGTGCAATTCCCTATTGACGACATACAGCGTGATATTTCGCCAACCTTCCGGCACGGGAATATTGTTCTTCACCATGCCGCTCATCAGTTGGTAGTTGTCCTTGTAATAACCTCCGATAGCAAATTCAACCTGCGGTAAGCTCAGTTCAAGAATTTGCTGATAGATTTTTAGCTTTTCATCCTTAAAGAGGTTTTTAAAAGAAAATCTTTCCTGTCCAAATGATTGAAGCGTGTTGATGACATCGCCCAGATTAGCATTGCGGAAGGCCTCGGCCATTTCAGCGTGAAACTTGTCAAATACGTCTCTGTCCATGTCTAATGCGATACTGCCAATTACATTTTGCTGCCCAAAGTAGAGCACGGCAAAGCTGAAGCGCTTTTCCGACTGGGTAAGGGTGGATGTGACGGAGGTTCTGCCGAAAGCCAGTTTTTGGGAGCCGGCAGGAATGCGCTCAAACACCTCGTTCTTTACTTTATAGTGCAGAAACTCAGTGCTGTCTTCGTAATCTTCGAAAATGGAGGACACGGCGTAGTGCATGCCCACGCCGGTCAGCGTCAGTTGGGAGGGCATTACGTTGGCTCTAAAACTGACGGCGCCATTTGGGTAAATATTGCTGGGCGCCTTTTCTAACAGTTTGATAAACGCCGGCGCCAGACTCTCGCCGGTGACGTTGTAGTGGTGATAGGTTGCCCGCAGCGCATATTGCAAAACCTGATTGGTTTCAATGCCGGATATTTCGGCAAAAAACCAGGCGCAACTGGTGTACATCAACTGGCACTGCCGCTGAATTTCCAATAGGCGCAGCAATTGAACTTCCTGCGCTTTTGACAGCGCCTTTTTGGCGTGCCGACTGATGAAGCGGTTGACATTTTCTTCCGTGCGTTCGAGGATGACGCTGATATAGTCGTTGCGGGCTTCCCAAATATCTTTCACTAATTCGCCGCCCATTTTTTCGTAAGTAGCTATCTCCTTATCTCGCAGCCAGTCGAGCGCATCGCGCAGCGGCCTGCGCCATTTTTGATTCCAGCCCGGCTGGGAACCGGTCGTGTCGCCACAATCCGAACGCCAGCGCTCCACGCCGTGCATGCAGCTCCAGGAGCTGTTTTCGTGAATCTGAATTTCGTATTGCGGCGGAAATTTTTCGAGATACTCAGCGTAGTTCGTGACGGTAGCCGATCCGTTTTCTTCGATGGCTTCTAATGCGCGAGCCAGCGCCATTTCTCCCCAGCGATGGTGGTGGCCATAGCTCTCCCCGTCTGTTGCAATGTGGGAAAGCTGAGGAGCGCCGTCGCCGTCAAAGACACTGGTCAGCCTGTTGGCGAAGCCGATACCGTCGTTGAGCAGACCCTGAAAGGCGACGTCTTTGGCTATATTTCCATCGTAAAAAAATAAGGCGATGCTGCGCCCGGAGGGCAGATTGTAGCGGTAAGGTCTTCGCGGATCCACATTTTCGGAAAGCGATATCCAATTGGCGTCGCCGATTTTTCGAAATGCCTTCGCCTGTCTGGGCGACAGGATGGTAAAGCGAATGCCATAGTCTGCCATTATTTCGAGCGAGCCGGTGTCCACAGCGGTTTCGGGCAACCACATTCCCTCAGGCTTTCGACCGAAGCGGCGCTCAAAATCGGTAATGCCCCAATGCACCTGGGTTATCTTGTCCCGCTCGTTGGCCAATGGCATGATGAGATGATTGTAGGCCTGAGCGATGGCATTGCCGTGTCCGCTGAAGCGCTCTATACTTTCCTTGTCGGCCTGTATAATTTTCTGGTAGGTATCGGGGTCTGCCTTTTCTAACCACCAGAGCAGCGTCGGCCCAAAATTGAAACTGATATGAGCGTAGTTATTGACGATTTTAGTGATGAAATTTTTTTCATCTAAAATGCGGGCTGCGGTGTTGGGCGCATAGCATTCAAAGTTGATGCGCTCGTTCCAGTCGTGAAAAGGCGCCGCGCTTTCCTGTAGTTCGATTACCTCAATCCAGGCGCTTTCCCTCGGCGGCTGATAGAAATGACCGTGGACGCAGATGTATTTATTGTCAGACATGATTTCAACTGTTGTTGTTGGCAAACCTACGAATAAACGATTTTTATGGGGCAGACGTTGAACGACGCGGCCAAACATATAGGAAAATGAACTTCCTTTTTTCCTTTAATCTATTTTTTAAATTTAAATTCCATTACTTTTTTTCAAATTATTATCCTTAAAAATAATATTTGACAAGATAAAAAATGTGAGTTATTTTTGTTGAGTTCCTAAAAAGTTGGAATAATTAAATTTTCCCAAATGCTTTAATTGCAAACCAGAATTCCTATGAGAAACCTTGCCCCCCTCCAGGAGTATTTCTATTACACCCGTACTGAACGAAATGCTTGTATTGTACTGAGTTCCCTGTGCCTGTTCTTCATGATACTTCCCGACATCCTTACCTTGTTTCCCCGCCAAAAAGAAAAAATAGACTTTGCGGAATTCCGGGAGGAAATAGCCGCCCTCGTCAGCCTGCCTACGGTCGAAGCAGGCGAGGAGGTCTTCTCATTCAGGCAGGCAGAAGGGATGGCGCCCGTAGAAATAAAGTATTTCCTCTTCGATCCAAATACTGCTACAAAAGAAGACTTTGTCCTGCTTGGCTTGTCGCCCAAAGTAGCTCAAACCATTCTGAACTACCGGGCAAAAGGCGGCGTCTTTTACAAAAAAGAAGACCTGAAAAAGCTCTATACCCTGCGTGAAGAAGACTACCTCCGCTTAGAAGCATGGGTGCAGATTAAATCCGATGCCCGCCCGGCGCAGACAGAAAAGGCTGCGGTTGTTTCTTCGGGTGAGTTGAACCGACCCTCTTTCCCTGCACGGTATTCTTCCGAAGAAAAAGAGCAGGTTGTCATTGACATCAATTGGGCAACGGTGGAAGACTGGCAAAAACTCAAAGGCATTGGCTCGGCTTATTCTCGCCGGATTGTCAATTACAGGGAAAAATTAGGAGGCTTTTCTTCTGTTCAGCAAGTAGGCGAAACGATGGGATTGCCGGATAGCGCCTTTCAAAAAATCCTGCCCTTTTTGGAGGACTCGCATATTTTTAGAAAAATTGAAATCAATGCCGCCTCTGAATTTGAGTTAAAGAGCCACCCCTACATCAGCTCTTTCCAGGCGAAGGTTCTTTTCAACTATCGGGAGCAACACGGCTCTTTTACAGGCATGGCCGCCCTGAAAAAGATTGGCGCTCCATTCAGAGACTCTGACTGGGAGCGGCTGGAACCTTACCTGTCGTTTGAATAAATCCCTATTGAATGCGCCTTTTACCGTAGCGGCTTAGATTCCTTTGAAATTTGAAAAAAGGTAAAACCTGCGTCAATTGCCGGAAAATCAGTGGGAACCTTTTGCGGAGAGGATTCCCCTTCGGCGTAAATTTTCTGGGGAAATAGCATTAGTCCAGGTAGTTGCCTCTTATTTTGAAATATAAATCTGTTGGGACGGGCGTGAATTTCCGTCAAAGAACTATCCTGGCTTTCTTTGGTTTTTTTCAAATACTCAAACCTGCTATAGCGCATGACAATCAATTTGCCCGGAACCATTCGTCAACGTTGTCGGGAAATTCTCCACGCTGAAATCCGGTCAGTGGAACGGGTGAGTGGAGGAGATATCAGCCAGACCCGACTGCTGGACACTTTAGCCGGGCGCTTTTTTATCAAGCTGAATACGGGAGTACAAGCGGCGCAGATGTTTGGCGCAGAAGCGAAAGGGCTAAAACTGCTGGCCGATACGGGGATGTTGAGAATCCCCGAAGTCATTGCCTGCGAGGAGACAGCAGAGGGGAGTTTTCTCCTGATGGAATACGTGGAAACAGGCTACAGAAGGGAAGGGTTTTGGGAAGAATTTGGGGTAACTCTTGCCATGCTGCACCGCCAGACCGCGCCGCAGTTTGGTCTCGACCATGATAACTTCATCGGCTCGCTACCACAGTCTAACAGACAGCATGAATCCTGGGTAGATTTCTTCATCCATGAGCGCCTCCAGCCACAACTCGAGCTGGCGCTTCACGCTAATCTGCTGTCGGCAAATGATGCCCGGCTCTTTGAAAAATTGTATCTACGACTGCCGTCTATTTGCCCCGGAGAGCCGCCCGCACTGATTCACGGCGATTTGTGGAGCGGCAATTTTTTGGTTAGTAAAGACAGCCATCCGGTGCTGATAGATCCTGCGGCGAACTATTCTCACAGAGAAATGGATCTGGCCATGAGTCGCTTGTTTGGCGGCTTCGACCGCATGTTTTATCGGAGTTACGAAGCAGCCTGGCCGCTTTCGCCGGGGATGGAGGAACGCCTACCTGTCTTTCAACTGTACTACCTGATGGTGCACGTGAACCTATTCGGCGGAAGTTACGTCGGTTCCGTCCACTCTGTCCTGAGTCGCTTTGCCTGAAGTAGCAAGCGGTGAGGATTGTTGGGAATTGTGGATTTAGGTTTAACTTTGCGCCCCACAAAACGGCCCTGTAGTTCAACGGATAGAATGGAAGTTTCCTAAACTTTAGATTCAGGTTCGATTCCTGGCGGGGCTACCAAAACAAAATTGCACAGCCGCATGTCGTTCTCTTCAATGACCTGCGGCTTTTTTTGAGCCTTCCCCTTTGCGCCCTCTCTGCCCGATGTATTTTTCAAAAAGGAATCTAAAGTCCTATATCGCCTTTCTTATATCGTAATTCCTAACTAATCAAGCTCGGCGGCGGAGCTTTAGTTTGGCGTGCGGTTTCCCGCAGATGATTTTTTGGCGGAGGAGAAAATCAATCCGAATTCACTTCGGACTTAAACGGAGATTTTTTCAAACCGCCCGCCATTTATCTCTCATCGTTCATCATTTCAAAAAATCAAAAACCCTATGCTGTCCATCTTACAACGACGCCTCAAAAGCTCCCTCCTCGTTGATATCGAAATACTCCACGCCCATTTGCTCGCACTGGTTTTTCCAGCGCTCAATCTGCCAGCGTTTATCCGAGGCGTCGAAGAGGAGTAATTTAAAATCATAGACTTTCTGAAGTTGCTCTATTTCAACTTTGGGAGAACCTCGCAGCAGCAGATAGTCCACTTTTATTTTTTTATTTCCAATGAATTGTAGAGAGGGGGCGGCAATGGCGAGGCGGGTATCGTAAAATTGCACAAAGCCATTTTGAAAAAAGAAGATGTCAGAACTGAATCCGGTGGTATCTTCGAGATGAAAGCTTTGTACCTTTTTGATGCCATTGCTCATGCGGTTTCCATCCACGGCAAAGCCAAGCGCTTTCTCCTCTAAGTCCTTGTTCGTCAGTGAATAGGCCGTCTTCCCATCGAAAAGGTCGAGCGCTGTGTGTTTGTTGACGTGATAGACGATCAGCTTTTTAGTCTTCAGTTGGGGGATGGATCTGAACGCAAAACCGATGCTTGCCGCGAGCAGAAACCCAATGCCGACGATAGCCCATTTAATTTTTTTGAAGCTGATGGCGGCCATGCCGCTCGTCAGAGCCAGATAGAGCAGGGCTACTGCCCAGCCTCCTATCCAGATGCCCTGCGCCAATGCTCCGGGCAATTTTTGAATGAAGAAAACGGAGGCATTCCCCAACCAGATCAGACCATACAGTGCCTTGCCCACCAAGATGGCGGCTGCCGGCCAGACGGACTCAGCTAAGAGAAGGAGCAATCCGAAGAACAGATCGAAGCCTGCCAGTTGCACTAAAATTAGACTCGACAGCCAGAAGTAGGTGGGGAACTGATGAAAATAAAACAGCGAAATGGGGATGGTGATCAGCATGGCGCCTAAGGAGACGCAGACTAATTGCCAGAGGTAATGACCGATTTTATTTTCGACAGGCCAGAGCGCTTCGATTTTTGGAACGAAATAGACAATCCCGAAAACGGCCAGATAGGACAACTGAAAACTCACGCTCATCAGCCAGTAAGGATTGTAAAAGAGCAGGCAAAAGGCGCTGACAGCCAGGGTGTTGTAAAAGTTGGCAAACCGCTTTAACGACAGACCGGTAGTCAAAAATGAAAACATGACCGTCGCGCGGAGCACGGAGGGCGAGGCGCCGGTGACCAGCGCAAAGGCCCAGATGAAGGCGAGCAGAATGAGGATTTTGGCAAGCTTCCAGATGCGGGAGCGTCCGCGGATGCGATTGAGAAAAAAATTAAGGAGCATGGCGACGATGCCTACGTGTAGCCCCGACACCGCCAGTACGTGCATGGCGCCGGTCTGGGTATAAGAGGTTCTGATTTCTTCGGGCATCTCGTCCCGATAACCGAGAATGAGAGCGGAGCCGACGGCCAGCACCTTTTCATCGTCTAAGTGCTTTTCCAGGGTTTTTAAAAAATGCCGTTGCCAGTGAATGGCGGCGGCGTAGATTGGATTCCCATGCCCGCCGCTCAATATCTGCCAGGAGCCTTCCCTCACAAATGCCTGGTAGTGGATATTTTGAAAATGGAGAAATCGCGAGTAGTCAAAGCTATGCGGATTTTTTGGAGGCTCTACCAGCGAAGGCCGACTATGAAAGACCAGCATATCCCCATACTCCACCTGCTCGGCGACACTGTCTCTTTGCAGAAATAGCAGCAGGTTTCCGGAGCAGGGCCTCAGCTCGTCGGCGCTAGCGCCGATACCTTCCGTGTGAATTTGAATTTTTATCCAGTTCTCTTTTTTAATGGGAGCCTCGGTTACGATACCCACCATGAGGCTTTCTGCCGATGGGGCAATGTAGCTGAAATGCGTGGGGTGGTTCAGTTCATTTAAGTTCCAGGTTAACCAATAGCTCGCAAGCGCTAAAAGCAAGTTGATGGCGGTTCCAAAAATCCAACGATACCGGTAGTAGCCCCGAAGATGCCCTATTATCAGTAGCGACGAAAACAGGAGGATGCCTAAGATGGTAGCGCCTGGAATTTTGTAGTTGAAATGAATGGACAGAAGAATGCCTGCGATAAAGGAGGCGAGCAGGCGAATAAAGGGGATTTCACGCCAGTTGATCATTTTCCCGGGGTATGTTTTTCCGCGGGGAGACGGGAGATTATCGCAAAAAAATCCCGGCTCGCCGGGGGCTGGTTAGAGGATGAGTTCTCGCCCCTAAGCTAAGATTTCTTTTCGGAATAGTGAATTTATTGCGTTTGTATAAAATTATGCAACAGCGCAGATTGGGAGGGGATGTCGCCTATAAAACGAGAGCTTATTTGAAAATAGCAGAATAGCCAACTTAGACGACAATGAAAAAGCAACAATTGCGCAAACCGGGCTGGCTATTCTGCAAAAAAAATTAACTCAACAGGCGCTTCACCACCTGAGAGACGAGCTTGCCTTCGGCTTTCCCCGCTAATTCCTTTGTGGCGATGCCCATCACTTTGCCCATGTCCTTCATGCTGCCTGCGCCTGTGGTTTCGATGATTTTTTTCAAAATGGCTTCTACCTCGGTCTCGTCGAGCTGTTTGGGCAGGTATTTTTCGATGACTTCAATTTCTTCCCGCTCGATGGCGGCGAGATCAGCTCTGTTTTGCTGTTCGTAAATTTCCAGACTTTCTTTGCGCTGCTTCACGAGTTTTTGGAGGATTTTGATTTCTCTCTCCTCGTTGACAGGTTCGCCGCTGCCGTCTGTTTTTGCCAGCAAAATAGCGGCCTTGATAGCGCGGATACCTCGTTTTCCGGCTTCGTCTTTATTTTTCATGGCATCTTTGAGGTCTTCCATGATGCGTTCTTCCAGCGTCATAATTCAAAAGTTTTTGATAAAAAGATAAAATTCCCAAAAAGGGTAAGGGTAATTTTGCCCTCTCTGAACACCGTAAAATTATTGAAAGTTCTGCGCTTAGTATTTCTCATTTTTTCAAATGGAAAACCGAAAATGGCCGATGCTGAGCGAGCCGAAGTTATTAATTTTTAAAAATGAAATTTTCTCAACCTATCCCCGTCCGGGAGATAGCCCAAAAAATCGGCGCTGTCATTCTGGGCGATGAAACCCTGTTAGCAAGCGGTATCAACGAAATTCACAAGGTAGAATCGGGCGATATCATGTTTGTAGATAACAGCAGGTACTTTGCTAAGGCGCTCAAGTCGGCGGCAACCATCATCATACTAAACGAAAAAACGGAATGTCCGCCCGGCAAGGCTTTGCTCTTGTGCGATAATCCCTTTGAAGCTTACGACGCATTGGTGAGGGAGCATCGTCCCGCAATACCCCTGAATGAAAGAATCAGCGATACGGCGCTGATCCATCCCTCCTCGGTCATTGAGCCTGGAGCGGTTATCGGGCGGCAGGTGGTCATTGGGAAAAACTGTTATATCCAGGCCAATGCCTTTATCGGAGACTTTACGCGCATCGGCGATAAGGTCGTCATACAGGCGGGCGCCATTATAGGAACGGGCGCATTTTATTTTCAAAAAAATCCCGAAGGATATAAGAGATGGCATACGGGCGGCAGGGTTCTTATCGAAAACGACGTGGAAATTGGGGCAGGCTGCACCATCAACAGAGGGGTGTCAGGCGACACTATCATCGGGGAAGGCGCCAAAATTGACTGCCAGGTGCACATCGGACACGGCGCCGTGATTGGCAAAAACTGCCTGATTGCAGGCCAGACGGGCATAGGCGGAAAGGCGGTTCTGGAAGACTGGGTGGTGCTCTACGGACAGGTGGGCGTGGCGGCCAGGGTGCGAATTGGCAGAGGCGCCGTTGTCAGCGCCAAATCCGGCGTATCAAAAGATTTGGAAGCGGGTAAGGCTTACTTCGGTATTCCAGCCGAGGAAATCAGGGTGCGCCAGCGGGAATTAGCGGCGCTGCGGCGTCTGCCGGAGTTTTTGAAGAACCACCTCAACTCCTGATTTACAAATCGAAGCCTATGTCTCTGCGGTAATACTTTCCCTCAAATTCAATCAGGGCAGCATTTTTATTGGAAATGGCGATAGCTTCTTGGAAGGTTTTTCCGAGAGAGGTCACGGCCATCACCCGGCCGCCATTCGTGACGATCCCGCCCTCCGCCGTGATTTTTGTGCCTGCGTGAAACACGACGCTGTCTTTTACCTTTTCCAGACCGGTGATGACTTTGCCTTTGGCGTAGCTGCCGGGATAGCCGCCGGAAGCAAGGATGATAGTCGTAGCAGCTCTTTCGTCTTCTTCGATGGTCATTTCGGAGAGCCGGCGGTCTCTGACGGCGATGAACAGTTCGACTAAGTCATTTTTCAGGCGGGGCAGCACGACCTCTGTTTCCGGATCGCCCATCCGGCAGTTGTATTCTATGACGAAAGGCTCCCCCTTGACTGCAATTAGTCCCAAAAAAATAAAGCCCTCGTAGCGGATACCCCTCTGCTTCAGCCCCTGCATGGTGGGGATGATGATGCGCTGTTCCACCTTTTTCATCATCGCCGCATCTACGAATGGCGGAGGGGATACGGCGCCCATCCCGCCGGTATTCGGGCCGGTGTCGCCCTCGCCAATGCGCTTATAGTCTTTGGCAACCGGCAGAATTTTATATGAAACCCCGTCGGTCAGCACGAAGACGCTGAACTCGATACCCGATAAAAATTCCTCTATCACGACCTTTCGACCGGCTTCGCCAAATCTGCCGCCGAGCATGGCCTGCAATTCGGAGGCGGCTTCCTCCCTGCTTTGGCAAATGACGACGCCCTTACCTGCCGCTAATCCGTCCACCTTTAGCACGATGGGGAGGGTAGCTTTTTTATTTAAAAAATTTATGGCTGCCTGTGGCCGGGTTGAGAAGAACTCCCGATAGGATGCGGTAGGGATGCCAAACTCCTGCATGAACTTTTTTGCAAACGCCTTGCTGCCTTCCAGCCTCGCCCCCTGAAGGGAAGGGCCTATGACGGAGACCTGTGAAGTCGCGCGTCTTCGGTGCAGATAATTCCAGACGCCGTTGACTAAGGGCGCCTCTGGGCCGACGACGACCATATCGATACCCTTTTCTACGACAAAATCGTAGATAGCTGCATTGTCTTCTGCGTTGAGGGGGACGTTTTCACCGCAGGTAGCTGTGCCTGCATTGCCGGGGGCGATGTAGAGTTTTTTGCAAAGCGGGCTTTGGCTGATTTTCCAGGCGAAGGTGTGCTCCCGGCCGCCGCCGCCGAGGATGAGTATTTTCATAAGAGAATGAGACTTAGTTTTTGAAGAAGGGCAAAGTTAAACGGCGAGCCTGTTTTTGGAAGCGTTTAAGTATTTGTTCGCATTGGATTGCCAGAGGTAATTTTTTAGTTCTGGCGATTTTTGAAGGAACAATCGAAACGGGCAGCCGATTTCGGTTCGTAGCTTTTGGTCTCTCTGACGGAGTGCCGGCCAGGACGGGTTAGCTCATTTGTTGTAAATTCTTTCGAACTCTGCCTGGTTTTTACTGGGGTCGGTTCCGTGGAGATCCACGTGCAAAACTTTAGGCCAGGTACCGGATTCATCTGCAAAGACCCAGATGTAGTTCAGGTGGCAGTTTTTCCCGTTGATAGTCATAGTGGCGGTAGGTTTTCCGGACTTGTTTTTTTTAAGATGGATTTTTCGCTTGTCGTAGGCGGTCAGCGTCACCCAATATCCCTGCCCTTTATTATCTGCCTTAAAATTGTAGCCGTAGGCCAAATGTCGTTGCACCCAGGTCAGCTCCATTCGATTGCCGTGGTCGCTGGAGTATCTGAGCCAATAGGCGTCCACAGGCTGGGTCTCGTCAAATTCGCCCGATGGCTTCAATCTGGCGTCATAGACGATGGTGTTTGTATTCCTGTTTCGCTGAATAAAAAATAGGGAGTTTTCTGTTTTGGGTGGCAGTGGAAAATCCCTGGGTCGCCCGTTATCTATACTTTCAGGGGAGGTTTTGGGCTGGGCAAAAGCAGGAATGGAAGCGGGCAAAAGAAAAGCGGATGCGAAGATAAATCCGATCAGTTTATTCATTGTTTTCCAGTTCTTTTTTACTGTAAATCAATCTTCTGAGCGCTGTAATATTGGTTAGTACAGCCAGAACCATTAGCGGAAAAGTAAAAATGGTGATGGTTTCAAAAAGCGGCACAGGTAGCCCGTTTAGCGTGATTTTTATATGGCTGCCAACGGTGCTGGAAAATATGCCGCAGAGGATGGCAGACACGCCAATCAGGATAACCCGTTCGGGACGTTGCATCAGCCCGACGTCTGCGCGGGCGCCGAGGCTTTCCGCTCTGGCTCTGATGTAGCTGACCATGATGGAGCCTATCATGGCTATGAAGGCAAAAAGCGAGCTCAGAAAATACCGCTGCGCCACTAAGTACCAGCAGATGCCGAGAAACATGATTAGCTCGCTATACCGGTCGAGCACAGAGTCGTACAAGGCGCCGTAATTTGAAGACATCTTGCCCACCCTGGCTAAGCGCCCGTCAATCATATCAAAAAGCCCGGCAAAGAGAATGACGACGCCGGCCCAGGCGATATAGGAATGATCTGTGCGCTCTCCCCGCTCGCCGCCGTAGATGAGGACAGCCGCCGCTAAGGAGTTGATGACTAATCCGACGGTTGTGATGGTGTTGGGTTTTACTTTCCAGCGCACCAGCAATTCAATGAGCGGATTGATGACCTTGTAAACTAAAGGTTGCCCATATTTTTTTAAGAAGGTTTCACCCATGCGAGTAGAACTGAATGTTAGAGCTAGTAATCTATTAGGTTTTCCGAAAAAATTGAGAAAAATCGCTTTAGTTAGAATTGGAACCTGGCTCTGAATCTGATCCCCAGACCGGTAACGCCCAGAAAAGACGGTACATTGGGATGATCTAAATAAGTCAGGCGCCGGACGAAGCCCACCTGAAATACCTTAAATATATTTCCGATCTCGGCGCTCGCCTCCATGTATGGCGCGCTCTCCAAAGTATAGGTGATGCGCCTGCCATCGTCGGTAGTCAGAAACTGAACCAGGCCGGGATTCTTTTCGGGATTGTTGCCGTCGCTCAGGCTTCCGTAAATCATCTTAAAAGAGAGGACTTCCCGCAATTTTAACTTCCTCAAAAGAGGAATTTTATTAAAAATAAAACCGTTAAAATCATGCTGCATCAGCACCTGTACGTATTTGTCGCTGACGAACTCCTGATAGTTCATCATGTTGAAACTGGTGATAAAAAATGCGTAGGTCTGGTTGGCCCTCGGCATATTCAGGAGGAAATAAGGCACTTCTTCGCCCCAGTATTTTCCTGCCTCAGCCTCGAAACGCATGGAGCCTAAGAAGGACAGGTAGAACTTTTTGAAGACGTTGAGTTTCAGCGACTGGTATTCAACCTGACCTCCGAGCAGACCGTCAAAACCCGCCCCCATTTTTAGGGTAAAGATGGGGAATTTATTATAAAAAGGCGTCCGGTAAGACCTCCCCTGCATGTACTGCTCGTTTGGCGCAAAACGCATGGTAATCTCTGCTTCACTGGTTCGCAACTCGTTCAGGGTGGTAAGCTCCTGGGTGACGGGATCGGTGTATTCTATGCGCAGGCGCCCGACAGGTATTTGCCGGGTATTTGAATAGATAGCTTCCCAGGATAGATTATTCGGCAATTCAAGGAGATATTCTCCCTTGAATTTATCCATTAAAAACATTTTGTCATTCGTGCCTCGCTGGAAGGAATAGAAGAGGTTGTCAGCTCTTGCGAATAACAGTTGTTGGCCGACCAGATTGACGTCGTGCTGATAGGAAAAGCGCAGGTAGTGTTTGGGATTTACCTTGAAATTATCTCTGAACGAATAAAGAAACGAGGCGCCGTATTTCCATTCCTGGTCTTTGAACCCATAGGCAAAGTAGCCGGCAGTCATGAGTTTGGGATGGAATTTCAGATTGGTTTCAGCGCTAAATTTCAGACGGTAGCCTTCGACCGGATTGAAGGAGTTAAAAGTCGCAATAGGGCCTATGTCAATTGGGCCGGCAGCTTTATATCCTGTAAGGACTAATCCAAGTCCCGCTACGAGATTCCGGAAGGCAGGGGCTTTTCTCAATGTGTCAATCATGTCGTAAATACCCTGTTCCCGCACGGTTAGCGGATCTGGTCGGTTGGTATCCCAATACGCTTCGTCCTTTTGGTAGGCGTCGTCGGCGCTGACTATGTTCTCAGTGCCGGCGTATCGGAATTCCTCCCTCTGCTCATCGAACACATAATCTTTATAGGCAACAGTTCTGGTTCCATAGAACCCTGTTCCCCGCTTGAAGGGGGCAAAGTCGATCATCACCCTGTCTTTGTGCAAAATCCAGACGCTGTCCTGCCGCTCAAACTCCTGTAGCAGTTTGATGTCCTGGACAAAGTTGACGTTGATCTGTTTGCTGATTCCGAAGTCGGCTTTCACCACTGCGTAGGAAGAATCTTTCAGAATGTACAGGTCTCCTTTGAAGGCGATGGTCTGATTGTTGACCGGCAGAAAAGACACTTTTACGCAGGGGAGTTCATTGACCACTGCCATAGTGTCAGTGATATAATAGCGGTAGAAAGGATTGGCCATGCCGGCCAGCGGACTGATGAAAGTTAAATCTAACAAGCGCACATTGTCCTTGAAGATGTCGACGTCTGCATATATGATGTCCATCATCGTGGTCATGTCTTCCAGGTCGATGTATTCCTCCATGCCCGTGACTTTGACGGCTTCTCTAAACTCCTTCTTAGCGAGTGGGTTTTTTCTATAAAAAACTTTGGAGGCAGTTTCCTGGATGAAGAATGGCAGGTAGGGTTTTCCGTTAAACTCGGAAGTGTCTATATAATCGAAGAGGAACTGGAATTTTTTGAAGGCCCATTTTTTCTTTAGCTTTTCAGGGTCGAAATTGTTAATGTCAAATTGTATTTTTTCATACTTGTCGTATTCGTAAAAATCCTTTGCTCCTATTTTATTGTCGTCTTTGTGAGCGATTACATTATTCATCAGCTCTACGGCGGGGTTGCCTTTGCGCTTATATCGTCCCTTCTTCGCCCTTACTTCGACGGTAATGGTGCTGAGCGCTGCGGGCGATAGCGCAATATTTATTTCCTGTTTTATTCCCGTCAGAATGGCAATGGTCTGAGTTTCGTAACCGACGTAGGAAATCTGAATGGAATCGGTAGCCCATTTGGATTCCAAAACGTAGGTGCCGTCTAAGTCGGAGGTTGTTCCGATGACTGTGCCGGTGAAGGCAATATTTACTAAAGGGAGCGTTTCTTTCGTGTCTGCATCAATGATGAGACCTTTGATAATGGTCATTTTCTGACCAAAAGCAGATGCTGTAATCAGACCCAAAAACAGGAAGAGGGATAGTCGCTTTTTAATTTTCGAAAAATTCATAAATCTTATCGTTCCAAAATGGTAAGGAGCAGAGCGATGAAATGCCGACCCTCCATAAGTTTTTAAGCAGGAAAGATTTTCAGCACCTGAAAACCGGGTGGCGCTCTTCAAAACGCAAAGACCCTGATTTTCGCATCCAAAGAACTTTTGAACCGACAAAAAGTTGGCTTGTTCTTTTTTGCGCTGCAAAACTACCGAACTTTTTGCGTCCCTGACAGTCTTTGGAAAAGATGGCGCTCGTCTTTAATGTGAGAATGTTCCTTTACCAACTGACAATGATACGCCTGATTTCCGGCTGAGCATAGGCGAGCGATTATCAACTTTCTCAAAGGCCTTCCATAATGTTAAAAGATATGACGATCTGTCAGATTTTTTTCTCTCGGTACAAATTGTGTTCAACTTTCGCTCCCTTTAAAACCTTTCCTAATTGCTATCTTTGCACACTTTTTTTGATTCCTGGTTTGAGATTTTAGGAAGGCAGTATTGACTTGCGCTATCGCCTAAGATTTAATACCGGAACTTGATAATTTGAAACTATAACGCTATGTTCGGTATATTAAACGGAATTTTTAAATCCAAAAGCGAAAGAGATTTTAAGAAATATTCCCCCATCATTGACGCTGTTGAGGAAGAATATGAAAAGCTTCAGGCGCTGACCAACGATCAACTCCGCAATAAAACTGCGGAATTTCGCCAGCGCATTGCAGACCATCTGGCCGGAATTGACGAGGATATTCGCTCGATCGAGGAGCAGGCCAAAGAGACGGAAGACATTCATCAGAAAGAAGAACTTTTTAAGGAAGTGGACGAGCTGCGCAAGGAGCGCGATAAGCACTTAGAAGAAGCTCTTAACGAGCTGATGCCGGAAGCTTTTGCCGTCGTAAAGGAAACAGCCCGCCGTTTTAAGGAAAACTCTACCCTTACCGTTACCGCCACAGATTACGACCGAGACCTTGCCGCCAACCCTGATAAGAGTTATGTCAGAATTGAAGGCGAAAATGCCATTTGGAAAAACCAATGGGTTGCCGCCGGTGGAGAAATTACCTGGAACATGCTGCACTACGATGTGCAGTTGATTGGCGGTTCGGTGCTTCACGAAGGTAAGATTGCAGAGATGGCTACCGGAGAGGGAAAGACCTTAGTGGCTACATTGCCGGCTTACCTCAACGGGCTGAGCGGTCAGGGCGTACACGTCGTAACGGTCAACGACTACCTGGCGCGTCGCGACAGCGAATGGATTGGCCCCATTATGGAGTTCCTGCTGCTGACTATTGACTGTATAGACAAGCACCGGCCTCACTCCGAATCCCGGCGCAGGGCTTACCTCTGCGATATCACCTATGGTACCAACAACGAATTTGGCTTCGATTACCTGCGAGATAATATGGTGCGATCCCTGGATGAAATGGTGCAACGTAAGCACCACTTTGCGATGGTGGACGAGGTGGACTCCGTTTTGATTGACGATGCGCGAACGCCGCTTATCATTTCCGGTCCCGTCGGAGAGGGTAGCGAAGAGCAGGAGTACAAGGCATTAAAACCTGATGTCGAAAAGCTCCTTGCCGCTCAGCAGAAGCTCGCGAGCCGTTACCTCGCCGACGCCAAGAAACTTTTTGGAGAAGGCTATACCGGGCATGACGAGGGCGAGGCTGGGCTAGCGCTTTTGCGAGCATATCGGGCTTTGCCGAAGAGCAGACCACTCATCAAGTTTTTAAGTGAAGAAGGAGTGAAAGTTTCTCTGCAAAAAGCTGAGAACTTCTACATGCAGGAGAACTCAAAAAATATGCACTTAGTGGACGAGCCTTTGCTGTTCACCATTGATGAAAAAAACCGTGGAGTAGAACTTACCGACAACGGAGCGGAATACCTGGCTCGCGGAAAGGACGATCCGGGCTTTTTCATTATGCCGGTCATCGCCGACAAAATGGTGGAGATTGACAACGACGAGTCCCTTAGCAAGGAACAGAAGGAAGAGGCCAGGATTAAATTATCGCAAGATTTTGCAGTGAAATCCAGCCGTCTTCACGCCATGTACCAGTTGTTGAAGGCTTATACTTTATTTGAAAAAGACGAGGAATACATAGTAATAAATGGAGAAGTAAAAATAGTGGACGAGCAGACCGGCCGTATGATGGAAGGTCGGCGCTATTCCGACGGACTTCACCAGGCCTTAGAAGCCAAAGAAAATGTAAAAGTGGGAGAAGCCACTCAGACGTACGCCACCGTCACTTTGCAGAATTATTTCCGGATGTACCACAAGTTGTCGGGTATGACTGGCACGGCTGAAACAGAGGCCAAGGAGCTTTGGGATATTTATAAATTGGACGTTTCCGTGATTCCCACCAATGTTCCCGTCATTCGGAAAGACAACGAAGATGAAGTCTATAAGACAGCCCGGGAAAAGTACAATGCCGTTATTGAAAGGGTTACTTTATTGAGTCGCGCAGGCCGCCCGGTACTCGTCGGCACCACTTCAGTGGATGTTTCCGAAAAATTGAGCCGCCTGCTGCAAATGCGGGGTATTACGCACGATGTGCTGAACGCCAAACAGCACCAACGGGAGGCGACCATCGTGGCTCATGCCGGCCAGCAGGACGAAAACGGCAATGGAAATGTCACCATTGCCACGAACATGGCAGGTCGGGGTACAGACATTAAACTCTCGCCCGCTACCCTGTTCGATGTTGTCGAGGTAAAAAAAGACGGCTCTGCCAAAGGAGGATATCGCTACACCATCCGCGACCAGACTGGAAAGCGGGAGTTGACTTTAGACGAATCGCATGAGCTGTGGCCGGCTTTCCAATTGCAGCCCGATGCAAAAATCGTTGGAGGTTTGGCCATCATAGGCACTGAACGCCACGATAGCCGACGGGTGGATCGCCAGTTGCGAGGCCGCGCCGGTCGTCAGGGCGATCCGGGTTCCTCACAGTTTTATGTCTCCCTGGAAGACAACCTGATGCGCCTTTTCCAGAGCGAGCGGATTGCAGGCCTCATGGATCGCGCCGGCCACAAAGAAGGCGACGTCATCCAACACTCTATGGTGACAAAGTCTATCGAACGGGCGCAGAAGAAAGTTGAGGAGAACAACTTTGGAATACGGAAGCGACTGCTCGAATACGACGACGTAATGAATATTCAGCGCGAAGCCATCTATCGGAAGCGCTACAATGCCCTGAGCGGAGAACGCCTTCAGGTGGACTTAGATATGATGTTCCGGGGAATGACCGAGAGCCTTGTGAGCATGCACAAAGTCAATAACGACTACGAATCTTTTCGCAGAGATTCTACGGGCGAACTGGGGATCGTTCCGGAAGTAGGCCAGGCTGAATTTCAGGAGGGCAGGGAAGATGAAGTCGTTGAAGCTTTCCAAAATCAATTTTTTGATTTCTACCGCAGAAAAGAGCAGCACCTGATTCAGATGTTGTTGCCCACCATCCAGCAGGTTTACGAGCGGGAAGGCCAGCGCTACAGGCGGATAGCCATACCTTACACCGATGGAAGAAACAGAATACTACCCATCGCTGCCGAACTGGAAGGAGCAGTTAAATCAAAGGGTAAATCCATCATGCGGGACATCGAGAAGGCCATTACCCTGGCTATCCTGGATGAAAGATGGAAAGAGCACCTTCGCTCCATGGACGAATTAAAAGAGTCCGTACAATCTGCCAGTTTTGAGCAAAAAGACCCCTTGGTGATTTATAAAATGGAGGCCTACAAATTATTTGAAGACTTAATTTATCAAATCAACGAGGAGGTGACGACTTACCTATCTACAGGAACGCTAGCCCTGCCGGAAAACAAACAGGTGCAGCAGGCGCGCGAGCCGCAAAAAACTGACCTGAGTCGTATGCGCGCCAGCCGCCCTGGCGAGGAACCTGCTGAAGCCGCCGCTGCGCGGGCTGCCGCCGAAGGAGTCTCCCAGGGTCCAAAACAGGAGACGGTGCGCCGACAGGAGCCAAAGGTTGGAAGGAATGACCTCTGCCCCTGTGGAAGCGGCAAGAAATACAAACATTGCCACGGGCGGGCCTGACCTAAAGTAAAGGCGAAGCTTTAATGCATTAAACTGAGGCGCCTCGGGGGGCGCTTTTCCACCTGCTCCCAATCCAGGAAGAGAAGATTCTGTCGTTTTCTTTCTGGGCGAAAGAGAGCTAACTGTCTATAATTAATAACAGTTAGGAGACTTTTTTCTACATTCAGTTAGAATAATGGTCGGGAAGTAGTTTTGCTAAGCTAAGTTTGTCCCGATAGTTATCTACTGATTTAAAATTTTTGAAAATGTCTCATTACTCAGAAGCGGAAATTAGAACCTCCCTGGCCGACTGGCCGGATATGCTACGCAAATACACCAAGTCAGATACAAAAAGGGCTGTTGTTCAAATTCTCAATTCCTTTCTTCCCTTTATCGCACTTTGGATAGCCATGTTGTATAGCTTAAAAGTAGGCTATTGGCTAACGCTGATTCTTGGTTTTGTGAATGCCTTTTTCTTAGTGCGAATTTTTATTATCCAGCACGATTGCGGCCACAAATCTTTTCTCAATTCAAAATTTGGGAATAAGGCGGTGGGATATGCCTGTAGCCTCTTTACAACGATACCTTTTTCTTATTGGGCCAGAGTTCACGATTTTCATCACGGCCATTGCGGGCAGCTTGAGACAAGAGACATTGGAGATATTGACACGCTGACAACGGACGAGTACAGAGAGCTTTCAAAATTTGGGCGACTGCGCTATCAACTCTTTAGGATGCCTTTGGTCATCTTCGTTATTGGTCCAATCTACTACCTGGCCGTAAACAATCGCCTGCCCTTAGTGCAAATGAAAGGCTGGAAAAAAGTATATTGGTCGCTGCTGTGGAACAACCTGGCTATTCTGGCAGTCTTTGTTGGATTGGTCTTCCTATTAGGCGTCAAGACCTTCCTTTTGGTTCACGTCCCCGTGATCGTCTTTTTTGCCATCATTGCGGTTTGGTTTTTCTATATTCAGCATCAGCACGAATACACCTACAAAACCTGGAAATCCAATTGGGACTACCTGATGGCTGCGATTAAAGGAAGCACTTTTTACGATCTGCCGAAACTCTTCCACTGGCTTACCGGCAATATCGGCTACCACCATATCCACCACCTTCAACCTGGGATACCCAACTATTTCCTGATAAGTTGCTTTAAGGAAAACGACATCATTAATAAATACGTCACTCGCATTACTTTCTTAGAAAGCCTTTCTTTCATGCGCCATAAATTGTGGGACGAACAGGATCAGAAGATGATTACCTTTCGGGAGTTCCGCAAAAAAGAAGAGACGCTTGCCAATTTTTAGAGAACTGATGGCGCGCGGTCAGGCATTAGTTTTAAAAAAAGTGGATTGGATAAGCATTTCAAAATCGCCATCACAGGCGAAGTACAGGGAGTCTGGTTCAGAGCCTCGACGCGCCAAAAAGCGATCGAACTGAATCTAAGAGGCTTTGTAAAAAACAGACCTGACGGCAGCGTCTATGCTGAAGCGGAAGGAACGCCCGAGAGCCTGCAAGCTTTTGTAAAATGGTGCCGGGAAGGACCTGAATTGGCTCGAGTGGAGCATGTTGAAGTTCGGGAAGGAGCGCTATCGGGCTTTACACAATTCGAGGTGCAACGATGACAATAGGCGAACATTTTCCCCATTTTTGCCTTTTAAGAAACAAATCATGAGAAAATGAGATTATTGCTTTCTGCCTTATTGCTATTGCTCTTCCCTTTATTTGCCTGGCCGCAATGCAAAATTGCGCTTGATAAGACGGACGATTTTGACTCTACCAGAGTAATCGCTACATCCCCGGTCGTACTGGGGTACTTGATGGCTTCCGGCAATGTAGCGTCCAATATAGGAGGGAAAGCCTCCGTGGAAGAGGCAAAAGCCATTTTCAGCTTTAGTAATGAGAAGAATATTCGCTCTTTCTTTCTGACCTTGGGCGTGGTGGAGTATAAGTTTTATATGATTCAGCCTGGCTACGATGTCTGGCTGAAATTCACGGATGGCACGATAGTCAAATTGCTCAACGTACCTGATGAAGGTGAATTTGACAAATCCCTGTTGATGTGGAAGTACATGCACACCTGCGTAATCCCTCTTGAAATTTTCCACAGAATGAAAAACGAAAGAGTTGAAAAGATTAGGATTAACTATAACGATTACAAGCGAACCATAGACCTTGAAGAGAAGCAACAAATTGCATTGCAAAATGCGGTCAAATGTGTAGAAGAGAGATTGTTAAAACAGGCGCAGGAAAACAGACCCTGATAGTTGCCGCAAAAGCCAAAGCAGGAAGCCAAAAAAAGCGAAAACCCTTTTGATTACTTCATTTTTGCAATTCAGCCAAAAGTATTTACCTTTGCGCCCGGCTAAATAAAAGAGCCAAAGAGGGAACAAAAAGTTCCCTCTTTTACTTTGTAAATCTGTGGATACATTTTTCATCGAAGAAAAAATTAACGGGCTGCTTGCTACAAAATTTCAGGAGGAAAACTTTAGGGATTGCTTTCTTGTTGAGTTAAATCTTCTCCCTAATAATAAGTTGGAAGTTTTTGTTGACTGCGACAGTGGAATGACTTTGAAGAAATGCCAGCAGCTAAGTCGCTACCTCGAATCTCACATTGAAGAACAAGGATGGCTGAGTGAAAATTACGTCCTCGAAATTTCATCGCCAGGCCTAAGCCGCCCACTCAAATTTAAACGCCAGTATTTAAAAAATATCGGCCGGGATTTAGAAATCACACTCTCTGACGGAAACATTAAAACGGGCGCCTTAAAATCAGTCGGCGATTCATCTATTGTACTGGAAGAGAAGCTTGTCCAGATAGAAGGAAAGAAGAAGAAGAGGGTTTTAGTTCAGACAGAATTGCCGTTCGACCTTATCAAAAAAGCAGTGATTATCATAAGATTTTAAAATGGGATAACAAATTGAGAATCGGATGCTCAATTTGTTATTCAATTTCTTTACAAATCATCATTTGAGCGATGATAAATATAGTAGATACTTTTTCCGATTTTAAAACCAGTAAGAACATCGACCGCCCTACCATGGTCAGGGTGCTGGAGGATGTTTTTCGCACACTTATTAAAAAGAAATTTGGCTCAGACGAAAACTTCAATGTCATTGTAAACCCGCAACAGGGCGACCTTGAACTTTGGAGAGTGCGTCAGATTGTGCCCGATGGAGAAGTAACGGATGATCGCAGCCAGGTCTCCATTTCAGAGGCCTTGTCTATTGACGAGAGCTACGCAATAGGCGAGGAATGTTATGAACAGCTATTTCTGGAAGATTTTGGACGTCGGGCTATTCAGGCTGCGCGCCAAACGCTGATCTCCAGAATTATGGAGCTGGAAAAGGACGATATTTATCGCAAGTACATAGAGCGGGTGGGCGACCTCGTAGTCGGCGAAGTAAGTCAGATTATCAAGAAGGAGTTCCTGATTGTTGACGATACGACCGGCCACGAATTATTGCTACCTAAAGGAGAAACGATTAAAAGCGACTATTTCCGCAAAGGAGATATGGTGCGAGGAGTCATCAAACAGGTGGAAATGAAAAACAATTCCCCAGTAGTCATTGTCTCTCGTACAGACAACGGTTTCCTTGAAAAGCTGCTTGAACAGGAGGTTCCTGAAATTGAAGATGGAATAATCGCCATCAAGCGGATGGTTCGCTTGCCCGGCGAACGCGCTAAAGTCGCAGTTGAGTCTTATGACGATCGAGTGGATCCGGTCGGCGCCTGCGTGGGTATGAAAGGCTCCCGTATTCACGGTATCGTTCGGGAGTTGCGCAATGAAAACATTGACATTATTAATTTCACGACGAACGACAGCCTGTTTATCCAACGGGCTTTGACGCCCGCAAAAGTTTCGACTATTGAACTGGATCAGGAAAACAAGAGAGCCTCGGTTTACTTAGAGCCTGATCAGGTGTCTTTGGCTATCGGTAAGGGAGGCACCAATATTAAATTGGCCAGCAGGCTTACCGGCTATGAAATCGATGTTTATCGCAATACCGATGAACATGAAATTGACGACGTAGATTTGGATGAATTTAGCGATGAAATCGAACCCTGGATTATTGATGAACTTAAAAGAATCGGTTGCGACACAGCTCGCAGCGTACTGGAATTGAGCAGAGAGGAATTGCTGAGGCGTACAGAACTCGAGGAAGAAACGGTGGATGAATTGCTCCAGATTTTGGCGTCCGAATTTGAAGAATAGCGCCGAATGTAAGACAGCCGCGGGAGGGCTAATATAGTAACAGATTAACTGAGCCTGATTATTTTTTTGACCAGGCGCCTTATTCAATATATTATTAACAACTGAATGGAGAAACGCTTAGTTAAAGTAGCGCAAGAATTAAATGTTGGTACTTCTACCATTGTGGAATTCCTCAATGGGAAAGGTTTTCAAATTGATAATAAGCCTACCTCCAAGGTAACGGAGGAGATGGAGACCCTTTTGCTTAAAGAGTTCCAGAAAGATATGGCTGTCAAGGAAAAAGCGGATCAGTTGACCATAGGTGTGCGCACTCCCCTTCTTAAAAAAGAACCTCTTCTTAAAAAGGAGGAAACTACTACGACATTATTCCCTCCTCCTTCTAATTTGCCTCCCCTTAATAAGGATAATCTGCTGCAAAAAACGGTCACAGCTAAAACTAAAGAGGAATTACCCGCCCCACCAGTCGAGGAACAAGTAACCGAGGAACTTGTCGTACCTGAAGAAAGGCCTAAAGTCTTGAGCGGGCTGACGATTAAAGGGAAAATAGAGCTGGATGAAAAGGGAATGCCCGTAAAGGAAAAGAAGAAGGTGGCTAAAGAGATTGTCGAGAAAGCAGAAGAACCGAAGGCTACAGAGCCAGACCAGGAGACCATTGAAATTTCTGATGATTCAGCTCATCAGATTACTGATAAAGCGCAAAAAGCAGAGGAGCCTTCTTCCGCTCAGGAACCCTCAGAGGAAAGCCATGATAGCGAAGAGGTAGCCGGTAATGAATTGGTACGCATAGAAACGCCTGAACTGCGGGGGCTTAAAATACTTGGTAAGATAAATATTGAAAAGCAAAAGGAGGCAGAGAAATCTTCCAAAAAGAAGAAGAGCGAAAGGGAAAAAGCAGGAAGAGGAAAAGCCAACGCTGCGCATGAAGGATCGCGTCAGGATAGACCCGTCGCTTCGTCCGATGAAAGCGTTGATAGGAAAAAGCACAAACGCAAACGCAAAACAGTCGTAGCTACAAATACGCCTAAGACAGACGCCAGGAACGGCAAGAAGCACAAAAAAGGCGAGGCCGCTACTCCGGATATCTCCGATAAAGAGACAGAGAAAAACATTCGCAAGACCATGATTGCCCTGTCAGGATCTGGAAAAAAGATACACCAGAAAAGACGTAGGGAAGCGCGGGAACGCATTCGCGAGAAGCAGGAACTGCGAGAGATGGAAGGGCATACGGACAAGCTCGAAGTTACAGAGTTTGTCACTGTCCAGGAGCTGGCCAATTTGATGGATGTCTCCGCTACCGCTGTTATTACTGCCTGTATGGGTCTCGGTGTATTCGTTTCAATCAACCAGCGCTTAGACGCAGAACTCATCGAACTGGTCGCCAGCGAATTTAATCACGAAGTTCAATTTATTAGCATTGAAGATCAGTCGAATGTTGAAGAAGAAGATAAAGACGCACCGGAAGACTTATTACCTCGCGCCCCCATTGTCACGGTAATGGGTCACGTTGACCACGGTAAAACTTCCCTGCTCGACTATATCCGGAGCGCAAATGTTGTCGAAGGCGAGGCTGGCGGAATTACCCAGCACATTGGCGCCTATGAAGTTAATGTAAATGGCAAAAAGGTCACATTCCTCGATACGCCCGGTCACGAAGCTTTTACAGCTATGCGCGCTCGGGGTACGAAAGTGACCGATATAGCGATCATAGTAATTGCTTCTGACGACAACGTGATGCCGCAAACCAAAGAAGCTATCAGCCACGCCCAAGCCGCCGGAGTGCCGATGGTGTTTGCTATCAACAAAATTGACAAGCCAGGCGCCAATCCGGAAAAGATTAAACAGGAATTGGCTTCTATGAACCTCCTCGTGGAGGACTGGGGCGGAACCTTCCAATCACAAGATATTTCGGCCAAGTCGGGATTGGGTATAGACAAGCTATTGGAAAAGGTTGTCCTCGTTGCCGACCTTGCCGAATTAAAGGCTAACCCCAATCGGAATTCATCGGGAACTATCCTTGAAGCCTCTTTAGATAAGGGCAAGGGATATGTCGCCAAAATGCTCGTTCAAAACGGTACCCTGAAAATTGGAGATTCAATGGTTGCCGGCGAGTATTCAGGCAGGGTAAAGGCCATGTTCAATGAACGAGGAAAAAGAGTCCAGGAAGCAGGACCTTCTACTCCCGTTCTGGTTCTCGGACTTGGCGGCGCCCCACAGGCGGGAGAGCGCTTTAGAGTAATGGATGACGAGTCCGAAGCTCGCCAACTGGCTTCCTCCAGAGCGCGGATCAACAGGGAGCAGGCTACTCGCGCAACTAAGCGAATCAGCTTAGATGAAATTGGGCGACGGCTGGCGCTCGGTACTTTTAAGGAACTCAACCTCATCGTCAAAGGCGACGTGGACGGCTCCGTTGAAGCCCTGGCTGATTCATTGATCAAACTTTCTCTCGAGACCGTACAGGTGAATGTCATCCACCGCGCCGTCGGTCAGATTGCCGAATCTGACGTTCTGCTGGCTTCTGCTTCAGACGCCATTATCATCGGTTTCCAAGTGAGACCATCTCTTAACGCTCGAAAACTGGCTGAACGCGAAGGAGTAGAAATCAAAACCTATTCAATCATTTACGAAGCCATTGAGGAAATTAAACTGGCTATCGAAGGTCTGCTTGAACCCACCAAAGAAGAGAAAATCGTCGCTAATGTGGAAATTAGAGAAGTTTATAAAATCAGTAAAGTGGGAACAGTTGCCGGTTGCTATGTATTGGATGGAAAACTCACCCGCAACGCACATGTACGCCTTATTCGGGAAGGGATAGTCATCTATCCGACCAGGGAAGGAGCCAATGGAGAACTCGCATCCCTCAAGCGATTCAAAGAAGACGTGAAGGAAGTGAAATCTGGAATGGAATGCGGTTTGACCATCAAGAACTTCAACGATATTAAGGTTGGCGATATAGTGGAAGGCTACGAAATCACCGAAGTGAAGAAAAAGTACGGTCAATAACTTTGCGTGACCAAAACGGAATTTGTAGCTGAATGCAGCTTTCGGTCTTTTGAGATTCCTAAAAAGCTCGTTCTCCGATAAGTTTTTTTTGAACTGCCGGAAGGCTAACTTGCACCCAAAAAAGGAATGGAATCCCGCCTACTTTTGCTTATCACGATACTGGCGCTACTGATACCTGGCAGCGCCTTTTCACAGAAATCTAAAGGAAAGAAAGAGAGCGTTTCTGTTGAAACGACGACCTCTAAACTAAACCTTCAATTAGAGAAGTCGACCATTTTTAGTAAAGGCTTTACAGGTTTTGCTCTTTTTGACCCTGAAAAAAGGGAGATGCTGTATGAATACAATTCAGACAAATACTTCACGCCCACTTCCAATACCAAGATTCTAACCTTCTACACCAGCTTGCGAATTTTGGGCGATTCTGTTCCCGCATTGCAGTATAGCAGACAAGGAGATCTGACGATTATCTGGGGCACAGGCGACCCCTCTTTCCTCAATCCGAGGGTGCAACAAAATCCGCAGATTTTTAATTTTTTGAAAAATGTAAAGGGACAGTTGCTTTACTGTCCCGCTAATTTCAAAGATTATCGCTTTGGAAACGGCTGGATGTGGGATGATTTTTTGAGCGCTTATCAGGCGGAAAAATCGCCTTTTCCCGTGTACGGCAACCTGATTCGGTTTAAACTGAATGGCTCCTGGAGAGCGATAGACGTACTGCCGGCTTTTTTAAAAAATAGCCTCTCGTATGATTCGACCTCTCTATCCGCAGATTTTTTGAAAAGAGAGGAACATGACAATCTGTTCACCGTGAATAAAAAAGCATCGAGAGGCAAGACGACAGAATGGAATCTTCCCCTTCATTACTCCGGCGATTTCATTGCAAAAGTATTGGCGGATACGCTCAGGCGCCCAGTTAATGTCCTCGATGCGGCCTTGATGCCGCCGGCAGACGTCACTACGATTTACAGTATTCATACCGATAGCCTATATCAACTGATGATGCAGAATAGCGATAATCTTATTGCCGAGCAGCTATTATTACTTTGTTCCTGGCAATTAGATGGTTCGCTGAACACGGACAAGGCAATTAAGTATTCTATAAAAAATTTGATGGCCGGCCTGCCAGATGAGCTGCAATGGGAAGATGGATCGGGATTGTCGAGGTACAACCTCATCACGCCGCGTTCATTGGTCAATGTCCTCTACCGCATCTATCAGGCAGTTCCCCGATCGAGGCTGCTCAATATCTTTCCGGCTGGGGGAGTGTCTGGCACCATCTCCAGCAGATATCGGAATGGCGACTCGCCCTTTGTTTTTGCCAAAACGGGTACCCTGGCCAATAACCAGGCTTTGAGCGGCTACCTGATTACCCAAAAAGGTAAATTGTTGATTTTCAGCTTTATGCACAATAATTTTAAGTCTGGAGCCAACACTGTTAAAGATGAGATGGAGCAGGTGCTGCGCGAGATCTACCGAACGAATTAGCAGAAAAATGAATTTCTTAACCGGAACGTTGAGCGTCCTATCGCTTTTGATTCTGTCGGCAGTCATTCTGCTGGATGGGATTCTGGCGCTGGTATTTGTGTTTAGGAAGAATGAAAATAAACGGGCCGATTTTTTCTTTGCCTCTCTGCTGATAAGCTATGCCCTGACTTGCCTTCATCATGTTTTTATCCTGGAAGGATGGTACGGCTCTCATCCTCAATTGCTTTTCCTTCCCATTTACTTTACGCTGGCCTTCGGCGTATTGATTTTTTATTCCATAAAATTGAGACTCTTCTCAGGATATCGGTTTGTCGGCTCGGATGTAAAGCATTTTATCTTGCCGATTTTACAAGTCCTTTTCTTCCTTGCCGTTTTTTTGTTTACAAATGTGGCGTTCAGACAGAGCTTAGGCCGCAGATTTTACTCCCCTTTCTATGGAGGCCTTGAAATGGCGCTGTACATTGCCACTTTCTATGCCTATCAATTTGCGGCCTATCGCTATATCCGCTTTCAAATTTCAGCGTTGCGAAAGAAGAGACAAGGCGGCCAGCCTCTTTATGAAGCCTTAGTATTTCGCAGAATGTTGAGGGTAATGATTATCCTGTTCTGGATAAACAGCGGCTATATCATGATTGATTTTGTTCTCTATGAACTATTGCAACTCAATATGCACGATTATCGGGGCTTCACCCGCTTTGGCGAGCTGTCATTTGCTGTAATGGCCGGTTGGATAGGTCTGACGGGTCTTCAATTGTTGGCTAAGCCTCCCTACCTCAACCTCTCGCAACTTGTATTTTCTAAGGCAAAGAATGTTTTTGCAAGAAAATAACCAAGCGCTATTCAAAAGCCGAAGTCCAGTTGGTGATAAGCCAAAGCAAAGACAAAAGCCTTGTCGAAAAATGAAAAGACTTAGCAGTAACTCAGATGTGATGTGGATTTAACTCGTCAGAAGCGCCGGAGCAATTGGATTGCGATAAATATCATTTCTGCGAGATGGCGGAGAAAGCAAACACAAAAAAACTCGTAAAAAAAGAAGCAAGCAGTAAACTGACACAACCGGGGGGAACAGTGATCTGTTACTGCCTGCCGCTTATTTCTTATTGCCCGCTACTCATAGCAGCGTTCTTTTTGGGTTTTTCTGCAATCCAGTTGGTTAATGTGATAATACCACCTCCTAATAGGAATGCAACAAGCGCAAAATTTAAGATAAACATAGCCTAAACCGTTTTTGAGAAAATGGAGTAATATTCTTTCGGAAGGCTGTTATGGGAAAGTTCTTATGCGATGGGAAAAACAACCCAGGCAACCTTCGTCCAACAGGCAACTAAAGCCTGCTCGTTTTCAGATTTTTCAAAGTAATAATGTTGCATGGGATAAATGTAGAATCTAATTACTTGAAAAGAAATTAAGCCCAATAGCTCTAATTCATCTCAGAATAATTTTTGCTTAACTAGAAGTTGAATTTTTTTAGCGACTGGCACTGTCTAAGTTTACTCAATTATCTTGCCAAAAAATCAATATGTAATCCTTGTTATGTAGTGAAGACTCAAATCTTGTTACCTAGTTGGCGGATAATCAATGAGATACGTAAAAGCCCATCTTTACATCCACCTTGCCTTTCTCTCGATGGGCGTGCGCTTTCCAGGTAGCTCCGGCAAGTCGTGACGCCCCATGTAGAATAGGCCGAGGCAGCGTTCGCCCTCCTCTAAGCCTAAAAAGTCCCTGGCTTCTAAGGCTGCTTGAGGAGTGCTCCAATAGCATCCGATGTCGTGGGCGGTACAGGTTAGCCACATATTTTGGACGGCGCAGGCTACCGAGGCTATTTCCTCCCACTCTGGTATTTGCTCTTTGGAATCGCGCTGCATACAGATGGCGATGACACAGGCTGACCTGGCGGGGTTCGACAGTAGCTTATTGTATTTGACTTCGGAGAAGCGCTCTGCGGGCGTATTTTCCTTATAAAAACTGCTCATGTAGTCGCCGAGTTCCTGAAGTTTTTGTCCTACGAAGACCTTAAACCGCCAGGGTTGAGTGAGTTTATGCGTTGGCGCCCAATTGGCATTTTCTAAAACCTCTTCAATTACATCTCGGCTAATCGGCCGTTTATTATACGTTTTAGGAAAAATTGCTCTTCTTTTGCGGATGAGTTCAGAAACTTGTTCCGGAGTAATGGACATCATGATTGCTTTTAGGATAGTAGTAAAGTTTGCGCCCTGTTAAAGTGTCGGGTCTGAAGGAACGCAAAGATAGACCGGTTCAAATAATTATTATGGTTTCAAAATTCAGAATGAAAATTGACGTGTTGGGGCAGGCGATACTCATTATTGCCGTATTGCTGCTGGCCTTTTTTGCCTCCGGCAAAGCCTGGTCATTAGCCACATTAATTGTGCTGGGGGTATGGCAACTGGCGAGCGCTTTTCATCTGGTTTATGTTTACCAGCATATCAGGCGGCTCAACTACGTCAAAACGGCCATCATTTTGGCAGTCAGCCTTCCCATCTGGATACTTCTGATTGGAAACCTGGCCTATTTACCCGTTGCCGGCGTCATTTTGTGGTGTTTCATACAGACTATTTCAGATACCATTAAAGTTTACAACCGGCCTCGTTCTTTTTGGGATTTGTAAAACGGTACCTCCTAAATGGAAAATAAAGGACTCGTAGAGTTAAATGTAGCACCTTTAGTTGTTAAGAATAGGACGACTTACCTTGCTTAAATTGCTTTCCCTACCCTCCAAAAACTACTATCTCTGAAAAATAATCCATTGACTTATGATATTCCCCATTGGCGACGACCAGGTAAAAGGAGGCTGTCGGCCTTACTTCAGCTACAGCTTTATCGTATTAAACGTGGTTATTTTTCTTTTCCAGACTCAGATGCCGGAAGGAAGAGAGGCTTCCTTTATCCACCATTTTGGGTCCATTCCTGTCGAAATCATGCGGGGACAAGACCTCTTCACCCTAATCACCAGCTCATTTCTACACGGTAGCTGGATGCACCTCATCGGGAATATGCTTTTCCTCTGGGTCTTTGCCGACAATATTGAAGCTGCAATAGGCAATTTCAAATTCCTGATTTTTTACCTGTCTGGAGCTGTCATTGCAGAGGCGGTACATATTTGGTTTAACTGGGATAGCTCCATCCCGACAGTTGGAGCAAGCGGGGCTATTTCTGCGGTTATGGGCGCTTATCTGGTGATGTTCCCCTATTCGCGCATTAAAATGCTGTTCCTCATCTTCCCCTTTCGCATATCCGCCTGGATTTTTCTCGGTATATGGATCGTCCAGCAATGGCTGGACGGTACAGAGAATCTGGCTTCCGAACTAAACAGCGGCGGCGTAGCATGGTGGGCGCATATTGGAGGATTTGCCTTTGGAGTGATATCAGGCTTTTTCTTTCGCGCTACCGGATTTATGTCCGGAGTGGAATTGGAAGAATGACTCCGCAGGGAAACACACTCGTTGTTTTTACTAAAATACCTCCCCTTAAGACAGGTTTTATTATTCCAAAAATGAAACTCGTCCTTTAATTTTTACACTCCTTTTAGAGGCTCAATAGAGAAGGAAGTCTCTTCAATTTTAAGTTTTTTTACCTTTGGGCGCTCTACACCCAACAACAAGAATCATCAATTAACAACACAAATGACAGATTACAAAAATCCTAACCTTATTATTGAAACCGCCAAAGTCGAACCTGGCGAAATCGTTTGGCGAAGCCCTTCCAACTTAGCCATTGTCAAATATTGGGGAAAATACGGACGGCAATTGCCCAAGAATCCTTCGCTGAGTCTCACGCTGAGCAGCTCTTTCACGGATATGTTGCTGGCGTACAAACCGAAAGAAACCGGCGACCAGAATATCTCCCTCGATTTTTCTTTTCACGGAGAGCCGAATGAACAGTTCAAAAAAAAGGTGAAAGATTTTATAGAAAGTGTAACAGATATTTTCCCTTTTCTGCGCCAGTTAGACCTGAATATAAAAACAGGCAACTCCTTCCCTCATTCGGTGGGGATTGCTTCCTCCGCTTCAGCCATGAGCGCGCTGGCGCTTTGCCTTTGCTCCCTTGAGCACGAGCTATTTGAGAGCTTAGATGACGATACGGAATTTGACAGGAAATCCTCCTTCGTAGCGCGCCTCGGTTCGGGTAGCGCTTGTCGCTCCATCTTTCCCACCGCCGCCCTCTGGGGAGAAGTTGGAACCATCCCCGAATCCTCTAACCTGTATGCGCTACCTATGGCAGACAGGGTGCATGAAGTTTTCAAAGACCTCCACGACGACATTCTCATAGCCAGCACGGAAGCCAAAAGCGTCAGTAGCCGCACTGGACACAGCCTGATGGATCAGCACCCCTTTGCCGAAGCGCGATATGCAGACGCTAAAAAGAACCTGATAAATCTCCTTTCTATCATGAGCGCCGGCGACCTGGAGGCTTTTGGTCGCATTGCCGAAAATGAGGCCTTAACCCTTCATGCGCTGATGATGTCGAGCAGCCCCGCTTATATTTTAATGAAACCCAACACCTTGGAAATGATAGAGCGGATACGCCGCTACAGAGAAGAAACAAAGCATCCCGTTTACTTCAGCTTAGACGCCGGACCTAATCTCCACGTGCTATACCCCGGAGATATCATCCACGAAGTGAGGGTTCTTATTGACGATCAACTGACGCCCCTTTGTGAAGAAAAACAGTATTTAGGGGACTGGGTCGGAGAAGGACCAGTGCAGGTGTAAGCGTCATTACTAGAAAAATGGCAACGTGAGAGTTAGAAGAGTTTGACGGATTCCAACAGGAATTTCCCGACTTACTTCGTCTGTTTTAGCGCTTTGATTTTTAAAGTCATGCTTTTAATTCCTTCAATGGGGCTTTGTCGCATGTATTGTTCCAAAGCTAAAATATGTTTGCCTGTACCCTGAAAATGAGTCTTTGCCTGTAGGGGAATTTCCACCGTACATTCATTGCCTCTGCATCGGCCATTCCAGATCCCCGTGGGCGCCGCCAATTCTAAGCTGACGATCTTTGCTTCTGTTTTACCGGAGGGAAAAGTCGTTAGAAATTGCACGTACAGATTTTGGTAGGCGTAATTCCCGGAGTGAGTCACATCGAGAAAGAGGGCGTACAACTTCGTCGTGTCGGCGATATCGAAGTCAAATCGGAGCGTATCCTCGTATGCCCAGGCTTCGCCGGGAATGTCAATTGTTTTTTTATACAAAAAACCTCCCCCACAGGCGGACAGCGCCAAAATTAGAACAGCGGAAGCCAACAGTTTTTGAAGCATGTTTTAAAAAGATTATGGTCGTTGACCGACAGGAGCGAAATGATTCCTAAAACGAGAATTATGTCTTCGCAGTACTCCCATCCTTTTTTCCAAAAATTGGCTGCAACAGGAAGCTGCACAAAATCACCACGCTACACCCAATCGGATTCAGCCAGAGGAATCCAATATCTTCTACCTTATCCGCCCTGTCAATAAAATAAATGGCGACGACGACCGCCTCTGCAATCAGACCGCTAAAAAATACGGGCGTGGCGGAGATTCTTTTGAAGAAAAAGGCCACTAAGAAAATCCCTAAAATCGTCCCGTAAAGTAGAGACCCGACGATGTTCACCGCCTGAATGAGATTTTCAAATAATGAAGCGATGGAGGCAAAAACGATAGCCAGCATCCCCCAGCCGAAGGTGAAGCTCTTTGAAATCCAGTAGTAATGTTGATCCGACTCGTTGGGTCGGAAAGAGCGCCGGTACAAATCTACAACGGTGGTAGTGGACAGCGCCGTTAATTCCGAGGCAATTGAAGACATAGCTGCGCAGAGGATGACGGCAAATAGCAGCCCAATCACGCCTCGGGGCAGGTAGTTGATGACGTAAGTGATAAAGACATAGTCCCGATCGTTCGTCTCGACGCTGAAGTTTTCTTCCTGGGCCATGTCTTTCAGCAGCGTCCCCACCTCTGCCCGCACCTGGCGGTTTTGCTCCTCCATCTCCATTACTTCCATTTTGGCCTGCTCTATGGAAGCGGGTTCATCCTGTCGCAATGCTCCGACTAAACCATAAACGGCCGCCTGCTTTTTTTGAAAAACCTCGTCGTACTGCTGCTTTAAACTATCGAACTGAGGCTGGTAAGCGGCGGCGGCTTCTAATTTTGAAAGATTGGATTTATTAAAATGAATCGGCGGCTGGACGAACTGGAAAAAGATAAAAACCATTACGCCTGTGAACAGGATGAGGTATTGCATGGGCACTTTGATGAAGCCGTTGAGCAGCAGCCCCATCCGGCTTTCCTTTAGAGAGCGCCCGGTCAGGTAGCGCTGTACCTGCGACTGATCCGTGCCGAAATAGGAAAGGAAAAGAAACAGCGCCGCAATCATGCCCGACCAGATATTGTAGCGATTGGACAGGTCGAAGTTCAAATCTAAAGCATCCATTTTCCCCATCTCGCGGGCGACGCCTACGGCCTCTCCCAAAGAGACGTCCTTCGGCAAATTGAAAACGACGAGTACAGCCGCTAACACCAGACCCAGCAGCATGACAACCATCTGCTGTTTTTGAGTGAAACTCACCGCTTTTGTGCCGCCCATGACCGTGTAAAATGTCACCGCGAGGCCAATGAGTATAATGGTCGTGTGCAGATCCCAACCCATGATATTGGTCAAAATAATCGAAGGAGCGGAAATGGTGAAGCCCGCCGCCATGCCTCTGGAAAAAAGAAAAAGCACTGCCGCCAGGGTTCGGGTTTTGTGGTCAAAGCGACTCTCTAAATATTCGTAAGCGGTGTAAACATTGAGGCGGTAATATATAGGAAGGATAAAAATGCAAATGAGAATCATGGCCAGCGGCATGCCGTAATAAAACTGAACGAAGCGCATGCCGTCGTCGTAGCCCTGTCCGGGCGTGCTGAGAAAGGTAATCGCGCTGGCCTGAGTCGCCATGACGCTGAGGCCGATAGTCCACCAGCTTAGCTCTCTGTCGCCGCGCAGGTAACTCTGGACGGTTTGCACCGAACGGGTCTTCCAGACTCCGTAAACGACGATTCCGACCAATACAGCCAACATGACGAGCCAGTCAATCCAATGCATTATTTCACTATGTTTATTTGCCAATCAGGTTTGTAGGGCTTCATCGAAGCGGGCAAACCTGTTGTTCGTTCGGTTGCAAAGCAAACAGGAAATTTCGGAAGGGAAAGAATAATTGATAGTTTTTTTGATAAGACCGACACAGGTAGAACCCCTACTTTACATGCTTTTGTTTAAAAATGCTGCCAGCCCATGGCGGTCATATCCACGCGCTTGCCGCCGTTGTTGTGGAGCTTAATTCCTTCGGCAGCCTCTGTTATCTCACCCAAGATATAGATGTCTGCAAGCAGTCGCAATCTGGGCAGATCCTTTTGCTGTATGGT
>CAZXQI010000001.1:0-89027 GCA_964643005.1 uncultured Saprospiraceae bacterium | reverse complement strand
TATTCTCTCCTTTTTTCTGGCGCTTGAGTTGAGGTCTCTTTGGATTTAAAAAAAGCCAGGCGCTACTGTTTCCTGGGCGACAAAACCATAAAAACTGCAGCGCATCCAATAAGGCTATCCTTCAATTAGAGTGAATTGGCGGCGTTTTATTCCCGTCCTTTTACTTTTGCAAGTTTTCAATTTTCAAAAAAATCTTTTTTAGAATAAAATATCATGCGCGACAAATTAGAACAACTGGCTAAAGCCTCGGAAGAATTAGAGCCCAGGCCAGAGGTTAGAAATACCTGGCACGAGCAGGTGCGAGCTTATGCTCACGATTACATAGACAGCCTGCCGACGAGGAAGGCATTCACGCTGGATGAAAGCCACGCCGAGGGCATTCTCAATTTTCAACCTGGCGATAAGCCCAGGCCGATGGAGGAGGTTTTGGATATTCTGCGCCGACACCTGACTAATTCGGGGCTGAGGCCGGCCTCGGGCGGGCATTTGGGCTATATCCCGGGAGGAGGCATTTATCCAGGCGCTCTGGGCGATTACATAGCGGCAGTGACGAACGAGTACGCCGGCGTGTTTTTCAGCGGTCCCGCCGCTGTGCGCATTGAGAACATGGTCATCCGGTGGATGTGTAAAATAGTGGGGTTTCCGGAAACGGCGCTCGGCAATCTGACGAGCGGAGGCTCTATCGCCAATCTCATCGCCTTTGTTACCGCTAGGGATTCCATGCACATCACCCCTGAGAAAGTCAGAAAATCAGTCGTCTATCTCACTGGGCAGGTTCACCACTGCGTACACAAAGCCATCCGCATTGGCGGAATGGCTCAGGCCATCATTCGCCAGGTTCCTATGGACGAGCACCTCCGCATGGACGCTACTAAGTTAGCCGAGCTGACAGATAAGGATATCGCCGACGGGCTTAATCCCTTCCTCGTGGTCGCCTCGGCAGGTACCACTAATACGGGTTCCATGGATCCGCTCAACAAAATTGCCAGCATCTGTGAGGAGCATAAATTGTGGTTCCATGTGGATGCCGCCTACGGTGGTTTCTTCCTCTTAGCCGATGTAGAAAATCCCGACGGCTCTACGGTAAAGCAACAGTTCAAAGGCATTGAGCGGGCAGACTCAATTGCCATTGATCCGCACAAGGGTTTGTTTTTGCCCTACGGCCTGGGGACTATTTTGGTAAAAAATATGAAGGCGGAATTGGAAAGCCACTACTACCAGGCGAGCTACCTACAAGACGCCCTAGCCGCAACAGAAGAACCAAGCCCCGCCGATCTATCGCCCGAACTGACCAAGCACTGGCGGGGTCTGCGGCTGTGGCTCCCATTACAGCTCTATGGCGTGGCGCCGTTCAAAGCCGCATTGGAAGAGAAAATTCTACTCTGCAGATACTTTTATCAGGAAATCCAAAAGCTGGGGTTCGAGGTGGGGCCGTTCCCCGATTTATCAGTCTGCACTTATCGCTTCGTTCCAAAAAGTGGAGACGTCAACGAGTTCAACCGCCGCCTTGTGGATTACGTGCAATGCGATGGCCGCATCTTCGTTTCCTCCACGACTATTGATGGGCAGGTGTGGATACGTCTCGCCGTCCTGAGTTTCCGGACTCACCTGCGAGAGATTGATATCTTATTGGAAATTTTTAAAAATGGAACGGAAGCGTTGTCGCAGGAGCTTAGTTGACGCCCAATACCTGAGCGGCTTTTTCAAAATCTTCAGCCCTCAGATAAATGACGTAGCCGAATCTGCCCCTGCCGTCGGTCACTCCGTGCGCCGCCGAAATATTGACTTCAGCGCCGTAGAGCTTCATGTGAATATCAACTAAGACGCCGGGTTCGTCGTCGCCTTGAACGAGCAGGGCTTTGTGCGGTCCGTCTGGCTTTTGTCCAGCCAGGCGCAGCTCATTCGACAATTTAAGCGTGTCGTCAGGGAACACAATGAGTTGGGTCGCATTCGTCCCCAAAGGGATAACCGAAAAGGCATACATGTCAATCCCCAATTTTTTCAACTCTGCCGATAGTTTATAGGCTTCGCCCAATTGATCCTGTACCGTGATGTTGTAGTATTCTACCCTGCTGATTTTATAAGCCATGAGTTTGAATTTTAGAAGTAAACAAGAAAGGCATTCGGGGTGCGGCAGGAGTTTCGGTGTTTGCTTAGGGCAGGCTAAGTATTTAATAAGCTGGCGGCCAGGGCGGCAATGATACAAACTAAAAGAGGGAATACAATTTTTGAAAAAGTTTTTTTAAAAAACTATACTCAAAAAAAGTATTCCCTCAGTATTTTTTACAAGCAGAAGGGAAAAACTTTCTGCCCGTCTAAAGTCGCCGACTATTATGGGAAAATGCCCAAAGACTGATAGTCGTGGCCAATCAACTGGACAGCATTGACAAAGGCCGCCGTACGCATGTCAATTTTTTTCTCCAGCATAATTTCGCGGGTAAAGTTGTAGGCATTGATCATAGATTCTTCCAGACCAGAGCGCACGAGGTCTTCCTCATCGGCGCCTTTTGCGTAGATATCTACAAGCTCTTTCGGCGCCTTTTTCCCCGTCATTTTTTCTATAATTTCAATGACGTGTTCTCTTCCCTGTTGGCGGTAGCGTTTATCCATCCGGCCAAAGCGCATGTGTGAAAGGTTTTTGAGCCATTCAAAATAGGAAACGGTCACACCTCCAGAATTGAGGAACATATCGGGAATAACAAAAATACCGTTTTTGAGCAGTATTTCTTCTGCCGGCGCTGTGGTAGGTCCGTTGGCAGCTTCGCCAAGGATTTTTGCCTTGATCTTATGAGCGTTGTTGATGTGGATTTGCTCTTCGAGAGCGGATGGCACCAAAATATCGCATTCCAGTTCAAGTACTTTGTTGCGATCTTCTTTTGGGTATTTTTTGGCGTCGGCATAATTCATGATGGAACCGGTCTCAGCTCTCACCTTAGCCAGTTCTGCCATATCCAATCCTTTAGGATTCATGATAAAGCCATCCACCTCGCCTACTGCAATGATCACTGCGTCGCCTTCCTCCTGGCAAACTTTTGCCGTGGAGGAGCCTACATTTCCAAATCCTTGAATCACCATTTTCTTTCCAGCAATTCCGGCAGAAAGTCCCAGCTTCTTCATGTCGTCGGCATGGCTGCAAGCTTCGCGAAGGCCATAGAATACGCCCCGACCTGTTGCGCCTGCTCTGCCGCGAATACCAAATTGGTTAACCGGTTTGCCGGTTACGCAGCCTGGTGCGTCAATTTCATTTTCCTTTAAGGTACGGTAAGTGTCATAGATCCAGGCCATTTCGCGTGGGCCGGTGCCGAAGTCCGGAGCAGGGACGTCTATAGCCGGGCCGATAAAATTACGGCGCACTAATTCGTAGGTATAACGCCTTGTAATTTTCTCCAAATCTTCTTCGCTGTAATCTCTGGGATTGATTTTCACGCCTCCCTTAGCTCCGCCAAACGGCACGTGTACGATGGCGCATTTGTAAGTCATCAACGATGCCAAAGCCATTACTTCCTCTTGGTTGACGAGCTCGGAATAGCGAATACCTCCTTTGGTTGGCAGGCGGTGGTGGCTGTGCTGTACGCGATAGGCCTCAATAACCTGAACTTTTTTCTTTCCGGTTTCCTTATCAGTAACCTCTACCGGAAAGCGAATGGCATAGACAGAGCTACAGACCTTAATCTGGTCGAGCAGACCGCGATCCAAGCCTGTATAAGGAGCCGCCTTTTCAAAATAGCTTTCAACGCTCTGGTAAAATGAGAGCGTTTTTTTTTCATTACTCATGATGATTAATTTGGTCCTCTAATTTTTTAATTTTTCTGTCCAGGTAGATCAGAAAAATGACAATGCCGGTGAAAATCGCAGCTATAACAGCAACCACAACGTACATTTTGCCCATGCTACGCATGAAGTCCCCATCTTGTTGGGCGAATAAGAATGAAAGTGACAGAAGGAAAATGGAAAGTGTGGCGAGTGCTCTTTTTGCAGCTTTTAACATGGTTTTATCATTAGACTGGTTCCTGTCCAGTAACGGGCGCTAAAGTCGCTGAATTTTTTCTACAAACAAAATTTAGGTACGGCATTTAGTCGCTCAGCTACGGAATTTAATTTTGTTGATTTGACTTATTTTTAAAAATCCTTGTCCAACAGGCGTTCTTTGAGAATTTGAACCCTTAAAAGTAATTGCGCCATCCAAACGCCCATCAGAGTCCAGCCGATAATGGCGGGATAAAATACGGTGCGCATCGTATTGTCAAGGTCCTGGCTTCCAAAAGCAATATTGCTGCCGGCGCCCGGGTGAAGGGAATCCGGAGAGAGTTTGGGCAGGATATAAAGCAAAGCCGGCAGGGTCGCAAAGGCAAAAATGTTGTAAACGGAAGCGATGCGGGCTTTCTTCTCCGGATCTTCAAAGGAAGCACGCAGCACGAAATAGGCTCCATAAATCAACAAGCCTATAGCCGTGTAAACCTGCTTGGGGTCGTTGCTCCAATAGTCTCCCCAGGTATTTCTGGCCCAAATAGCTCCCGTAATCAAACCTAATATCCCAAAGAGCATGACCATCTTTGACAGAGCCAGCACCTGTTGGTCTCGCTTGGGATTGCGCCCTGCTAAGTGCATCACGCTCAATATCGCCGCAGCCGTAGCCAGGATAAACATGGCTATCCACATCGGGACATGGAAATAAAGATTGCGGATACTCTCGTACACGTTGTCCATAAATGGGTATGAAAACGCCTTCTTTTGGTGTAATTCAACCGATTGCTCCTGCCAGACCGCTCCGCCATTTAAACGCTCGCTTTTCTTCCTGGAAATATTGGTTTGAAAAAATCCATCGGTAGGATTGTCAATCACTAACTGCACGGTATCGGTAGCGGGATCGCCGGTTTCGGAGGCGGGGATATCAAAGTCTAATTTCAACCCCCTTTCACTGGTCGCTTCAATCCGGGAAGCCGGCGCCAGTTTCCCATCCCTGCGCACCAGCCATGCGCTGAGTCGGTCTTTTTCTTTTAAAAAATTGGTGTTGTATCCTTCTACCTGGAAGGTAACCACATTACCAGCTTCGACGATGGGAGGTTGTACGTTTATCAGACCGGGTTTTAAGGGTACCAATAAACCCCTAAAAATGGTGTAGAAAATGATGGCTACGGCAAGCGCTTTCCACCAGTGTTTTTTTATCATGTCTTTGTTTTCAAAAAATTGAATAATCGCGTTGAACTACTTTTTGCTCCTTCTGAATCCTGCCAATCAATAACCAACAGGCCTGGCTTCAAAATAGAATCCCAATGAACCATATTTAGGATTCAACGCTTCTTTTCTACTTCCTGAATTAGTCCCGCCAAAGGTATGGAAACAGGATCAGGCCAAGTGCGACCAGCAACAAATCCATAGCCGCCAACAAACTGACATCGCGCCCTGCCATCGTTCCTCCCAATAGGCCAATGGAATAGGCCGACAGGTTGACTAAAAGCAATAGCACCGGAATTATCACCGGAAAGCTGAGGATGGCCATGAGCGTTCCCGCATTATCCGCTTTGGCTGCAATGGCAGAAACGAAGGTAAAAGTCACGGAAAAGCCAAGACTGCCCAAGGATAGCGTCAGGAAAAATTGCCCCAGGTTTTCCACCGGACTACCTGCCACGAAACTGAGTGCGGCAAATGTCAGGACGCTCAGCGTCAAAAGTAAAGCGGTGTTATAAATCATCTTCGACAATAAAATTGCCACGGGGCTGACGAGCTGGTAGTAGTACAGTTGCCGATGGCCGCTCTCCTGAACGAAACTCTTGACCACTGCATTTACCGAAGCGAATAGCATGATAATCCAAAACAGCACGTTCCAAAGCTGCGGTCGAATCAGTTGCAGTGCAATGTACACGATAAATACGGTGGACAGTACATACAGCAAAATCCCGCTGATGGCGTACTTCTGACGGAATTCCAGCGTAAATTCCTTGCGCAATAGAAAGGCTATTTCCTGTAAAAGATTCATCGGCGGCAAATGTAAACGGATGGCTCCGTTTCCAGGAAAATTGTTTCTTAAAAATGGCTATCTTGGCCGAATAACAACAACCAGAGAAAACGCTCATGCCCAACATTCAAAATCTCCAGGACAAGCTTTCCAAACCACTCTTTTCCCGGCCTTAAGTCGCACAGGATTATTCTGAAAAATGCCTTCCCGCAGCGCTCGTCGCCACGCTATACTTATCCACTTTGCAACTGACTGAAAAGAGTTTCGTCTCCGAATCGCTGAAGGAATTCTTCTCTGACCTGATTTATCTGTGTCAAACAAAAACAGGGGAGCAAACGACCTTACCGCTCATTCTGGAGCACAAAAGCTGGAAGCCCGCCTATCCGCCGCTTCAAATTCTACAATACTAGGTCAACGGCTGGCAGGCCCGGGTAAACGACAAGCAGGAATTGACGCCTATCATCCCCGTCGTTTTTTACCGCAGTAAAGAGAAATGGGATGTAAAACCCTGGAAATATTACCTCCGGGGAATGATCCCGGCCTATGAGCCATACACTCCCCAGGGAGGCTATGTTTTCACCGACCTCTCTCACATGAGCGATAAAGAAATTCAGTCATTTAGAGACGCTTTTATGATAAGCTCTCTGCTGGTGATGAAATATCGACATGAGCAGAAGTTCCTTTTGAACAATTTGAATCGTTTCCTTGATTTTTGTTGAAAGGGAGGAGGACTGGGAAAAGAAGCGATTTGAGGTCAATCTCATCATTCTATACCTCAAGGAAAGCATCAAATTAAACTGGAACCAGTTCGAAGCCAGAATTAAAGATTTGCCTAAAACAAAAAAAATAGCCATGACAGTTTATGAAGACATTCTCCAAAGGGGAATTCAACTGGGAATCAAAGAAGGGAAAGAGGAAGGAAAAGCAGGAGGAAAAGCAGAAGGCCATGAAGAGATGCCTGGCATCATTCGTTTGTAAATTAAAAACCCTCCTCTCTGCGATAAAGAAATCGTCGAAGCAACAGGAGTCTCCGAAAGCGTGGTTAAAAAAAACCAGGAATGCTATGAAAAGCAGAACCCCAACCACCTGAAGGCAAAAGGACTCTTCCAGATAGCGAATCTTAAAACCTCTTCAGCAAATCCGCCAGGCGCCAGCAGTCTTCGAAGCTATTATAAAAAGGAATAGGAGCCACCCTGATAACATTCGGCTCCCGCCAATCGGCAATAACGCCGTTTTCCGTCAAAAAATCGAACAGCGCTTTTCCATTGTTATCTGTCAGGATGGACAGTTGGCAGCCTCGTTGATTGGGGTCTTTGGGCGTGATGATTTTGAAACGCCGGACAGGCTCATTCAGCCTCTCAATCAAAAACTCCAGGTAGCCGGTCATCTTTATTGATTTCCTTCGGAGCGCATCCATTCCCACTTCATCGAACATGTCGAGGCCAGTTTTATGGATAGCCATACTAAAGATTTGCGCATTGCTCAACTGCCAGCCGGCAGCGCCCTCCATTGGCACAAAGCGCTTTTCCATCAAAAAGCGGCGCTTTTCGTCGTGCCCCCACCAGCCGCTGAAGCGAGGCAGGTCGGGATTGTTCCCATTCCTCTCATGGACAAAAACCCCGCTGGGGCCGCCTGGCCCGGAGTTCAGGTACTTGTAGCTGCACCAGCAGGCAAAATCCACATTCCAGTCGTGAAGTCGCAGGGGCAGATTGCCGGCGGCATGAGCCAGATCAAAACCGGCGAGGCTGCCCGCTTTGTGAGCTGCGTCAGCTATTTTCTCCAAATCAAAAAACTGCCCGGTGTAATAGTTTACCCCTCCAAAGAGAACCAGCGCCAGCTCGTCTCCATGCTTTTTGATGGCTGTGAGAATATCCTCTAAGCTCAAAATATCTTCTCCATTTTTTGGCGAGACTTCGACAATGGCTTCTTCAGGTCGGAAGCCGTGAAAGCGAACCTGGCTCTCTATGGCATAGCTGTCAGAGGGGAAAGCCTGCGCTTCCATGATAATCTTAAAGCGCTTTGCTGTGGGTCTGTAAAAACTGACCATCAGAAGGTGCAGGTTGGTTGTCAGGGTATTCATTACCACAACCTCAGACTCCTTCGCCCCAACGATGCGCGCCGTCTGCGGCTGGAGAAATTTATGGTAGTACATCCAGGGCATTTCTCCCTCCGTATGTCCCTCAACGCCATAATCTCTCCACTGCTTTAGCTCGCGTTCGAGAGCAGTTTGAGCGCCTTTGGGCTGCAACCCAAGAGAGTTGCCGCAAAAATAGAGGACGTTCTTACCATTCTTTTTTGGAAAATAAAATTGTCGGCGGTAAGGGCGAACAGGGTCTGCTGTGTCAAGTTGGCGGGCAAAAGCAAGAGTAGTCTGAAAGGGCGCTCCCGTAGTTGTCATATTTTTTAGCTATTAATATTTCGGTTTGATTCAGCCTGTCCCATCCGGTTAAATGCGGTTGTCCGGCAGTTTATAAATTGAGACTACACAAGGTCTCATTGAAATTCGGCAGCCATTCGGCCAGGGTTAAAATCTGCGTTCAGGTCTGAAGTAGAATTATCTGCGGGAACCCTTATCTCGCAAGGCTTCTCCCTATATGTTGCACTAACCCGGACACCTGCTAAAGATCAAAACAAGCTGCCCTGTTCTCCAAAGCTCATCGGGTTTTCTAATTCCAATAATCTCCTTTTCATATCGAGGCCATAGAAATAACCCTGTAAATCGCCGCTCTTTGCAATGACCCGATGGCAGGGAATGATGATAGCTATGGGATTTTCCCGATTGGCTCGGCCGACAGCGCGCACCGCCTCCGGATTGTTGAGTTTTTTGGCAATGGCAGAATAGGTCGTCGTATGGCCATAGGGTATCCTGAGCAATTCTCTCCAAACCTTCTGATTGAATAAGGTTCCTTCGGAAATATCAATTGGCAAATCAAAATCCTGGCGCTTCCTCTGGAAATACTCGGTAAGCTGGCGCACTGCTTCTAAAATATGTTCCGGCGCTTCATGGTAATCTTCGGGAGGCATTTCACCGTCTGGCAACAGATGGACGGAAGTAATGCTGTCCTCACTGCCAATAATTTCGAAGCAGCCAAAAGGAGAGTGAAAACGAGCTGTGTGAACCATGATACAATTATTCAAGGCGAAGTTCTCCAAAGCGGAAACCTCTGTTGTATTCCCCAAATATTGCCATCTCCCTCCGGCCGGTCTGGCGGCACATTTTGGGGCGCATAATAATTCCGGAATCCTTATTGGAGCTAAGGAGCCAGGTCTGAACTTCGCCTTTGATGTTCACCTCTGACAATGCGATGACGCCCTTCCCTCCGGTATAGGTGTAAGATTTGTCCAGGCGATCACCTCCACTGTAATTGTGGGAATTATCATTGTAAACGAAATAGAGCTTATCCCGGACATTGGCCATGGCATAAGAAGAATAATATCCGCCATCATTGCGGGTTTCCTGCCATTTGGGTATGCGGGCCGACCACTCGATCTCCCCGTTTGGTCGGATGTTTATCACAATGATATCGTTGTAATTATAGTAGTAAACCTGGGAATACCTATAGTAGCCGCCGTAGGCAGAAGGAGTATAGTACGGAAATTCCTGCACATCAACATAGAACTGCTCCGCTACCAGGACGGCTCCGCCATCGCTGCGCAGGATAAGTTCATCTAAAGAATAATCGTACAGTTCCGGCGCCTTGTTGACGTCTTTCTTCATCTCCGCCTGTCTGGCCTTCTCCTTTTTCCTGTCAGACATAAAAGCCGTCAGAAAATCGAAATCCAAAGGGGCGGCGTTTTGATTGCTCATTTGCCCGGTGTGCGGTTGAAGGTGGAAAAAATAGACGCCTTTGATGCTGTATGTTCCCTTCTCTGAATAAAACCCGGAAAAAACAAGCGTACTGTCTCTGGCAATTCGGAAAGTCAGATCCGTGATAAATTTATTCTCTAAGTCAAAGCGGTACTCATCCACTTTTTCGCCTTTGTCCAGATATGAGAGGAGGACGTACTGATAAGAAGGATTGCCTCTGCGACGCCACTTAGCTCCGTCCTTGTACAGGACGCCGAGGAGGAAAACATTACCTTTAGAATCAACTCTGTATTCTTCAACAGTGAATTGATCGTCCGGATACGGCAGGCTTATATTCTTTTGCCAGAGCAGGCTGAAATTTTCGTCAAAAACCCGAAAGCCAAAGCGCTTGGGGTTCTTTTTTTCAAAAGGCAGATCATTGAAAATCAGCAGTCTGGAACTATCAGAAGAGAGCCTGAAGGAAAAACTTCCTTCTACCGCTTTGTTGCGGGCTTCCGTCTCGCCAATCATATCCAGATTTTTGGAAGGCGCCAGCGTTCTGGAATTGACCTCCTGTTTAAAGAGGAAGTTCTTCTTTTTTGCAGTATTATTAAACGTGGTGAGTAGGTAGAGTTTCCTATTCAGCATAATGACATCTTCAAAATCGCGCTGCTTCCTTTGGTATTTCAAATCCAACTCCTCAGACCGCTGGAGTTTCATGTCTTTGGTAAAATACTCTACCCACACTTTGGGTTTGGCATTTGGGGTTCTGAGAACTTTCTCCCGCAACATGTAGAAGCCGTCTCCCGTAATTCCAATAATTTTAGTGGCGGCGGTTTTATTGGGCTGCCTGTAATTATTCCCCCAGTCAATCGTCCCTGGAGCCTGGGTTTGGCCAATAGTTTCGGCAGAAATTCCCAGTAAAGGCAGCATCAGGATCAATCATCTTTTTAGTTGTAGCATAGTTTTTTTCAAAAAAATAAAATTCAAAAGTTTCGTTGGAAGGCATCCTAAACCGATAATTTTATGCCTGCCATAAGCGGAAGATGAGATTGAGAAAAGTTTTTAAAAGGTTTAGGAGCTTTCCAAATATCTTTACTGAAATGATCATCGTTTTTCGCTTCCGGAAAAGGCATCTCTTTTTTGGGCGAAAATACACTATTTTTTAGTGGAGCTAATGGTTGGCAGAAAAGCCTTATTAAACCATTTATCTCATATTCTATGGACAAAAGGCAGAAAAAAGCCTAAAAGCATTCAAGGCGCCGCTATTTTTGCTCCGCAATAAGCAAGCTATCTTCAATATAGAGCAATGACAGAACTGCTTCACTGGGACGAATTCTTTTTTTTTCTAATCAACAATAGTTGGCAGAATCTACTTTTCGACGCAGTAATGCCGATTCTCAGAAACCCGTTTACCTGGGCGCCTTTCTATGTTTTTCTCGGCGCCTTTTTACTGTTGAATTTTAAGAAAAAAGGCCTGTGGATTGTCCTGGCGCTCTGTGCGACCATCGGTATTTCGGATTCGGTGAGTAGTCATTTGATAAAAAAAACCGTGAGGAGGGTTCGCCCTTGCAAATTTATTGAGCCGCAAAAAGACGTGCACCTTCTCGTCAATTGCGGAAGCGGATACAGTTTCCCGTCCTCCCACGCCGCCAATCATTTTGCTATCGCCAATTTCCTAAGTCTCGTTCTCGGCGTCTCGTATCGCTGGATAAAGCTGGGCTTGTTCGCATGGGCTTTCTCTATTGCTCTGGCTCAGGTTTACGTGGGGGTGCATTATCCCTTAGACATTTTGGCGGGCGCCATTCTGGGCATTCTCGTCGCCTACTTAGTCTATTTCCCCTTGCGTTCTCTGCTTCGAATTCCGCGTTGAGCTTCCATTTTCGCAATTTCAGAATAGGATTTTACCTCGAAAGAAAACGACAATACAGAAGAAAACGCTAACCTTGCCGACGAATTAGCAAACTTTCATTTATGGCCGTTTGGGAATATTTGCTGCTATTTAGCACCGTCTTTCTGGGAGGAGCCGCCGGGTTCTTTTTTCAGCATGAGCACAAAGGATTGCTGCACATCGTCCTTTCATTTAGCGGGGCGTACATACTCGGAATCGCCGTGCTGCACCTTATGCCCTGGGCATTTGGAGGAGAGCAGGCCTACGCAGGCATTTTGGTGCTGCTTGGTTTTTTTGCCCAGCTCATGCTGGAGCAGCTTTCCGGAGGCGTGGAGCACGGCCATATCCATGCTGCTAATCATTTTTCAACCGGCTTCGTCTTCTCGATTATGCTCGGCCTTTGCATTCACGCCTTTGTGGAGGGAGTGCCATTGAGCTATTACGAAGAATTTCAACATCACCACGACGGGCATGGCGGTTCGCACAATCACCTGCTCTACGGAATCATCTTACACCATATACCGGCAGCCTTCGCTCTGGTTTTTTTGCTGCTCATTTCAAAAGTGAAGAAGTCTCTGGTCTGGCTTTGTCGGTTTGTTTTTGCAATGATGTCTCCTTTGGGAGCCGCACTGGCCGGCATCGTTGATTTCTCGCCCAAAACGCAGATTTACATCATCGCTTTTGTCATCGGTTCCCTGCTTCATATTTCCACCGTCATCCTGTTTGAAATGGACGGATCCAACCATCACTTCATTTCGACTAGGAAGCTGATAGCTATAGGCGCCGGCTTTGGGATTTCAATTCTGACCATCATTTAAATTTAGCTCGGTTAGTCTTTTTGCCAACAAAACAATCCACCTTTGCGAAATTCATTTCGGCTCCTTTAATTCCGATGACTGGAGATTTTTAAAATTGTCTAAATTGGCGGGTTATTTCACCCTACCCGCAGATTTAATCAACTCGGTTTATGAAGAACTTTACACGAATCTACTTTTTGGCGCTCGGAATATTGCTGCTCTCAGCTTCCGGCATTTACGCCCAGCACATCATCAAAGGTACCATTACTAATTCTACCAATGGCGAGCCTCTCATCGGCGCAAGCGTTTTTGTCAACGCTACCGGAGAAGGCGCCGTCGCCGACTTTGACGGCAGCTTTGAATTGAGGATCAAGGGAGAGCTACCGGTAAAGCTGACCGTATCTTATACTGGTTTTGAAGAAAAAGAAATTGAAGTCGCCTCCGACAAGGATAAACTCAACATCAAATTAGACGAAGCGGCCTTCATCACCGCCGAAATTGAAGTAGTGGGACAACGGGTTTCTGAGAAGCAAAAATCTTCCCCGCTCACCGTTGAATCTCTGGACTTAATCGGAATCAAGCAAACTCCATCCGACAACTTTTACGATGGCTTAGGCTCCCTGAAAGGAGTTGACCTCACCGCTGCCAGTCTCGGTTTCAAAATCATCAATATGCGAGGCTTCAACAGCACCAGTCCCGTGCGTTCCCTGCAAATCATTGATGGAGTGGACAACCAGTCGCCGGGACTGAACTTTTCCTTAGGCAACTTCCTCGGCTCCTCTGAGCTGGATGTATTGAAAGTAGATTTAGTGCAGGGCGCCAGCTCAGCTTACTACGGACCCAGCGCCTTCAACGGCGTCATTTCTATGGAAACTAAAAACCCATTTTTACAAAAAGGGCTTTCCGCTATTGTAAAAGGGGGTGAGCGCAACCTTATAGAAACCGCCGTTCGCTATGCCGATGCTTTTAAAAATAAGGACGGGTTAGACTGGATGGCTTATAAATTTAACTTCTCCTTCCTCCGCGCCGACGACTGGGTAGCCGACAACGACGACGCCGTGGACGACACCCCTTCTTTAAAAGGCAATGTGGGCGGATGGGATCACGTGAATACTTATGGCGACGAATACTTCTCTCTCAGCGATTTATCGGACAGCGTAAACCTGACTAGTTCCAATGCGGGCTTAGGTGTTTTTCACCGGACGGGTTACAAAGAATCAGACTTAGTGGACTACCAGTCTCGCAACATCAAAGCCAACGCAGCCTTTCATTTTCGCCTGAACCCGGCTCAAACTTATGAATCGACAGAGTTCGTCGTTTCCAGCAGTTTCGGTACGGGAACCACGGTCTATCAGGGGGACAATCGCTTTAGCCTTCGAGATATTTTATTTTTTCAAAATAGGCTGGAACTGAGAAAACCAGGAAAATTCTTCGTCAGAGCTTACGCCACACACGAGGACGCCGGCAATTCTTACGATCCCTATTTCACAGCGCTCCGACTTCAGGAATTGTCCAAGTCGCAGGACGACTGGTCTAAGGAATACACGGGCTTTTGGAAAAATAATATCTTCCCCAAAATGAAGGCCTTAGACTACCCGCGCCCTACCGTCAGCAGCACCGGTCAGCTAATCTTTGATTTCCCTGGCGCTAAAGACTGGATTGAAACGCACCGCGATTCAATGTTGGCCTGGCATGCTTTGGCTGCGGCCTTTGCCAACCTGTCCAACCCGCAAGTCAATACTTCGCAGGACTTTTTCCTTCCGGGAACCGACCGCTTTCAGGCGGCCTTTGACAGCATCGTTTCCATGAAAAATACGGAGGGAGGAACTTTGTTTTTTGACAAATCAGCGCTGTACCACATCCACGGGGAATATATTTTCCAAACCAATTTTTTGGATGAAATCAAAGTCGGCGCAAATGGCCGAATGTATCGCCCCAACTCTGAGGGTACCGTATTTAAAGACACGGCAGACCTGCGCATCGTCAACAGGGAAGTTGGCGCTTATGCGGGGATCACCAAAAAGTTTAGCCGGCAATGGATGCTCTCCGCTACCTTTCGCGCAGACAAAAACGAAAACTTCGACCTGATTTTTACGCCTGCCGCCTCTGTCGTCTGGTCGCCCGATCCGCTCAATTACCTGCGCTTGTCTTTTTCCAGCGGCGTGCGAAATCCAACGCTGACGGATCAGTATCTCAGTCTCAACGTAGGTCGCGCCACGCTATTGGGCAACCTCGAAGGGTTTGACAGCCTTGTAACGGTTGAATCATTTTTTGACTACCTCGGCTCCAGTTACGTCAAGCCGGTTATCTACTTCAATGCACCCGCTGTGAAGCCCGAAAGGGTCAAGACTTTTGAGGCAGGATACCGCACGACCCTCTTCGACCGGCTCTATTTAGACGCCAGCTACTACTACAACATTTACCATGACTTTATTGGCTATCGGATTGGGATTCAGACGACTATTGATCCGCTGGGGCCTCCTCTGAACACCAAGGTTTTCAGGGTGGCGTCCAATTCTGAAAACACCGTCACGACTCAAGGATTCGCCCTGGGAGCCAATCTCTACTTTGGAAAATACTATCAGTTATCAGGAAATTATTCTTGGAATAAATTGAATAAAACATTCCCAGACGATCCCATTATTCCGGCCTTTAACACCCCTGAGCACAAATACAATGTCGGGGTTTCCGGTCGCGATGTACCAATTAATTTAGGTTTTGTAAAAATTCGTACCTTCGGCTTCAACATCAACTACAAGTGGATTCAGGGCTTTGTATTTGAAGGCTCCCCTCAATTCACTGGCAGAATCAACGACTACTCGCTTCTGGATGCCCAGGTCAATGTGAGAGCGCCCAAAATCAACACTACTTTCAAACTCGGCGCTTCTAACTTATTGAATAACATGGCATTCCAAACTTACGGCGGCCCCAGAATTGGCCGATTAGCTTATTTCTCGATAACTTATGATTGGAAAAAAGACTAAAAATTTAATTGTGAAGAGTCAAAAACCTCTCGAAGGATTTACGTATCTCAGGCACAATTCATTCTGAATAAATCAATATTTACTAACTGCTTCAAATCATTTAATCAAAAAAAAGGAAGATTATGAAAAAAATTTCACTCTCTTTTTTGCTCTGTCTGAGCGTGTTCTTTTTGAATGCCCAGGCGCGCTACCTTGACGAGGTATTTTCAGACGTGAAAGTAACTCCCGACGTAACTTACGGTGTAAACGCCACCATTTTGTATTTGCAATTATTCCAGCAAGCTATACCGGAAGCATTAAAAATGGACATCTACGAACCGGAAGGCGATACTGAATCTGCACGGCCATTGGTCATCCTGTTTCACACAGGTAACTTCATCCCGCCTCAATTCAACGGCGGCTGTAGTGGAACCCGCAAAGACGATACTTCTGTAGAAATCTGTAAGCAATTTGCCCGCAGAGGTTATGTAGCCGCTTCGGCAGAATACCGCCTCGGCTGGGATCCGACCAACACCGACCAGACGGTCAGGGTCTATACGCTTATCAATGCCGCCTATCGCGGTGTTCAGGATTCCCGTACAGCAGTGCGTTTCTTCAAGAAGACAGCAGCCGAAAACGGCAACCCTTACAACATTGATCCCAACAAAATTATGTTGTACGGCGTCGGTACAGGCGGCTATATCACTTACGCATCTGCAACATTGGACACTATCACCGACACCTGGATTCCCAAGTTTGTAACTCCACAGGGGCCGATGGTGAACGAAATCATCAACGGCAACTTAGACGGAACCAGCTTCGGCGTGACTCCATTCGCCATTCCTCCCTTCCCTGCCGGCGATACGCTTTGCTATCCAAATCACACGGGATACAGTTCCAATTTCCAAATGGCTGTCGCATTGGGCGGCGCCCTGGGAGACACTTCCTGGATTGGCGCCAACGATCCTCCAACGCTCGGAATACAGGTGACTACCGATCCATTTGCACCTTACAACATCGCAGACTTAATCGTACCTCCACCGCTCAACCTGACGGTTGTTGAAGTAATGGGAAGCGGCACTTCTATTCCTATTTTCAATGCGCGCGGTGCAAACGACGTGTTCAATCATCCATTCATTGACCCGGTCTCTACGCACGTAGCTACCGTTGATGGTGGAAGTCACGGACTTTATCCTTTCTTCTCAAATGACCCGACAGAAGGTTCTCCCTGGGGTTTCACTAACGCCATCGAGCCGTACGGCGTCACAGGCTCTGCCTGCGATACCGCCTTCTACACAGGCGCCAGGCCTTATCTTGATTCCATCATGACTTTCGTGGCGCCTCGCGCATGCCTCGCACTTGACCTGGGCTGTAATTTGTCAGGTTACTCAGCCACTAAGGAAATATTGGACGCTCCTACTATCGGCCTGAAAATTTCTCCCAATCCGGCTTCCGACGTGGTTAGATTCCTGACCGCAGAAGAATTCCCAATTGAGCACATTTACGTTTACGACATGAATGGCCGTTTAGTAAAAGTTAATACGGATGTCAATTCAAGCCAGTTTACCATGATGCGCTACGATCTGGCTCCGGGCGCCTACGTGGCTAAGGTGATGGTGAAAGATGGCTTTGTTTCACAGAAAATCATGTTCAGATAAGAACTGCTGATTTGATAGTAAATGAAAAAGGCGCTGAGTTCAGCGCCTTTTTCATTTATAGTTCTAATAGGAAACTCATCACATCCACCCCATCGGGATAATCCTCTAAGCCGGGGTCCTGGGTCTTTCCAAAAGGAATAGTTGGAAGGTCGAGCCATCCGGGCTTTGTCACTACGCATTGAATCTCGTCCTGTCTGCTTCGGAGGGTAGCTTCTAAGTCCGCTTTTCCTTCATAAAATTCATAGTAGAGCATGGCAATTCTGGAAGCAATAGACGGATTTTCCGCCAGTAGAATACAGCCATTGTTCAAGTAGGGCGTCCTGTTGAGAATCAAAAGAGCCGAGTTGTAGTCGTAATTGTTTTTGTATTTATCGTGCAGGATGATTTCCCGGAAGTCGTGGAGGCTTTCCAACAGCGCGGTGAAATCATATCCTTTTGGAACATAAATTTTGGAGACGTTCCGGCAGCCCAGGCCAAAATAGCGGAAGACGTCTTTCCCCAGCGCATGTAAGTCGTCGGCGCTTTCGGTACCATCCAGCGCGGCAACGCCATTACGGTTGTGGCGGATGATATGTGGGTACTTCCCAAAATAAGCTTCAAAGTAGCGGGCTGAATTATTGCTGCCCGTCGCAATTACGGCATCGAAGCGGCTCAGTTTTTCTTCAATTGCAAAGAAATCCTTAGCGGCGGGATTAAAGCGCGAGAACAATTCCAACAAGTAAGGCAGCAGGAATTTGTCCTTGTCAGATAGCTTAATCATGGATCTGTGGCCTGCGACGAAAGCGCAGAGGACATCCTGAAAGCCAACGAGCGGCAGATTCCCCGCCATGACCAAACCGACCGTTTTGCCCGATGGCGCATCGGGGATGGCATATTGAGCAGCCCATTTTTCCAACTTCTCACGCAGCAGAAATTCATCGGCAATCGTCCGTATGGCGCGCTTTTGATTTTCTTTGGTAAACCAGAGATTGTTGAAATAACTGCGGTGAATAACGGCGTCGAGGTAGTCATCTTCTCTGCGAAGATGGTCGCCTAACTGAACTAAAACCTCTATTCTCTGTGCTAAAGTCATAATTCGTCAACTGTCAGTTTTAGGTTTTGAAGGGCGTCTCTGCCTGTCGTCTCCATTTTTTTTTGAAAAAAATATCCGTCTATTTCAAGAGGGGAATTTCAGTCTTCTAAGAGCAGTTTTGATTTGCGGTCTGTGACATACACCCTCCAGCGATCCAGGCAGTTGGTCATTTCCTCTGGCAATTCACTGTTAAAGAACATCTCCTTTCCCGTAGTCGGGTGGACGAATCCCAGTTCCTTGGCGTGCAGGGCGTGCCGGGGCAACAGTTCAAAGGAGTTTTCTACAAACTGCTTGTACTTGCTGAAAATGGTGCCTTTCACAATCCTGTCGCCTCCGTATTTGGAGTCGTTGAACAGCGGGTGCCCCATATTGGACATGTGAATGCGTATCTGGTGGGTTCTTCCGGTTTCCAAATTGAGTTCCAGATGGCTGACATAGTACAGTCGCTCCAAAACCTTCCAGTGGGTGCAGGCCCATTTTCCGCTACCATCGTCCACAACGGCCATGCGCTTGCGATAGCGGGGATGGCGCGCAAGATAATTATTGATGGTTCCGCTGTCCTCCTCCGGCTCTCCCCAGACGATAGCCTGATAGCGGCGGTGAATGCTGTGGTCGAAAAACTGCCTGGCGAGATGAAAAATAGCATATTCTGTTTTGGCCACCACCAAAAGGCCGGAAGTGTCTTTATCAATGCGGTGAACTAAGCCGGGGCGGTTATTCGGATTGCCGTCCATCACGGGGAGGTCTTTGAAATAATAAACCAGGCCGTTGACTAAGGTGCGTCGATAATTGCCCACCCCTGGATGCACTACCAGACCCGCCTGCTTGTTGATGACGAGCAAATCGTCGTCTTCATAAATAATGTTCAAGGGAATGGGGTCGGGCATCACCTTACAGGCCTCGTCAAAAGGCTTCGGCAACATGATCGTCACCTTATCGCCAGGCCTGACTTTGTAATTGGCCTTTTGCTCCCGCTCGTTAACGTCAACGAGGCCGGCTCTGATAGCATTTTGGACTTTACTCCTGGTTATTCTAAAAATGCGTTCAGTGATAAATTTGTCGAGCCTGACTGCGCCCTGTTTTGGGTCTGCAACCAGCAGATGACTTTCAAACAAATCTTCCTGTTTAAACAGTTTGCTGGCCGGTTCACGCAGGTCGTTTTCTTTCATTCATAGCGATATTCATTCACCATCCTTTTTTTGAAAAAAATTTTTAAAAAAGGCGGCGCAAGGTTAAAAATTATTCTTTCCATCAGTCGGCATCCACTCCCTAAACGGGGCGCAAAATTAGCTCAAACATACATTAATATAATAGGCGCTAAAAAAGCCGAAATCCAGCTTCCCGGAATTAACCGCTTTTAATGCCGCCCCGCTAACTTCGCTTTTATTTTGAAAAAAACATTGCCCTGTACACAATAGTTTCTTAAAAAAATCCAGTATGCAACACCCGCATTTTGATTCTGTCTGCGCCAGGGAAGTCCGCGATCTGCGTACGACCCGCCCGCATATTCTCCCGCTCTACCCTACCTCATCCTTTGCATTTGAAACAATTGATGAAGGTATTGAAATTTTTGCCAACAAAAAATCAGGGCATGTTTACGGCAGATACGGGAATCCTACCATCGAGGCAGTCGCCGAAAAAGTGGCCGGTTTGGAAGCGTTTGGGCTTGATCTGAAAGCAGCCGCTCTATTGTTCAGTTCGGGACAGGCCGCCATTTCGACGCTGATGCTGTCGGTTTTGCAGGCGGGAGATAAGATTCTGACCCAGGGCAATCTCTACGGAGGAACTACCGAGCTATTTGTGAAGATTCTGCAACCCTTCGGAATCGAGACGGTAGAAATAGATTTACACGATTTGACTTTAGTGGAGGATTATCTAAAAAAAGACTTGCGCATAAAAATGCTCTATTTCGAAACTCCCGCCAATCCGACCTTAGCCTGCGTTGACATCGAAGCCCTGGCGAAGCTGGCCCGGGGCTACGGCCGCCTGAGCGCTGTGGACAACACATTCGCCACGCCATACCTCCAACAGCCCTTCCGCTACGGGGTGGATTACATCGTCCATTCCAGCACCAAATTTTTGAATGGGCACGGGAACTCCATTTCTGGCGCTCTGGCTACCCCTCATTTGGAACAGATGAAAATGGGCGGTAAGGTATGGACGGCCATGAAATTAGTCGGTGCGAACTGCAATCCCTGGGATGCCTGGTTGCTCCACAACGGCATGAAAACCCTCGCACTCCGCATGGATCGCCATAGCGACAACGCCCTGCAGGTCGCCAATTTCCTCGAAAAGCACGAGAAGGTGGCGCGCGTAAATTACTGCGGCCTGCCCTCTCATCCCGACCACGCTATTGCCAAAAAGCAAATGCAGGCCTTTGGCGGCATGCTGAGTTTTGAAATAAATGGCGGAGTAGAAGCAGGTATTCGCTTTATGAACGCCATCAGGTTCTGCACCCTGGCGCCTACGCTGGGAGATGTCGACACGCTGATTCTGCACCCTGCATCCATGTCGCACCTGAATGTATCCAAAGAAATCCGCCTGAAAAATGGCATTACCGACGGCCTGATTCGCCTCTCAGTGGGTATCGAAAACGCCTTAGATATCATTGCAGATTTGGAACAGGCGCTGGCTTCGGTGTGATTCTGCGTAAGCGGGTGAATCATTTGACGCTATCTAAATTTCCTCTTTTTTTCCTTTTCAACTTTTGGAAGAGGTCTAAATCTGCATGGAAAATCTGAAGTGAATTTGGGTTGATTTCCCCGCCGATAAAATCATCTGAAGAGAAATTTGTGGGAAAACTCTCTACGCCAGCCTGTAGAAAACTATAGCCTCTCAGCAGTTATAATCATTTTTTTCAAAAAAAAATAAAATGGCAGAAGAGGGGAAAATGCGCAAAGCGCAGTGTCCTACTGCACCAGGGTCAAAGCGGGGTTTCGCAAAAGTCCGGTTCAACAGGCTTCTTCACTCCTGAAGAATGGCGCCCAGTTGCTCTAAAGTCCGGGCTACTTCCTCCGGCTTATTTCCCGATGCAAGTCGCTCGATAAATCTTTTTTGGGCGGCCTCATCAGTGCCGATTTCCGTCATAAACAACCCAATTAAGAGCCTCAGCACAATCAGCAGCAGGGCTGCAACTAATCCCGACCCTGAAAAGATGAGGAGAAAACTGGACAACAACACGACAAGCTGTTGGACAATGATGCGCAGATAGGGTTGGTAAATGTAAACCATCACTTCCCGCTCTAAGTAGCGTCTCGGAATGAAAAAATTGAAAACCGCAGTCAGTGCGCTCGTCGTGGCAATAATCCAGAAAATGATAATGACATTGGGGCGACTGAGCAAAACGATGTAGTTGTGAATTACGCTAAACCCATCTTCTATTCCTTCGATATAACCCTTGATTATCTCGAAGGCAAAAACAGACTGGAGGTAAATAAAAAAGAAGTAGTGAACGCAGAAAAAGACGATGACGCCAAGACCCGCAGTCAGGCTTTTCCTTTTGTCCGTTTGTGGATCTTTTTCATTCAGCGCTACGGCATAAAGTTTAAAAATGTGGACGACCCCTATGATGATGGTTTCTAAGAAATAGGTGATGATTATCTCGCCGGGCGACCAATCATAGAACAACAAACCAACAATCATCACGATCGCCGTAATCCAGAGGTAGATAGTGTTTTTATTAAGTTGAAGCCAAGTCATGCGCCAACACTGTTGTTGATAGTTGAAGGGAGGAGTTGACAATCAAATGTAGGGCAGTTTTATTTGTAAGCCTGCACATTCCGACGACACCCAAAGGGATTTATCGAAAAATGGCGCCATTGCCCGTCCGTCAGTTACGAGAAAAGCTATTCAGAGTTGCGCCACAGCTATTGATCAGGTCTTTTGGAATCGTCGTCGGGGATGTCAAAAATGGTGGGTGTAGCTTCCGACTGCTCTATGCTTTTCACTTCTAATTTGTCCATGAACTTAACGGATTCGTGCCAAAAATCCTGAAAACCAGGCTTGACGTAATTATAAACGCCTTCCATTTTTTTGGGAAATTCCTTGAGAACAACATAAGTCTTAGAACTCTTCCGGGTTTCGTCTTTAATGAGATGCGCTGAATCTCCGAACCAGACTAAAGCGCTGTAAATCAAAATGTAGAGAGATGCGAGGAGGATTCCTCCCGCCGCTTTGTTAATAAAATTGATGTGGGCAGTTTTCAGGGCTTTTTCAAAAAACTGCGCTATCATGCGAATGATAACCATCGTCAGGACGAAGACCAGCAGAAAGCCTCCAATAAAAGTAAATGCAGAAGTGGTGTGGAAAGCTGTCTCTAAAAATTTCGTAGCCGCCGGCGTCAGTTTCAAGGCGACCATCAATCCGAATACGACGGAAAACACGGTGAGCACCGTTTTAATAATCCCCCGCGTATAGCCCTGGTAGAATCCCCATCCGGCAACGATCAGAAATATGATATCTATGATCATTTAAAAAATATTTAGCTTCCCTTTAAAATGCCGTTTCTTCAAATTTTCAAAAAAATGGCTTGGTTTTTAGGTGTTTAACAAAAGAAACCCGTTAAGTTTGTACGTCATTCCATCACGAATAATTAGACAAAAACTATCGCTTTTTGTCACCCCATACACTTCAGGCTCCAGATTCCCCGCCAAAAATACCTCTATGCTTTTAGCCCTCAAAAATTAATTTAAACAACCGTTACGACGAGAAACCACTCATTAAGTAATTTTCCAACAGAACCTCCTTTGTATTGTTTATTAACATATTAGATAGCAAAACTCACTTCAGGGGGTCTCTAATAAAACTTTGACAAAACAGTGTGGTCATGAGAAATTTGGTCTTAGTCCTTCTAATCGTACTTTTCAGCTCGGGCCTGAAAGTTACAGAAACCTTCAGTCAGCAAAGTGTTCCAAACAAAATAGCGCTGAAGCCCGTTCTGCCTCTCGTGTTCCAATTGGGGGAATTTGATAAACAATATGAAAATACCGTACCCGGTTATCAGCCTTTGTTAGACGCCTGCGACGGCGACATGAACATGGCCTATAACAAGCTACTGGGCATGATGCAGGAGATGGAAAACTACAGCCGGACTATTGGGTACGACCTAAATGGAATCAACGCCTGGATGCACTTTTTCTGGAGCGAGAACGGAGACATTGAACACATCGGATTTTATCTGAAACCCAATTCCCGCAATGTCAACACAGACCAGTTCAGGCAGTTCTTAGCTAAGTTCGTTGACCAGTACAAGTTCCCGCTTCGCTCCAAGGTCAAATTCTCACTGTATTCGAGTTTTTCTTTTCCCATTGCTCATCCGTAGGGCTGTTTAAGTCTTTAGTCGTTTCCCCAAAATACAATCCTGTCCCGACCCGACAAAGCTCTCTCCGCCAATCTTTGGCCGTTCAAATCTTCGCCCCTCCAATGCTCTCCATATAGAAGTTGTTAAAAAACTCGAAGAGTTGCCGTAATGCGTTGGTTTTCTTATCGTTAAAGTTCAGATCCATCCTGCTTTCGACTGGAAGTTTTGGCTTTTTGGCTACAGTCATGAGCACGCCCTCATACTCCTTTATAATTGTGTTCAGGATGTCCATGCTCGCCGTATTGCTGTCTATTTCTTCGCTGGCGACGGCCTGCATGGTGTTGGGCAGGTTCCAGTAAAGTACGGAGGAGTTTCGGCGAAGGAGCCTGCGGTGGGTCTTATCTAATCGAAGTTTCCTCGGGAGACCTCTTTCTCTGTTTTGTCGGATGAGCGTGCGGTTATTGGTGATAATGAGCGCTCCTTTATGCAGGGCTAAGTAAAATTCCATATTGACAGAGGCAAGGCTCAGGCGGTAGTAATCCCCTTCCTGTTTCAGGGTTCCGTAATGAAGTCCCAGACTGATAAACTTCCTGAGGTCTTCTTCGCGATCATACGAGGCGAGCAGCGTGACGACGGGCTGTGTTTCCATCACCAGGGTATCTTTTTCTGTGTAATTAAAATCCTCGTCAAACTCATAGGTTTTTCCTGCGACCTCGACCTGTTGTATGCCGGAAACGGCGAGCAGCAAATCGCCTTTCAGCACTTTTGCAAATGCCTCTTCATCAATAAAAAGGTCGAAGATATGCACCATGTCGGCAGTCAGCTGCCCGTATTCAGGGGCGCCATCGAGCATTTTGTAGAGCAAAGTCTTTCCTTCTCTGATGGTTTTTTTTGCATTTAGATTCAGGTAGAAATAGCCAAACAACTGATTGCCGCCTTTGATGTAGCGCAGGAACTTCCTGTTGAATTTCCCGTCGAGCATACCCGCATAGAACTGTTGAAAATCGTCATTGAAAAACATGGAGGAATGAACGGAAACTTTGCCTTTTTCAAAATTGAGGCCTGTCGAAAGATAAGTGTCGGAATACAGTTGCGCGATGAATCCCTTTACCAGTGCCAGCGCCTTTTCGCCGGTTTCTTCTGCCTCATCCTTTTGAAAGTCGTTTAGAAAACTCAGGGCTAAAGAATAGTCCATCCAAAAATGTACGTCGGAAGGCTTTGAAACGGCCTGCATAAACCGGCCATTGGAAGCGATGGATTGCGAAAGCCGCATGTTCATCAACTCGTCCACCCATTCTGCCAGGGCAGCGCTTTCATCTTTTTCCAATCCATCAGGATCGTCCATTGCAGTTTCAGGTTCTTGTATAATGATATCCGGCAACTCCTCGTCTTCCTCGCCCAACCAGTCGTCCTCATCTGTCGAAAAGTCCTCTTCATTCCTATCCAGCCACCCTCTTACTCTTTCCGTTGTCATGACGTCCAAAACCACTTCGTCATTCCAAGCAAAAGTTTCAGCACCCTTTTGCCAAAGGCGATAGCCGTCTTTCTCGTTCAGCCATTTTTCATATTCGCCATATTTAAACTGCCGCAAACCGGCTTCGTACTTCGCCCTGTCGGAAAGCTTCGTCGCCACAGCCATGAGCGTGCGTTTTTCTGTTTTTTTTATAAAAAGACAAAAGGGCTGCATGTAGTCATAGCCAATGGAAGCCGGTTCATACATCATTTTCTCAAAGTAGTCCAAACTGTGCTTAGCGCCAGGCTCCTCAGAAGAACGGCGCGTTTCACTGAGGATGGCCTGATAGAAATCGTATTGACGCAATTCGTTGAGACTGACCTTCCTGTCTAAGTTCCCCAAATTGAACGTGAGCGCCAAATCCGCATCGGCGGGGACGTAATTTAATACCGTCTGGCTCTTTGCGCTGCCCGCCAACAGGCAGAAAAGCAATAAGAAAAAGCCATTCTCAAAAAAGACAGAGAGCAGGCGCATCCTGAAACTGATGATTTGCACTGACATTGAGATAAGTTTAAAATAAGGAGAAGAGCCGTACGGAGCCTGTAAAAGCCTGAACCAAAGGTAAAAATACCTGGCTAATTGGCAAGAAAGCGCCCCTGTCTATTGTTCGTCGGAGCGAGCTTAGAAAGCCCCCGTCCCAGGAGCTGCAATTGATTAGTCAGGTATTGGCGGCAGGTCTGAAAACGAAATATTCTAAGAGGGATTTTTTAAAAAAATAAAAGGCAGGCCGGGTATGGGCTATTTGTTGAGAAATGCCAGCGCGACGCCTAAGGCGGCCATCAGGCCAATTAAAGTGACGGCGATTCCGATGGAGCGCCGGATGTGCATAGAAAGGGCAAGGATGTCCTGCCGATGGCGGGGATGTTGGAGACCGGCCTTCTCTGCTTTTTCCCGATTGAATAGTTGTGCGAAGCTGAGCTGTACCCCTCCCTGCATCAATCGCTTATAGACTTTCATGGTCTTGAAGCGGAAGTAAAAATTCAGGAAGAGCATGGAGATAAAAAGCCCTACAACGATAAAAGTCAAAACCGTGGACATCGGCAGTAATTATTTTTCCGCAAAAATAAGACAGGACGGGAAGTCTCAAAATTCCGCCATAAGTCGGGGCGACGCCGTCAAAATCTCTGGTTGAGGATTTCCAGGTTTTTAAAAATCATAAGACAAACCCAGCAGGAGCAGATCCGTAAACATTGCGCTCTTCACCTCCGTCTGCGGGATGATGCCCAGAGGATTGGCAGCCGAAACAAACTGCGGGTTCATCAACTGACCGCTCAGGCTATTCGTCAGGCCCCGATGATAGGCTAAGCTCAGATCCATGTTGCGGCCAATCTTGTAACTCAGTCCGGCCTGTACCGCATTCTCGACTACGGCAGGAGCGGCGACGGAGAAAAAGGCGTTATAGGCAGTAATCGGGTTGGAGCTGTAGGTATAGCCCAGGCGGATGGGCAGCCTTTTGACGAGTTTGATTTGCACACCGGCTGCAATGACGTTTACATTTTTCCAGCCCAATCCGGCAAAGGCGCCGGTTGGATACCCGTCTTTGTCGTAGGCCCAGTTTCCTGCTTTGAAACCGGGAGCATTCTCGTAACTGATGTTTCGATAGTCTATTGCCACGTCAAAAAAGTCGCTCGCATAGGCGATACCGGCAGAGAATATCGCCGGATGATCCATTTTGAACTTTGCAGCAGGCGCCTCGGTCATATCCGTGTATTGGCCTTTCAGTTCAAAGTCCTGGAACCACTGTCTGCTTTTGTAGCTGAATCCGAAATTCAAACCAATTTCAGTTTTGAAAAAAGCCCCCGCCTGAAAGCCCATGCCAAAAGCCGTAGCCCTTTCAGCCTTGAAGTATCCATACGTCGGGTGAGGCGGCGCCACAGTCGTCGGCTGCATGATCAGGCCGGCGTAGTTGAAAGTTGGCGCCAGCCCAATGGAAAGACCCTCTGTAATCTCATACGCCGTAGTGAAGCCAAATTGCATGATATTGTACTCCGAATGAATGGCGCCTAAGCCGCCTGCCGCTTGCGCAACAAGGAGGGGGTTGATATTTTGCAGGTCAGAAAAATCAGAGGTTTCGGGATAATCCACTCCAAAGCTGCCAGAACTCAGCGCTGAAATACCGAAGGTCACCGGTTTGTCAGGCAGGCCGAATACGACGCCTGCCGCCGGAACGGGAATAATACTCCGCCTGCCTTTAGTGGTTCCTGAAATCTCCCACAACAACTCATTGGGGATGGAGCTGTAGAGTTGTGGAGCCGCTGAAAAGCCGCCCATACTGAGAGCGGCAGCATTTCTATCAAACTGTGATATGGAAGCCGGATTCCAGTACAGCGAACCCAGAATATCAACAGGCAAGGCCGTAGCAGCGCCACCCATTGAAAAATTGACGGCGCCGGCGCCCTGCATGATGTGGCCGGTTTGAGCCTTTAGGGATAAAATTGAAAGTGTAAAAATGATAACCAAAAGATTCCTCATGGCGCTGATTTTAAAAGGGATCATTCAAAAAAGCCTGAAAAGACTATAATTTAAAGGAGGCAGTCGCTGACTGCAAAATTACAAGAACAGATAGGGTTTACAGGGTAACCAATGTTACAAAAGGCCTCCTTCAGCGCTGAATTTTATTAGGGAAAAGATTGACGCTAATCATTGAATATATGAGGAAGCCAGCCTGTGGTCGCTACAATCAAAGGTACTTAGCCAGTGCAGACTCAGTTTTGCCGACATTTGAAAATGGGAAAAATCTCTCGGAGTATTGCTGGAAGTTCTTCAATTTTTAAAGGTCAGGCGTTCCGAAAGTCAGGCGAGGCGGAGTGTTTATCATTTTGTAAAAAATAGCGGAAATACCCGTCTGCATGATTAAACAGAGAGTCGCTTTTTTCTGCCGCCAAAGAAGAAGTAATTCAATTGTTTGCCCCTGGGGTAATCTTCTCCTTTGGGATAACTCCCCTACAAATAGAACTGCAGAAAACCTCCATCCCATCCAAAGTGAATTTGGATGGATTCCCTCTTCGGGGTAAATCATCTGCTGGAAACCGCTTCGCCGCCAGCCGGATTATTTTATTCGGAAAATTAGGCGCCTGATGGGTGGAGGCGATGTTTGCGCGCCAGCAGCGCTTCGTCCGTTTCGCGTCGCTCCGGATCCGGCACGCAGCAATCTACCGGACAAACGGCGGCGCATTGCGGTTCTTCATGGAAGCCAACACATTCGGTACACTTGTCCGGAACGATATAATAATAGTCTTCAGAAATTGGAGCGTGGCGTTCATTCACGTCAGTTGTCGAACCATCTTCTAATGTATAAGTACCCTGCACCGTAGTGCCGTCAGAAATTGCCCATTCGATACCGCCTTCATAAATGGCATTGTTTGGGCATTCTGGTTCGCAGGCGCCGCAATTGATGCACTCATCGGTTATAATAATTGCCATATCGAGAATCTTTTAAAAAATTTAAGTTGAAGCAGAGGAGAAGTTTCGGGATCTCTATTCCCATCATCTTTACAAACGATGATTCTCCCTTCTTTCAATTAAATCTGGTTAGATAAAGTCTTTTGCCAAGCAACTTCTTCTCCAGAATGTTCTTTCGTCGAAGCCAGGCAAATTTAACAGGAAGTGAGTGATTTTCAAATGATGAAGCGTGCGTCGCCCCTCATTTTTCCTTATTCATAAATAATCAAAATTACAAAGTCGCACTTGTAGAAATCTTTTAGATTCCCAATCTAAAAATCTCAAAGGCAGAAATCCAAAATCGTATTTTACCTTTGCATTGTTTCATCAAAATCAAATTCTTATGAAAATCAGGAACTTATTGATTTATCTGGCGGGCTTTTCAATGTTTGGGACCGGATGCGTTTCCTCCCAGAAATATAACGATATGAAAGCGGCCAGGGATCACTTCCATGCAGAATATGGAAACCTGAAGTCCGTACAAACTGAAAACGAGCAGTTGAAAGACAATCTCAGGGTGGCCAATGCGCAAATCCAACAACTCAAAGCCGGCCTCGACCGGCAGAAAACCGAACTGAGCAGAATCCAGCAGTACAACCAGGATTTGTCCAAATACTTTGAAGAAGCCGCCAAAGACAATGCGCGGTTGCTCTCTACCTACTCTTCCGAAAAAACTGCCTTTGAACAACTCATAGCCAACAGCCAGGACGAATTGCTCCTACAGGAAGGTCAGTTGAAAGGCCTGGAGCAAACCATTGGGCTACAGAATTACAGCATGGAATCCATGCAGACAGACCTGACTTCTCGGGAGCAGCGGGTCGCCGAACTTGAAAGGATGGTAGCCGAAAGAGACGCCCAGATGAACCAGTTGCGCCTGAGCCTCGACAATGCCCTGCGGGATTTTGACGCCGCCGACCTGACCAGAGAAGAGCGCGACGGGAAAATCTACGTCAGCCTCAGCCAAAAGCTGCTCTTCCAGTCCGGCAGCGACAAGGTTGACCCCAAGGGTGTGGAAGCCCTGAAAAAATTAGCCAAAGCGCTCAGCAACAACCCCAATATCGAAATCCTCGTAGAAGGCCATACTGACGATGCCGGCGCCGTAGATTACAACTGGGATCTCAGCACCCGGAGAGCTACGTCGGTCGTGAAAATTCTCGCCATCAACGGCGTGAATCAGGCTCAACTGACTGCCGCCGGACGGGGGATGAATAATCCTATCGTGCCGAATACCACACCGGAAAACAAAGCAAAAAATCGCCGCACAGAAGTCATCCTCACGCCCAACATGGCCAGGCTTTACGAATTGGCAAGATGACAAAGGAAGATTTTCTTCAGGCTCATCGCCGCATCCAGCCCTATATCCACCGGACGCCGACGCTGACTAATCAGACGCTCGACCGGATGAGCGGCGCTTCCCTATTTTTTAAATGTGAGAACTTCCAGAAAATGGGGGCTTTCAAAATGCGGGGCGCCGCCAATGCCATCCTGTGTTTAGACAAAGAAGCCCGCCAAAAAGGCGTCGCCACCCACTCTTCCGGCAACTTCGCCCAGGCGCTGGCGCTCTCCGCAAAGCTGCTCGGCGTCAAAGCCTATATCGTCATGCCCTCTAATTCGCCAGCGGTAAAAAAGGCGGCAGTGCGGGACTACGGAGGCGAAATCATCGAGTGCGCCCCCACCCTACAGGCCCGCGAGGAAACGCTGCAAAAAGTTGTGCTGCAAACCGGCGCTACTTTTCTGCATCCATTTAATCAAAAAGAAGTCATCCTGGGACAGGGCACAGCAGCCATAGAATTACTGGAGGACGTCGGTCAACTGGACGCTATCATCGCTCCCGTCGGCGGAGGCGGGCTGGTAGGAGGAACCGCCCTCGCCGCTCATTTTTTTTCTCCGAAAACAAAAGTGTATGCCGCCGAGCCTTTAGGCGCCGACGATGCCTGGCAGTCCGTACAGGCAGGGTACATCGTCCCGCAAACTAATCCGCAGACCATCGCCGACGGGCTGAGAACATCCTTAGGCGATATGACTTTCCCGCTTATCCGGGATTTTGTAAAAAAAATAATAAGGGTGGAAGAGCGGGAAATCGTGGAGGCCATGCGCCTGCTGATGGAGCGAATGAAATTAGTGGCAGAGCCTTCGGGCGTCGTGCCATTGGCCGCAATTTTAAAAGAAAAGGAATCCTTCCAGGGCTGCCGGGTGGGCATTATTCTCTCCGGCGGAAATGTTGACCTGAAAGTTTTGAGCAATTTTTTTTGACCTATTCCACATTTTGATTTACTTCGACGTTTTAGAAAAGGGCGCCAATCGCCCCCTCAACACCCCTGGCGCCTTCTACCCTGTTTTTTTCAAAAAAAGAAAGGTCGAAGAATTTTTTTTTTCAAAAACTTCCCTCATCTAAATTTTTTAATATGAAATTGCCCTCCATTCCCTACCTCGCCAAAGTGACGACAGAAGTCGTCCGCCGGTTTCCTTTAGTAGCGCTGATATCTATTACGGGGGTAGTAGCCGCTATGATTCTCACTGAAGTCTACTCCTTCCCGGAGAACGTGTTGCCGGGAAAAATACTAATGACTGCCCTGCTGGCGCTTCCCCTGTTTTTGAGCGCTGCGATTGCCGCAGAAAAATGGAAGTTAGAAGGATTAAAAAAATGGATACCTTCTTTAGTAACCGCTGCTTTAGCGCTCGCCTGGTTCCTGACGCTACGGTTGGGCGAGTACGGCCCCGGCACAGCGACGGTGATTAGGTTTGCAGGATTAGTGCTGGCCGCCCATCTGCTGGTTGCCTTCATCGCCCATTTGGGCAGGAGTTCTATCGCCGATTTTTGGGAGTACAATAAGCAGTTGTTCGCTAACTTTATGATTGGCGTTTTCTATAGTATGGTCCTTTTTTCAGGCTTAGGGTTTGCCATTCTGGCAGTGGACAATTTGTTCAACGCCAATATCAACTCCAATGTGTACATGCATCTTTTCATCCTGATTGCCGGTCTTTTCAACACCGTTTATTTCCTCGCCAACTTTCCCAAAAAATTTGCTTTCAGTCAGGATACGGGCAATGAAGCCGGCGCCTCTTCATCGCCCTATACTCCCGCTATTCGGCAGCTTACCAGGTTTGTCCTCATCCCCGTCGTCATCATATATTTTTTGATTCTGTACGCCTTTTCTATCAAAATACTGATTGCATGGGAGTTGCCGAAAGGCTGGGTGGGTTCGCTCGTGCTCGGGTTTTCAGTGGCCGGCATTTTCACCTACCTGTTGAATTATCTGCTGGTCAAATATGATTCCGCTGCACTGATCGCCCATTTCCGCAAATGGTTCTTCATTGTATTATTCCCAATGGTAGGTCTTTTGTTTGTGGCCATCGGGAAGCGCATCAGCGACTTTGGGGTGACAGAATCTCGTTTCATCGTGGCCGCTTCCGGTGTCTGGCTGCTGTTGGTTTGCCTCTATTTCATTATTTCAAAAAAAGACGACATCAGGGTCATCCCAATCAGCCTTTGTACAATTGCTTTATTGGCGGTACTGGGTCCGATCAGTGCCTTTCAGGTTTCTGCGCGCAGTCAGGCAAAGCGCTTAGAGGCCGTGCTGACGAAAAACAATATGCTTTCAGAGGGAAAGGCGATACCTCCTGGCGATACAATTAGCGCAGCAGACGCAAATGACATTCGCAGCATAATGGATTACCTGCGACGCTATGAACATTTTGGAGAGGTGGCCGGCTGGTTTGGCGCGCCGGCAGGCGAAACTCCGGACTGGAAAGACATAGATAAATTTATCGGAGAGCTGCAAATTGGCCATGAAACTGCGACCCTCTATTGCTACGCTTCATTTCCGACAGGAGGCGCCATAGAGCCGGGGGATTTTGAAAAGATATTTATGATATCGGCGGATCAGAACCACAACAGTAGCGATTCATTTAGATTTACTGTGTCAGATGATAAAAGAGGACTTGACCTTTTTGAAAATGGGAAAAAGGCAGACCATTTTGATCTGGAGCCGTATCTGACGGCGATTGCAAAGAAATATGATTGCAATTCGAACCAGTACGAGTGGGAGGACGCCGACTACCAAACAGAGGGAGCCGTTTATACCATCAGGCTAGTGACGAGAGATATGGAATTTAATAAAGGAAAGGATATTCAATTAAGCTATTGGAACGGCCTTGCGCTTTTAAAATGACAAAGCCTCTAAAGGGAGGGTCGTCTCAGTCGGCCTCACAGTTCTTGGAACGTCGAAAAAAGGTGGAATTAGCAATAGCCTATGTCGCTGTAGCCATCCCAAAACAACTCGCGCGGCAGGCTCTTATCCTGGTCGCAGGATTCGGTTGGGTTTTGTGCTTTGTCTCCTTTAGAGTTTGCGTTCGCTTTTGCCTTCTTTCCGGTATCAGCAGTTTTTTCCTCCTGCTCTTTCGTTCGAATCAGCCCTATCAGCTTTTTCATGGGTATAAGATTATGGTTTTTTGGCAGTTCAATAAAAAAGTGTTCCATTATTGAAATGCCGCTGAATGTTGCTCTGCTAACAGGAATTCAGAGACGTATGTTCGGTATAAAAGTATATTTTTTTAAAATGCCTTTTTCAAAAACAAATCTTGAGAGAAGTACCTGATATTCACTTGTTTAACAAGTTTGGGAAGTCCTGCAAGTTAAAAAAATGGGGATAAAAGCAAGGCGTCAGGGCGCTAAACAGGCAGATGATTGCTTCAGAATCTGTCGGGTCAGAGACAAAGGTTCAAAAGGGCGGTTTCATACTCCCTGAATGTAGGTAGCCCGGCTTCCCTTTCTGCGAAATCTTTACCCCATTTTTCAGGCCGGCAGGGTATAGTTTTGCCGCCCCCTTCTCCCGTTTCTTTTATTCCAAAAATTTAATTAAAATTTTTGCTCGTATCATTGCCGCTCTTTTTACCGCCTAAACATCCACACTAATTTTGTAGCGCTCCGAAAACCATTAAAATCAGCATGTTATCTTCTGAATTTTTTATTGAATTTCCTAACCAGATTAAAGCGATTAAAATATGAATCTGGCCATAGACATCGGCAACACCCGCATCAAGCTGGGCATTTTTGATGGGGACGCTTTCGTGCAGAAGGAAATCTGGGAGGCGCTCACCCTCGATGGGCTTCAGAAATTGGCATACAACCAAAAGATTGAAAACATCATCCTTTCCAGCGTGGCAAACGTACCTGTGGAAGCCGAGGAATTTATAAAAGCTAATTTCCGCTACTTTCAGCTCGGAGTGGAGACAGCTCTGCCCATCCATATTTCCTACGCGACGCCGGAGACATTGGGCAAAGACCGTATCGCCGGAGCAGCCGGGGCTTTCCATCTGTATCCAAAAGAAAACTGCCTCATCATCGACGCCGGAACCTGCATCACAATGGATGCGCTGAACAGTCGGGGCGAATACTTAGGAGGCAATATTGCCCCAGGTATTGAAATGCGTCTCAAAGCCATGCATCATTTCACGGCCAAATTGCCCTTAGTGAGCAGAGAGCCTGAAAACAAAGGCGCCCAGGCGACGGCTTCAAAAGATTTTTCCAAAAGTCCGATTCCTTATTTCTTAGGGGATAGTACGGAAAACTCCCTCCGAAATGGTGGAGTCAGAGGGGCGCTATGGGAAGTTGGAAGTTTTATCCGCTTGTGTAGGAGGCATTTTCGACCCCTTCAAGTAATTTTAACAGGGGGAGATGCCGATTTTTTTGCCAAAAACCTTAAAACAAAGATATTTGCGCACCAAAATTTAGTCCTTATCGGGCTGAATAAAATCTTACAGTATAATGTCTGAATTTCTAAAGCCTGGCAGTTTGCGATTTAAAAGGAATTTGAGGAGAAACTGCATCCTGTTCTTTGTCGCATGTTTATCCATCTCAACAGGCCTTTTTGCCCAACCCAAAGACAACTCTCCTTATTCCCGCATCGGGTTAGGGAAGTCCGTTCGGCATACGCTTTCCTCCGCCGGCTTCGGCAGCCTCACCGCAGCTTATGCCGATCCGCTGCACCTCAATTTATTCAATCCCGCTTCTTTAGCCTGGCTCAATGCGACAGCATTTGAGGCCGGACTTTCCGCCAATTTCTCCAACTTGTCTTACGGCGGGCAGTCGGCGGGCATCTGGACGGGAAACCTCACGCATCTGGCATTGGGATTCCCTCTGCAAAATCCCCTGAACGACGTGCTCAGCAGAAGAGAGCGCAAAGTTTTCTGGGGGATGAATTTTGCATTGCTCCCCAATACAATTGTCGGCTACGATATCGAAACGGAAGAAGCCTCCACCGATCAGACAAAAATTACCAACATTTTTAAAGGAACCGGAGGAACCAGCCAGTTGCAGTGGGGAACCGGCGTCAGGTACAAAAACTTCTCCGCCGGGTTGAATATCGGCTATCTGTTTGGCCAGTTGGAAAGCGAGCGCAGGGCAGAGTTCAGCGAGTTCTTCGACGCAAACAACAACGGACAGGAAGACCTCGGCGAAGCGCTGATTTTTTATCAGGATAAATTTTTGGACAATGTGACCATTCGGGGATTCAACTGGACGCTCGGCGCCCAGTACCGGTTTGACCTCGATAAAAAATCGGAGAACAACAAATTCTACACCGGTCGCAGCCTGATTGTCGGCGTTTATGGGCATCCTTCCAATAGCTTCCACACCGAAAGCGACATACTGAGGATTGGGGAGAATACCAACTATTCGCCCGTCCAGTCAGATACGATGCTGTACCAGGGCGGCGTGAAGGCGAAGGGAACTTTGCCCGCAGAATGGACCTTCGGCCTCATGTATCAGAAAACGTCCAAACTGCGCTTAGGGCTGGAATACAGCTACGGCGGCTGGGGCAAATACGACAATCCTTCAAAGCCGGAAAAACTATTTGACAGTTATCGGATTTCGGCGGGCGCTGAATACATTCCCGACGCCGGCTCTTATAATGACTACTTAAAGCGGATACGCTATCGGGTAGGCGCTTACTACGGCGACGATCCGAGATTGAACGACCTTAGCCAATATGCAGTGACCCTGGGCCTCGGGTTACCCGTCATATTGCCCAGACAACAGACTTCTTTCGTTAATTTTGCCATCGAAGTGGGTAAGTTGAATACCTCCAACGCAATTAAAGAAACCTTTGTGAAAATGTCCTTAGGCTTTACTCTAAACGAAAGTACATGGTTCTTTAAACGCAAATTTGGATAAGGAAGGAGCCTGTTAAAAAGAACCTTTGTCAATTTTTTATTCAAATAAAATTCTTTTTAAAAACCTCTCTAAGGAGATTTCATTGAAGCAAAATCGTAAATAATTTAATCATGAAGAAAATCCTGAATCTTTTCATTTTCATTTTTTTGGCCTTGGGATGGGGTCTGCCGGCGTTTAGCCAATGCGAAACCTGGACAAATTCCCCACAAAAAGATGCATTGGAAGAGGCGCACGTTTTATACCGTCAGTTTATGAAGTCGGAAGAATACGATAAGGCCTTCGCCTACTGGGAAAAAGCCTATAAAGGCGCTCCGGCAGCAGATGGCCAACGTTCTACTCATTACAAAGATGGGCGCACGATTTACCTTGATAAATTCAAAAAAGAGACTGATCCGGCGAAAAAGAAAGAATACGCCGATATTATTCTCCGCCTGTTTGACGAGCAAGCGCAATGCTATCCAGCCGAAAAAGTGCTCACGCTCAGCATGAAGGCCTACGAAATGTTTTACACGTTGAACTCCATGTACAGCGATAATCTAAAGGCCTGCGAAGATGCTGTGGCAGCAGGTGGTGAAAACACCAGCTACGTAGTGTTCCAGCCTTATGCCACTATCGCCGTTTATCAGTACCAAAATAAACTGATGACTGCTGAAAAGGCCAGAGAGATTTACACTACCCTGAATAATATCGCCGACCACAACATCGGGCTGAACAACGATATGTCAGCCTATTTCCAGCAAGCCAAAGAAGCCATGAACGCCACTTTCGCTCAAATCGAAGGAGATATCTTCGACTGCGCTTTTTTCAAATCTAAATTGGAACCTGACTACAGAGCGCATCCAGACGATACGGAAGTGCTCAAGTACATTTACAATAAACTCGTTCAGCAGGGTTGTCTGGCAGACGATCCTTTCGTCGAGGAACTGAGAGTCCGCTATGAAAAAATAGTGGCTGAGGAAAACGCCGCTAAACTGGCCGAATACTACGCCGAAAACCCTGGCGATCACGGGATTGCCCTTTACAAAGAAGGTCGCTACACAGAGGCTTTGAATAAATTCGAAGAAGGTATCGCAAAAGAAAAGGCCGGCGCCAAAGACAGTGAAAAATTGGCCAACTACTATTTCTACATGGCTTCTGTCGAGTTCCGTCAGCTGAATCGCTTCTCCTCAGCCCGCGAACATGCCAGAACCGCCGCCCAGTACAAATCCAACTGGGGACAACCCTACATGCTGATAGGCGACATGTACGCCGCATCCGGCAACTCCTGCGGTAACGACGCCTTTGACGCTTCCTTAGCTATCATTGCGGCGATTGATAAATATTCCTACGCCAGATCCATTGACAGTAGCGTGGCCGGCGAGGCCGGCAGCAAAATCGGCCGGTACAGCAGCTATCTGCCTGCCAAAGAAGACGGTTTCATGCGCAAGATCGCAGAAGGTTCTTCCATAACCGTTCCCTGCTGGATTGGCGAAACAGTAAAAGTGAGGTTCAAGGATTAAGGCCTACAAAATAACATTGATAATGAAGCCTCGTTTTTAATTGAAACGGGGCTTTTTTTTGCTTTTTTTGCAGCAAATACGAGACTATTTTTTTTAAAAAATCGGTCAAACCCAAACTGAGGAGAAGATTAGATTTCAGGACTATTCAAACAGCCATCAAATACAAAATTCATGACGACGAAATTTTACATCATTTCACTTTTCTCCATTTTTCTTTTTGCCTGTACGCCAAAGACTCAGGAAAAAACCGGAGATACAAAACCTCAACCCACCCAGCCGACAACGCCAATTACTCAAAATCCATGTCCCACTTTCAACGTAGCTCCCAATCCCGACAAGGCATTGGAGGATTTCGTCCTGTATCGGGATTTCCTGAAAGTAGAGGACTGGAATTCGGCTTTTGAAAAATGGCAATACGTGTACAAGCACGCCCCTGCGGCTGACGGAAAACGCACCACCGTATTCACCGACGGCATGAGGTTCTTCGAACATTTCATGGCGGAGGATACCAGCAGGAGAAGCGAGTACGTTGAAAAGATTTTCAAATTGTACGACGAAATGGAGAAATGCTATCCCGAGGGCGGATTAGTCGCAGGGCTGAAGGCTTTCGATTATTTTTTCAAATACCCGGAGCTTTTGTCGAAAAAGGAGCAATACGAGCTTTTTAAAACTTCCATTGAAAAGGACAATGGGGAGCCTCGCTACTTCGTCCTCAATCCCTTCACTTCCCTGCTCGTTGATCTGGCTTTGGACGAACAAATTCCAGTGGCCGAAGCGCAGCAATATGAACAGTCTATCAAAGATGCCATCGCCAAAGGACTGGCCGAATGTAAGGGCAGTGAATGCGACAACTGGAATATCATCAACGAATACGCCCCCGTCCGTTTAGAGGCTTTAGAGTCCATCGAGGATTTCTATCCCTGCGATTATTATAGAGATAAATACTACCCAGCTTTCGTTGCCAATCCTGATGATTGCGATGTTGTGCTCAATACCTTCAGTCGGTTGAAATGGGGAAAATGTTCCGATGATTCCCCTGAATTAGTCGCCCTCAATGCCGCTTACAACAAAAACTGTCGGGAAGAAACCGGCCCCTCTTGCAACGACCTCTTGCGCAATGGTAAATACCGCGACGCCGTCAAATGCTTAGAGGATGCGCTGCCCAATATTTCCGATAACAAAGGAAAGGCGCAATACAATTTGCTCATCGCCAAAATTCAATTCGCCTATCTGAAGAACTACACCCGCGCCCGGCAGTACGCCCGCGAGGCCGCCCGCCTGCAACCCAACTGGGGGGAGCCTTACATTCTAATCGGCACCATGTACGCTTCCAGCGGGCCTATTTGCGGCCCCGGTCGGGGATGGGATAGCCAGATTGTAGTCTGGCCTGCCATAGATATGTGGCAAAAAGCTAAATCAGTAGATTCGGGCGTCGCCGCAGAAGCCAACAAACTCATCAATCAATATACTCAGTACATGCCGGCCATTGACGAGATTTTCCAGAGGACCCTCAAAGAAGGAGATTCTTTCTTTGTCCCCTGCTGGATTCAGGAAACTACCACCATTCGCGCGGCCAGGTAGGATTTTGTCAGAAAATTTTTCTTTAGCTAGTTCGGTGGAATTCTTTAGAAATTCTCTTTGTAAAAATTCTTTCGGGGCGACTTTCTCTGCCAGAAAGTCGCCCCGAAAGAAATCCACATTGCAAACCACTACGGGTCGGTCTGCTTCGGAAAGCGTCCATTTATTTCTCCGCTATATGCACCCATTTAGGGGAAACAGCTTCGCCCGTTTCGCCAACTATCTGAAGTTCCAAACCCAATCCTCCTTTTTTCTGGAAATATTCCAATCGGATAGGATGGCGGCCTTTTGTTAAAACCGCGCCTGCCTTGAGTTTCCTTATTCCGTGAATGCCGTCGTCCTCGATGAGTTTGCGGCCGGAAACGGATAGTCGCGAGCCGTCGTCAGAGCTGAGGTAAAAAGTATAAACTCCCGTTTTTGGTATTTCAATCCAGGCTTCATAAAGCGCCGCAAAATCCTCCTGCTTACCCAGGCCATCTACGGTAGGCTCCGCAACAGACGCCATGACGGAAGGACTCAGGGCGGAGAAGTCCGGCAGCTTATCCCAGGACCCGTCGTAAAGTTTTACCGACAAACCGGGCATGGCATTTTTGGGCGCCTTTGAAGCGCTCAGGGGCTTAACTTTCGCGATAGCATAGCGCTGCGTCCGACTTTCGGCGCCGTCGTCCCATTTTGCACGGCAGAGAATGGAGGCGGCTTTTTTAAACAAAAGCGGCTCAGTGTAATCCTTCCAAACCGGTTCGGAGCCTTTTTCCTCGATGGCATACTGGATGCGGGCGCCCGGTCGTATGCAGGAAAGAGGGACGCTAATTTTTTTATCAAAAATAAGAGCCTGGTTAGTAGGCTTAGGCGGCAGGTATCCGGCATGAGCCAGCCGAACCAGCGCCGTGTCCATTTTGATCAATCTTCGGTCGTAGGTAATCAGGCCATTGTTCTCCGTTTCGATATCTGATAGCTGCGTATACACGGCGGCGCTCAACCCTGCCCTAGCTTCTAAGGGCAGTAGCTCACGATAGATATCTTCGTATCTTTCCAAAAGAACTTCCGGAGAAGAGATGAGCTGATATCCCCAGCCCCCGTCCGCCCATTGATGCCCTCGCACATTCAGCCCGAGTCCGCCAAATTCACCGAGCACAGAAGCGCGGGCTTCTTCGGGATTCGGCGCCGACGGGCCTGGGTAGTCGTGAACGTCTGTCACATCGCCGACGCCCTCGTCCGTCCAACCGGAGGCATTGATTACCAGACGGGTAGGATCCCATTCTTTCAACTTCTCGACGTAGAACTCCGTGTCGTGTTGACCCCAACCCTCGTTGAAAGGCGTCCAGATAACAATAGAAGGATGATTGAAGCGGGCGTCCACCAGGGCTTTTAGTTCCCAGCGAAATTGCTGCCTATCCTCCGCAGAGACATTAGCGGCGTTGGGCATATCCTGCCAGACGAGGAGCCCCATTTTGTCGCAGAGGTAGTACCAGCGCTCCGGCTCTACCTTCACGTGCTTGCGAATCATGTTGAAGCCCATAGCCTTCATACTTTCTAAGTCAAAAATCATCGCCGCCTCAGAGGGCGCCGTGTAGAGACCATCGGGCCAAAAACCCTGGTCGAGGACGCCCAATTGGAAGTAGGCTTGGTTGTTCAGCATCAGGCGGGTAAAGCCATTTTCATCTTTGCCCAATGAGATTTTGCGCATTCCAAAATAACCATCCACCTTGTCCAACACTTTTCCGGCGGCATCCTGAATGCTGATTTCTAAGCCGTAGAGGTAGGGGTCTTCGGGCGACCACAGGCGAACGTCGTTGACAGCGAGTAACAGCGGGGCGCCGGCTCTACCAAAAGCATGGGAGAGTTTAGCGCCCTCCTGCTGGATGCTGGCCATGATTTTCAGACCCTTCATGGCGCCTACTGTCTCTACCCTCGCAATAATGCGACCCCCGTCCACGTCCGGCTCGACGCGATAAGAACTAATGTAGGCGGAGGACACAGGCTCCATCCAGACGCTCTGCCAGATACCGCTGGCGGCAGTGTACCAGATGCCGTGAGGCCTGAGACGTTGCTTCCCAACAGCCTGTCCGCCGGCGTCAGTGGGGTCGGTAACCCGGACGCTGATATCCTGCGCTCCGGCGCCGATCAGGTAGTCCGTTATGTCAACGCTAAAAGGATCGTACCCGCCTTCGTGTTCCCCTGCCTTCTTGCCGTTAACGCTTACTTCGGCGGCCCAGTCAACAGCGCCAAAATGCAGGAGGATCCGCCGGTCTTTCCATTTTTCAGGAATGACGATTTCGCGATGATACTCCATGACGAAGTTTGGTTCCACCCTCATACCGACGCCGGAAAGGGCCGACTCGACGGGATATGGAACCAAAATTTTACTCTGTTTCAGTATTTTCTTCGTCTCCGTGTCGTAGAGAGAAAAGTCCCAAAGTCCATTCAGGCTCCGCCATTCCGGTCTGGTCATCTGAGGTCGTGGATATTCCGGCAGGGTCTTCTCAGGCGATACCGCACTCGTCCAGGGAGTGGTCAGGGTCAAACGTGCCGGCGTCCACTTTTCCTGGGCGATAATCGCAAGGCTTTGAAAAATAAAAAGAAAGGAGAGAAGCGATGAAAATTTCAGGCGCATGGGTATTTTAATTTTTTTGAAAAATGAGTGAGCCAATATGTATAATTTATCAGGATCGTCCTGGAATGCCGTCTATATTTTTTTAAAAAATCAAAAATAAATAGAAGCTAAGGGAGTGGGAAGGCGCCGAAACATTTCTACGCTTCCGTCCATTTTAGGCAGAAAAATGAAACTCAGCTTTAGCCTCTAAATTCTGGCTTACGATAATTCCGGCCTTTTGTGCCAGTTAAAGCGAAAAAGAAATGAGTTGCTGCGTGGGAAAGGCCGGCAAAGAAGATTGCGGAAGACGAAGTATTGGGAAGAAGGCACAGTTTTTTTTGAAAAATGCACTCCACCCGTTTTCCATTTTTTTCAAAAAAAATAAAGGGGAGAGGGAAGAAAAAAGGGTCTCCGGGTTCTCATCGTTCTCCCGTCCAATCAAAGGGCAGGCGGGAAGGTCGTTGATTCCAATTTCGGCAGTCCGATTATTCAGTCCTCGTACTCGTCCGGCTCCACATGGATGAGGACGTTGCCCAATTGAGGAATCTCCCGCAACAGGGTGTCCTTTAATTTATGCGCTATATCGTGCCCCTGTCTGACGGTAAGCCCGGCGTTAACGGCGATGTGCAGGTCTATGTAAAACTTCAATCCGGATTTGCGCACGAGGCATTTCTCGGTGTCAACTACGCCGCTTACCGTCATAGAAATCCGTCGGATGTCGGCGACTAAATCATCGTAAACGTGCTCCTCCATGATCTCGCCCAAAGCCGGTCGGAAAATCCGGTAGCTGTTGTAGAGAATAAATCCGGAGGCAAAGAGCGCAGCCCAGTCGTCCGCTCCTTCATAGCCTTCGCCCAAAATCAGCGCTATCGAAATCCCAATAAAAGCCGCAATGGAGGTGATGGCATCGCTGCGGTGGTGCCAGGCGTCCGCCCTGAGCGAAGAGCTATTCGTCTCCCTGCTTTTTTTAATGACCACTCTGTAAGAAATCTCCTTCCAGATAATGATGGCGCCCAGAATGTACAGGGTCCAGCTTTGGGGCAACTCGTGCGGGGTTCCAATATGCCGGATGCTTTCATAGCCAATAATGGTAGCCGAAGTAATCAGGAAGCCCACGACCATAAAAGTGACTAAGGGTTCGATCCGTCCATGTCCGTAAGGGTGGTTTTTGTCAGGGGGCTTGTTGGCGTATTTAAGCCCGAGGAAAACTAAGAAGGAAGAGAAAATATCAGTGGTAGATTCGATAGCGTCCGCAATGAGCGCATAGGAGTTGCCAAATACGCCGGCCAGTCCTTTTATCAGAGCTAAGAGGAAATTTCCAATGATGCTAAAATAGGTGGTGCGGATTGCTGTTTCTTCTGCCGTCATTCTTCCAGTCAATTAAGCTGCAAAGGACGCAAAGAATACGCAGGCTGGCAAAACTATAAAAAGGAAAAGGGACCAGCAACTGACGCGCCGACCCCTTTTTCCTTTGCCGCGACAGGATGGCCGGTCGTCGGCTGGGGCATCAAGGCTGATGCCTGCCTCATCGTCGTTCTCAGGCTTCCTGACGGATACCGGAGTATTTGCCGACAAGGGCTTTTTAGCCTTTACCTTTAGGAGCAGGCAGCGTTCTGTTTTCCTCCTGTCTCACTCAAAATAACCTGCGCCGTAGGAGACGCCGGTCGGCGAAATGTTACAGAAGGCCGGTAGTTCGCTTTGAGCGCAGCGCAATGCGCCGGCCGCCTTTTCCCTCCAGTCAAAGCCTCCTGGCCGAGGGCAGTTTTCTTTCGATGAGATGACAAGAGATCAAAGAAAAAAAACAAGAGCCAGGTTCAATTCTTCTCTGATGTTTGCCTTAACAGCAGCGGATAGAGACCTTGATGTTGACTTCTCACGACCTGTACCTTGCGGAAACAAGTCGGGCAGGATGCAGCGCATTCAGTTTTTTCGAACTTTTTGCCGCAGCAAATTGCTCAGGAAAATCTGTGGCGCAGAATTCATCCGAGGTACAGCGCGCATTGCATACCGGCTAATGCGGCATGAGCAAACGGCAATCCTTACGAACTCAGGCGCCTCTAAAGGATGCCAATCTTCTCCTGCCCATTGCGCCAAGGCGAAAAGGGCAGTTGAAGAAAATCCTCCGAATACTCGCTCAGACTAACCGGCTGCGGATGATTCTTCGGCTACTCGCGTTTATTTTCACAAAGCTATCTTGCGACAATTGTCTGTGAAGTTCTTTCCACCGAGGTGGAGCGCAAGCGGCTGAACCGTTTTCATCATTTTTCCGGACTGTACGGAAGCAGCCAGCGTCGTCTGAAGCTGGCAAATGCTCCGGCAGGATCGTTGCATTTACGCCTGATTCGCTGTAAGTCAAAGATTTTGAAAAGAGTTGAGTTCCCAGGTTTTAGGAAAGGGTAGAAACCAGTTCGTTTCAGACGGTATCCTCCATTTCACCTCAATGCTCTGATGAAGTTGTAAAAACAATTAATCGTTGCAGATCTCGGCGGATGGTAGCAAAGCCTTTATCATAGTTTGCTTTTCGATGAATCCCCTGACACAGATACCTGTCATGCCTCGTTTCTCCTCTTCCCAAAACCAGGTATTATACCTGTAAAATTTTTAAGAAAAAAGGAAGTTGTAAAGCCTCCCTAAATCTAATTTAAAGTCCATTTTATCAAGTATTTAAAAAAAGTAATCTTAAAAAATTACAAGTATAATTTTTTATTTCAAAATAAAATATTGACGTTCCAATATTTTTGAAAAACATTTTTTTGAAAATAGCGGTAAACAAAGATAGGCTCAGGCTAAGGGATAAACAATCCCAATGCCTGTGTTTTTTTCCACATATTTTCCACATGGTTTATCAACAAATGTTAATTGGTTGAACGGCAAAATCTTAGGCGAAGAAGGCCGGTGCGGCAGCTTCAAAAGCTTTGGAAAATACCTCCCTAAAGCCTCTGTTTATCTGGGCAAATAGAAAAATTTTACCTCAAAGCAATAATTTTAACAGGGAGAAAGTTAAGTAAAGTAAGCGATTGACAGCGATACAATAACTGACCTAAATTTCTTTACATGAAAAAACACCTTACACAACTTGATTTGATCCAATTTATCTACAGAGAAACCTCGCCGGGCAGAACCATAGAAATCGGCGAGGCCTTAAATGAAGATTCATTGTTGATGGAGGAATACGAACTACTGTACAACAGTTACCTCCAGTTTCCAAAGGCTAAATTCAACCCAAAACCGGCTACTCTGAAAAACCTTTTGAGCTACAGCGAGCAAACTGCACTCAATCCAATGCACTAAGCAACTGTGGCAAAATGACTCTGGCCCTTTCCTAACCCGGTAAGGGCTTTTTTATTTTATAATTTCCAATACCTATAGCTTAAGTCAACGCTATTTCCTCGTCCTAAGGCTTCCGAAGATTTTCTTCTCTCCCAATCGCTGCTGAATTTCTTCTGAACCGGCTTTCATCAATTTTCTCTTCGTCGGCGTTTCCCTGTTTCTAAAAGAAGTTTTACCTTTCGACTTTGCCGGTACAGCCGTAAATCTTTAAGAATTTAGTATTGAACCCGGCCTGTTTTTAAAAGCCTGGATTTTAAAAATAATTTTAAAAAAGGATTCCGGTAAAGGCAAAGTCTTGAGTATCAACCAACTTCACTTTTTATCCAATTGAGAGAAAACTTTTTTTTAATAAAAATTCCTTTCTACAACATTTTTCTTGACAGTTAAAACAATTTTTTTAACTTTGCATCATATTTAAAACAATTTTTTTTAAATCAAACCAAAAGATATGGTCCAGGACAGAGATTCTAAAGTAAAGGCGATTAACCTTGCCATTGATCGCATTGATAAAACCTTCGGCAAAGGCACAGTCATGCGCCTTGGCGACAAACAGGTACTTGACATAGAGGCCATTTCCACAGGCTCCTTAGGATTGGATATTGCGCTTGGAGTTGGTGGATTTCCGCGTGGGAGGATCGTCGAAATCTACGGTCCCGAATCTTCGGGAAAGACCACTTTGGCTATCCACGCCATTGCAGAATGTCAAAAATCAGGCGGCTTTGCCGCTTTCATTGACGCTGAACACGCTTTTGACAGAAGCTATGCGGAAGCGCTCGGAGTTGACACTGAAAACCTGCTGATTTCCCAGCCTGATAACGGCGAGCAGGCGCTCGAAATCACGGAGAACCTCATCCGCTCCGGCGCCATTGACATCATTGTCATCGACTCGGTGGCCGCCTTAGTTCCCCGCAGCGAAATCGAAGGCGAAATGGGCGATTCAAAGATGGGTCTTCAGGCGCGTCTGATGTCGCAGGCCATGCGGAAGCTGACCGCCGCCATTGGCAAAACGGGCTGCTCCTGCATTTTCATCAACCAATTGCGCGAGAAAATCGGCGTCATGTTCGGCAATCCGGAAACGACCACCGGCGGCAACGCCCTTAAGTTTTATGCTTCTATCCGTTTGGATATTCGCAAAACGGGGCAGGCATTGAAAGATAAAGAAGGCAACATCGTCGGCAACCACGTGAAAGTGAAAGTTGTCAAAAACAAAGTGGCGCCTCCTTTCCGCACGGCTGAATTCGACATCATGTACGGGGAAGGTATTTCAAAAGCGGGCGAGATCGTAGATATGGGGGTTGACTTTAACATCATCAACAAGAGCGGCGCCTGGTACAGTTACGACGATGCAAAAATTGCCCAGGGTCGTGATGCCGCCAGACAATTCCTGATGGACAATCCAGAAGTGGCGCTGGACATCGAGCAAAAGATTAAAGCAAAGATTAGCTCCGCTCAGGTCAAGATTTCCAGCGAGGATGGCGACACAGAGGAAAGCGAAGATTGATCTCTCTCTCGCGCCGCAATGCTCCAATACTAAGTTGCGTATTGCGGCGCGGGTTCATTTTTTCTCGACATCTGGCGGCTACAGTTCTCCTCTCCCCTACCCTTTTCTATCCCTGTAAATAGACCGCATACTTCTCCTGAAAGTATTTTTCTTCAAAAAAATCTGAGATGGGGAAGACTTCCGTAAACTCTCCTTTGGGCAGGTTTTTTATTTCCATCTGGACGTTTCCTTTCAGGGCTATCAGTCCATTGGGGATGGCGTGCTGGTGTTTGCTCTTTAGCAGGCGCTGACTCCACAGGCGAAGCTGGTTCAATTCGGCGACGGCGCGCGTCGCTACAAAGTCATATCGTCTTCCCTTCAGTTCTTCCGCCCGCACCTGTTGCGCTTTGGCGTTCTTCAAGCCTAAGGACTGGATGATTTCTTCTACTACTTTTATTTTCTTTTGGGTTCCGTCAATGAGATGGAACTTAACTTCCGGCTGGAGGATGGCAAGCGGTATTCCCGGAAAGCCGCCGCCGGTGCCGATGTCGAGAATTTCCGAACCTTCTTTAAAGTACAATATTTTGGAAATGGCTAATGAATGGAGGACGTGGTGCAGGTAGAGGTTGTCAATATCCCTGCGCGAGATCAGATTGATTTTTGCGTTCCAATCCCGATAGAGCGCATCCAATGCACGGAACCTGCTAATCTGCTCTTCATTCAGGTCGGGAAAATACTTCAAGATGACTTCCATTAAAAGGATTGTTTAAAATTTGTTGGAATAGCTTTGTTTCACCAACTTTACCGCCGGCAAAGCAGGAAGAATTCAACTTACAAAAGAAGCCAGATTTTTCCTGAATCTTCGCCAAAATCTTTTAACCAACTTAATTTTTTACCATGGAATGGATCTCTGTCCTCATCATTGGCGCTATCGCAGGCTGGCTTGCCGGTCAGTTATTTAAAGGTTACGGATTCGGGCTTCTCGGCAATATTGCCGTTGGCATTGTCGGCGGTATCTTCGGATATTGGCTATTGGGCAAAGTCGGCTTTTCACTTGGCTCAGGCGTGGTAGGTAGCATACTTACGGGCACGATAGGCGCCGTAGTCCTGTTGTTTATCATCGGGCTATTTAAGAAAAGATAGGAGAAAGATTGGTGAGAATTGCCATCAATACCCGTTTTCTTATAAAAAATAAACTGGAAGGCATTGGCCTGTTTACCCATGAAATTGCCCGAAGGCTGGTAAGCGATCATCCGGAGCATGAGTTTATTTTCTTTTTTGACCGCGCCTTTGACGCCGGTTTCATTTATGGAAAAAACGTCGTCCCGGTAGTGCTCTCTCCGCCGGCTCGCCATCCGTTTCTTTTTGTCTGGTGGTTTGAAGTGGCCGTAGTCCGGGCTTTAAAAAAGTACAAAGCAGACGTCTTTTTATCGCCTGACAATTTCTTATCTCTCCGCGCACAGCTCGGTACCGTTTTAGTGACTCACGACCTTGCCCACGTCCATTTTCCCAAACAGCTATCTTTTTTTCATCGAAAATATTACGAGTATTTTGCTCCAAAATTCAATCGCAAAGCTGCGCAAATAGTAGCCGTCAGCCATTTTACCAAATCGGACATCGTACGGCAATACCGTGTTCCACCTGAAAAAATAACCGTTTCCTTCAATGGCTGTCGGGAGATTTTCAAACCTCTCAGCGAATCAGAAAAGCAGGCCATACGAGAAAAACGCACCGGAGGCAAACCCTACTTCTTGTACGTGGGCGCCGTGCATCCCCGAAAAAATGTGCACCGACTCATCGCCGCCTTTGACTTATTCAAAGGACAGACCAACAGCTCGCTGCAATTGCTGATAGTCGGTCGCTTTGCCTGGAAAAAGGGAGATGTGTTGGCAGCCTGGCGCGCCGCCGGGCATCGGCAGGACATCCATTTCCTCGGCTATGTGCAGGACGAGGAACTAGCCAATCTGACGGGAGCGGCGTTTGCCAGCACCTACGTTTCTCTGTTCGAGGGTTTCGGCGTGCCCGTGCTGGAAGCCATGAACTGCGAGACGCCAGTCATTACCTCCAATGTCTCTTCCCTACCCGAAGTGGCAGGAGACGCAGCCCTCTTGGTTTCTCCCGAATCGGTGGAAGAAATAGCGGAAGCGATGCGCCAGATTTGGGAGGATAGACATCTTTATCATACTTTAGTTGACAAGGGGAGAGAACAGCGAAAGAAGTTTAGCTGGTCAAAGGCTGCCGAAGTCGTCTATCAGGCAATTTTAAAAGCCTCCTAGAGGTCGGTTCATTTGAAAAATCCCGTCTTGCATTGCATTTATAATCATTTAAAATCCCTTTGCCATGGGTCTATTCGGATTTTTAAAGCCGCCAAAACCAGTGGGCTTTGACTACAAGCCGCGGTTTTACGACCAAAAGAAGGAAGAATTTCAGGAGCGCCTGAAAAAGACAGAGTCAAGAGCCGGCGACGATCCCGAGGCCATGAAGGCGCGCATTCGTCGGGATATATCGCGGAAGAGCAGCTACCTGATGGACAAGAAGGTTCGCCAGGAGCAGGTGATGAAATCAAACATCCGGCTCTTGGTGATAATTGTCGTGTTAGTCGTTCTGACCTACGTGACAATTGAAGTATATTTGCCGAGGATTATTCGATTTTTTGAATAAAAAGTATCCAGAGAATGGCTGACATAATTCAGCTTCTGCCGGAAGCCATCGCCAACCAGATTGCAGCCGGCGAAGTTGTGCAGAGACCTGCATCAGTAGTTAAAGAGCTAATGGAAAACGCCATTGACGCCGGCGCCACCAGCATCAAGCTCATCATCAAAGACGCCGGCAAAACGCTGATACAGGTAATTGACAACGGAAGCGGCATGTCTGAAACAGACGCCAGAATGTGCTTTGAGCGGCACGCTACTTCCAAAATTCGAGAGGCAAAAGATTTATTCTCTATCCGCACCATGGGTTTTCGAGGGGAAGCTATGGCCTCTATTGCAGCTGTGGCGCAAATAGAAATGCGCACCCGCCCCCACAATGAAGAACTCGGCGTCCGCATCGTCATCGAGGGTTCAAAGCTCACCATCCACGAACCCTGCCAATGTACCGCCGGTAGCAACATCTCCGTCAAAAATCTATTTTACAACGTGCCGGCTCGCCGCAATTTTCTAAAAACGGATCCGATTGAAATGCGGCATATTTTCGATGAATTCCAGCGCATCGTCTTAGCCAATACCGATGTTTTCTTCTCGCTCCACAACAACGGCCAGGAAGTATTTCACCTGCCCCCGGCCAATCTGCGCCAGCGAATCGTGGGTATATTCGGCAATAATTTCAACCCCAAATTAGTGCCCGTATCGGAGGCGACGGACGTGATGAAAATCACGGGCTTTATCGGCAAGCCGGAGTTTGCAAGAAAGACCAGAGGGGAGCAAATGTTTTTTGTCAACCAGCGCTTTATCAAAAGCGGGTATCTGCACCACGCCGTCATGTCGGCCTACGAAGACCTGCTGCCGAAGGATACCTATCCCTTCTATGTGCTTTTTATCGAAATAGCGCCCGACCGAATTGACATCAACGTACACCCGACCAAACAGGAAATCAAATTCGACGACGAGAGACTGGTGTACAATTACCTCAGAGTAGTCGTGCGGCATGCGCTGGGGCAGTACAATATCACTCCTTCTTTAGACTTCGACCAGGAATCCAATTTAGCCAAAGGCCAATATTCGGGACTGCCTCTTTCGACTTCCTCCCAGCAGGATTTTGAAAGGGAAATGTCTCAGGCTCATACAACAGAGTTTTCTGGTAGAAACTCCACTGTCTCTGGCTTCGACAGGGATAGCTCGTCCAGAGAGCGCTCCAATCTCAAGAACTGGCAAAAATTATTTACCGACGACGAAGAGGATTTTGAAAAAGGAAATGCGAAGCGCGGGGAGAGCGAAGAAGAAGGCGCCATTACCATAGAGAGCGAATGGCCTTCGGGGGATGAGTCCGGCAGCGCTCCGAGTCTGTTTACCCGCCAGGCCAAAGAACCCTGTCAAATTCACGCTTCCTATATCGTCAGTCAGCTCAAGTCGGGTTTTATGCTGATTGACCAACAAGCCGCTCACGAGCGCATCCTGTACGAGCGCTACCTTCAAAGTTTAGAAAACAAACAGGCCTGGACCCAACAGGAACTTTTCCCCAAAACGCTCAACCTGAGCGCTGCAGACACTAATATTCTGCGCGATATTCTATCCGATGTCAACTTATTGGGGTTCAATATTCAGGAGTTTGGAAAGGATACTTTCATCATTCACGGCATACCCGTCGGGCTAAGGAAGGGACAAAACGAAGTCGCCATCATTGAATCTTTGATTGAGCAGTTCAAATTAAACATAGAACTAAATTTAGGCATTCGCGAAAATCTGGCGCATTCCATGGCGCGCAGCACTTCCCTCAAACACAACCAGACTCTCACCGTTATCGAGATGCAAGAGCTGATTGACCAGCTATTTGCTTGCTCTATACCTTTCAAAAGCCCCTCGGGGCGCAACTGCTTTCTGATTTTCAATTTGAATGAATTGGAGGAAAGATTCAAAAATCAGTAAAGAGCAGGCCTCCCTCCACGCTTATTATTTTTGTAAAAAATGGCGCTATCAAGAGTCTTGGCAGCGCCATGTAAAAACAAGTCAGGCGATAGCGCAACGCCACCGCCTGACAGGTAAAGTCTCCCAAAGGAAACCCGTATTTATATGCTGAAGGAGTTCTCTTATTTCTTCTTCATCATTCCTTTCCATTCGTTGATGGACTCGTCGTTCATCCGCTGGTAGTCGGAGTTGTCCGCCTTTTTAGCCATTGCAGTAGATTTTTCAGCTACAGAAATAGCGTCGCTATACTTGCCCAATTTGGCGAGCACTAAAGCTTCCTGGCGGAGTTTCCAGAAGGTCGGGTCTTTTTCGTTGGATCTGTGGATCCAGTCGTAAGCCTTGTTCATGTCTTTGCCTGCCTCGTAGTAGTAGCGGCCTGCATTGTACAGGTCGTTGGCATCGGGACCTGCCATGATTCTGTCGATGTTTTTGGTAACGACTTCATCTGTGTTCAGCATTACGTCAAACTGCACCCAGGTTTTGTCCCAGCCCATGCCGATGCTGCATGACTCGTTGCGCAGGTTGTTCACATCTATCAGGAAGGATTCAATTTGGAAAGAGGTGGCTTGAGGAGTCGCTTTAAAGCGGAGCGCTTCTTTAGAAGCATCCCAGCTTTGAGGTACGCCTCCGTTGTTCGAATCAGTATAAAAGATGATGTCCCAAGATGTCGGGTTTGGAACAGTGTACAGTGCGTAAGTACCGGCCTTCAGGTCTTTACCTGCGATTTTCACATTTTCGCTGAAAGTAACTTTGGTGTTCATGTTGGCTCCCGTGCGCCAGGTCTGACCCCAGGGAACGACGTTGCCAAAAATAGTGCGGTCTTTCACGCTTGGGCGACTATATTCAATGGTGATAGTAGTCAACCCAGCGGTTTGTTCAATTTTAGAAAATGGACTTGGAGCCGGTGTTTTAATTTGGGCAGTTGCCAGGCTAAAAAGGCCGACTACTGCAAAAAGCATGAATGTCAAAAAAGCTTTTTTCATTTTAATAAATTTAGTTTTTAAACAAAAAATCAAGAGAATTTTAGCGGCTGCGAAGATAATCTTTTACCTATAATTTAAGGGGCTTCGGTCTGGCACCTTAACAGTTTTATAAGGTTTAGTTTTTATAAAAAAGAATCTATCAGGACGGCTTTTTTAGCTCTCAGGCCGATGGTTATTTTTCTAACTTTGCAACTTCGTGAATCTGGCTTTGGCCATTAAGAAAAGAGAAAACTTTCCATTTGCATGGACCTTATTCTGTTTTAGTCAGGCCGGTTAAAAATTGCATTTTCACGAGGATTCATCACTTTCAATCGGCGCGGCTAATTGGCTGTAGTTCTTTGTTCACTCAAAGCAGCCTATTCCAAAAGTCCAAAGCCACCCAAGTATCCTTTTAGATGGCATTTGTCGTATCAGCAAGAAAATATCGTCCTACCCGTTTCGAAGACGTCGTCGGGCAGGAGCACGTTTCGCAAACACTCAAGAAGGCGCTGCAAACCGGTCACGTAGCTCATGCCTTCCTGTTCTGCGGGTCTCGCGGCGTCGGCAAAACTACCTGCGCCCGCATTCTGGCCAAGGTGTTGAATTGTGAAAATGTCTCCAAAGAATTTGAGCCTTGCGGCGAGTGCGGCAGCTGCCGCGCTTTCCATGAAAATGCCTCGTTCAACATCATCGAATTAGACGCCGCCTCGAACAACAGCGTTGACAACATCCGCGCCTTAGTCGAACAGGTTCGCTTCCAGCCACAACAGGGGAAATACAAGGTCTTTATTATTGACGAGGTACACATGCTTTCCCAATCGGCTTTCAACGCCTTTTTGAAAACGCTGGAAGAGCCGCCTCCTCACGCCATTTTCATCTTAGCCACCACCGAAAAACACAAGATTATTCCCACGATTCTTTCCCGCTGTCAGGTTTATGACTTCAAAAGAATCCAGGTCAGGGATATCAAGAATCACTTGCAAAAGATTTGCGAACTCGAAGGCATCCAGGCGGAGGGAGAGGCGCTGCACATCATCGCCCAAAAAGCAGACGGCGCCCTGCGCGACGCTCTGTCCATCTTCGACCGCATCGTCAGTTCATCGGGAGAGAAAATTACTTACGATGACGTCATCGCCAATCTCAACGTCCTCGATTACGATTATTTCTTTCGCTTTACGGATGCCTTGCTGACAGAAGATTTGCAGTCGGTGTTGTTAATTTTTGACGATATCCTCAGAAACGGCTTTGAAGGGGATCACTTCATCTACGGCCTGGCCGGGCACTTTCGCAATTTGCTGATTTGCAAAAGCGATGCGACCCTACAGCTTTTAGAAGCCGGGGAGGCTCTGAGCGAACGCTACCGACAACAGGCCGCCGCCGCCCCGTCGTCTTTTCTGCTCAGCGCCCTCAACCTTTGCAATGAGTGCGACGTCAATTACAAAATGGCCAGAGCAAAACGCCTGCACGTGGAAATGACCCTAATCAAAATGTGCTATATCGGCAAGGCCATTCGCCTGGCAAAGTCAGGGCAATCCCTACCCGATTTCTCGGAAAAAAAAATAGCTGAACTAAAGTCTGGCGGCAGCGCTTTGCGCAAAGAGATACCCATCCAACAGGCTTTTGTGGCAAATATTCCCGTAAAGCAGGAAGTTGCAGCCTCGCCCAGCACCAAATCCGATAAGGAAGAAAAGACAGAAACAGAGGCCGAAAACAGGAAGGGAGAGGTTCATGAAGGTGGACTGACGCCAGAAAAAGCAATAGATTTTTTGAAAGAAACGGAGGGCAAACAGGACGCAGCAACTGAGCCGGCTCCAGACGAACAGGCCAAAGGCGAGGCTCAGACTTCAGTGCTTCGCCAACTCAAAAGCAGCAGGGTGCCGACGCTGCGCTCCTTAGACGCGCTCAATGCCAGAGTGGAAGAGACAGAAGCAAAGGATCAGGACGCCAAAAAAGAAATCCAACTCAGCCTCGAAAATTTAACCCAGGCCTGGGAGGCTTACGTTTCCACCTTAGACAACAGCTCTGCAAAAACCATCCTCAGGGGCGCCTCTTACACCATTGAGGGCGAAGACATAACCGTCGTAGTCGGGTCGGCGCTGGCCGAAAGCACCATCCGCTTAGAAACCGAACTGATAAATTTTTTGAGGAAAAAACTCTACACTCCCAAACTGGGAATGCACATCAGGCTGGATCCTTCTCGCTCGAACGCTGCTCCTGCCCGACCTAAAAAATTGACGGATAGTGAAAAATATATGGCCATGAAAGCCATCAACCCGTTAGTAGATGATATTCGGAAACGGTTCGACCTGTCATTAGATCCTGACGAATAATTTTTCTAAAAATTTGACTGTTCTTTTAATCAGTTAGCGGAGAGTTTCTCTTTATTCAATTCATTTTTAAAGGAAATTTTTTTTAATGGAAAAAGAAAAAAGAAATATACAAGGCGAGGAACGGATATACAGGAGCATAGATCCCGGTACTATCCCCCGTCGCGATTTCCACCAATTGATAGTCGGAGGGATAGCGCCCCGTCCCATTGCATTCGTCAGTTCAATGGACAAGGATGGAAATCCCAACCTGGCGCCTTTTAGCTTTTTTAATGCTTTCAGCTCCAATCCACCCATTTTCGTGTTTTCTGCCAACCGGCGCGTTTCGAACAATACGACAAAAGACACCCTTTCCAATGTCCGCGAGGTGCCGGAGGTAGTCGTCAATGCTGTTAGTTACGATATTGTCAGGCAGGTTTCAGTCTGCGGCGCTCAGTTTCCCAAAGGAATCAATGAATTTAAAAAAAGCGGGCTGACGCCCATACCCTCCGATCTGGTGCGACCGTTTCGGGTCAAAGAATCGCCCATCAACATGGAATGCCGGGTAAAGGATATCATCACGCTCGGAGATGAAGGCGGCGCTGGCCACCTGATAATCTGCGAAATGTTGCGCATGCACATTCTCGAAGAGGTCTTAGATGAAAGGGGCAGAATCAATCCCCACAAGATTGATTTGATGGGGCGGCTGGGTCGCTCCTACTATGTCAGGGCCAGCGGCGCCGCCGTCCACACTATTGTGCAGCCCATTGAATCCATGTGCATAGGCTACGACCAATTGCCGGAGCAAATCCTCCGCAGCGATATATTTACGGGCAACAACCTCGGACAATTAGCGGGGCTGTTGGAAATACCTTCCAAAGAGGAGGTCTTATCGCTCGGCCAGACTGACACGCGGGTGAGAGAAATTCTCGCTTCGCCCAATCCGCTTGAAGGGCTCCACCTTTACGCCAGGGAAGTTCTCGGAAAAGAAGAAGAGTTGCGGTCTTTTGCCGGCAAAATTGCCTGGCTCGGAGAGTACCTGTCGGAGATAGCGCCGGTGGAATAGTTCTTTATTACTCAAATTATTAGGAAGATAAAATATGACGAATCGAGCTGTCATGCCCGAAATAAAAAGGGTGAAAAGCCTGAAAATACCCCAGCCATTTATTTGGAAATTATCCAATGGCGCCGAGGTATATGAAACCAATATGGGCACTCAGGACATCGTGAGAATAGAGATTGTCTTTTTTGCGGGGAGGCCATTCGAGTGCAAGAAGTCAGTATCAAAAACCTGCGCCGCCATGCTCAGGGAGGGGACGGCAAGCTACTCCTCGGCTGATATCGCTGAAACAGTTGACTTCTATGGCGGAACGCTTTCGTTCCCCGTAGGTCTCGATTTAGCGAGCGTCACTTTGCATTCTCTAAAAAAGCATTTTATCGAGTTGCTCCCTATCGTCGCCAGCGTACTCTCAGAACCTACTTTTCCACAGGAAGAACTCGAGGCCTTCATCAGGCGCAAAAAGCATCAACTCCTGGTGGATCTGATGGAGAACGACGTCGTTGCTTTCCGCGAATTTACCAGGGCGCTATACGGGACGGATCATCCCTATGGCTACAACAGCTACCCCGAGACTTATAAGAGCATTAACCGACAGGATCTCGTAGATCATTTTCAGAAAAATTACACGGCAGAAAACTGCTTCATTTTTTTAAGCGGGAAAATTGATGAGGAGCTACGCCGACAAATTGAAAAACATCTGGGAAAGGCCATGTTGTCCAAAAAAAGGAGACAGGTCATTCTCCCTGAGCCGACGACCACACCCAAACAGATCGCCATCCCTCATCCCGATGCTGTGCAGGCATCTGTCCTGGTGGGGAGGCGCCTTTTCAAACATGGGCACGAGGACTTCAACGGCATGTATGTCTTAAACACCATTCTCGGCGGCTACTTCGGCTCGCGCCTTTCGAAAAACATCAGGGAAGAGAAAGGCTACACATATAGTATATACAGCTCCTTCAACACCCTGCTCTACGATGGGTATTTCTACGTGGACAGCGACGTCAATAAAGAGCTTGCCGGGCAGACGCTCCATGAGATTTATCGAGAAATCGAGATTCTGCAAGAAGAATTGGTGGATGAGAAAGAACTTAGCTTAGTCAAGAATTACATCTTAGGAAACATACTGACCGGCTTAGACGGTCCATTCAACGTGTCAGAAGTGATAAAAGCCATCATTACCGAAGGGCTTCCCATGAGCCACTTCGACGATTTTGCCAGATACGTTGACGCCGTCAAGGCCGAAGAACTAAGGGAATTAGCCAGAAAATATTTACAAAAAAATGATCTGTGGGAGGTGGTAGCCTAAGATAGCTGCCCCTTCTTCACCGAATAATTCAAAAAGTCGGTACCCTAAGACAGATTTTGCCGATTCCTACAATAATTATTGGCTTTTATCTTCTTTTGTTCAGCTTTTGAAAAACGACCCTATTACAGCGCTTATGTTATGAAGCCAGTTTAAAAAATCAACTTTCCATCCCTTCAAAGCGAAGAGGGGTATTTCAAAAATTGAGGAATTATAATTAATGAAACTATTCAGCTTTTTCACACAAGAGTTAGCTATTGACCTTGGAACAGCCAATACGCTCATTATGAGCGACGGAAAAGTCGTGGTAGATGAGCCGTCCATCGTCGCCATAGACCGACGCACCGGAGAGACGATTGCCGTGGGAAATAAGGCCATGCAAATGCACGAGAAAACCCACGAAAACATCAAAACCGTTCGTCCCTTGAGGGATGGCGTGATAGCCGACTTCCAGGCAGCCGAACACATGATAGAACAGCTCATCAATATGATGGGCAACCGGCGGCGCTTTTTTTCTCATTTAAAAATGGTCATTTGCATCCCTTCCGGAATCACGGAAGTGGAAAAACGGGCTGTCTTTGATTCAGCAGACCACGTGGACTCCAAAGAAACTTACCTGATTCACGAACCGATGGCAGCCGCTTTAGGTATCGGACTGGAAGTCGAAGAGCCGATCGGAAACGTCATTATTGACATCGGCGGCGGTACGACGGAGATCGCAGTCATTGCGCTTTCCGGCATTGTCTGCGATCAGTCCATCCGCACAGGAGGCGACGAGTTCACCGCCGACATCATAGACTACATGAAGCGCGCGCACAATATGCTCATAGGCGAGCGCACAGCAGAGCAAATCAAAATCCACGTCGGCGCCGCCATCCAGGAGCTGGAAAGCCCACCGCCAGACTATGCAGTCAATGGTCGGGATTTGATGACGGGTATTCCAAAACAAACGGTGATTACCTATCACGAAGTAGTGCAGGCCATTGACAAATCCATCGGCAAGGTGGAGGAGGCCGTCATGAAGGCGCTCGAGACCACTCCGCCGGAGCTGGCCGCCGACATTTACAAGACAGGTCTTTATCTGACAGGCGGCGGCGCTTTGCTGAGGGGGCTTGACAAACGCCTGAGCGCCAAAACAAAACTTCCTGTTCACATTGCGGAAGATCCTCTGCGGGCTGTGGTCAGAGGCACCGGCATTGCATTAAAAAATACCGACCGGTTTTCATTTTTAATTGACCGGAAAAGCGTTTAGCAGACTGGCCGGATTCGCCTCGCCATCCTGGTATTCACAAAAAGTAAGCAGGGATATAATTTTAAAAAGTTATATCCCTGCACGTTTTAGTGCACGACCGATAGAGCATACACAAAATATTTTGGGAAGACTCATTCGCACTCTGAACGAATGGCTGTTATCTTAGCAGTTAGTCCCTTCAAATCGTAAAACCATCCATTCATGTTTAACCTTCTCCAGCTTTTTTTAAAATTGAGTAGTTTTCTGCTGTTCATCGTGCTGGAGATATTCTGCTTCTCGCTGATCGTTAAATACAACCAGCAGCAAAACGAAGTTTACGCCAATACCGTCAATACTTTCACCGGTTATCTGCAAAAGAAGATTGCCTCCACGGCTCAATATTTCAGTCTGTACGAAGAGAACAAGCGACTGGCGCGCGAAAACGCGCAGCTCTACGACCAGTTGGCCAACGCCGGGATAAGCGCCGTTACCCTTTCAGACTCCATCTGGTCGGACTCGCTGAAGTACAAATACAGCTTTTTGAGCGCTCAGGTGGTGCGCAATTCCATCAACAAGAATCACAACTACATCATTTTGGACAAGGGTAGCGCCGACGGAATAAGGCCCCACAGCGGCGTCGTCACGGGGAACGGCGTTGTTGGTATCGTTCGGAAAGCATCTAAGCATTACTCTGTGGTCATGTCGGTACTACATCGCCAAACGCGAATCAGCGCCCGCCTGAGGAATAAAGGCTCCTTCGGCCCTTTAGTCTGGGAAAGCACGGACATACACACTTTCAAACTCACCGATATTTCAAAAGATAAAATTGTTGCAAAAGGAGATACCGTGGAGACCAGCGGCTATTCAGCTATTTTCCCCGCGGGTATCATGTTGGGGGTCGTGGATAAATTCTGGTTAGAGCCGGGCAGCAATTATTTCTCTATCCAGGTAAAATCTAATCTCGACCTAAGCAATCTGCAAAATGTGTACATCGTGCAGAATCGGCAGAAATCGGAACAGGACGAACTCGAAAAGGAAGTAAAGGAAGAAGATGAATAATATAGTCGTAATCAATGTGCTGCGTTTCACCGGGCTGGTCGTTTTGCAAGGGCTGGTCTTCCAAAACCTTAGTTCAAGCTGGGAGAAATTTCCCTACTTGAGCGTCATCATTTTTCCTCTATTCATTCTACTCTTACCGCTGAGGATGGCAAAGTCCTCCATCATTCTTCTCGGGTTTCTAATCGGCATCGCCGTTGATTTTTTTTACAATTCATTGGGTCTTCATGCCGCAGCGGCAGTTTTTACAGCATTTATTAGACCCTATGTTTTGATGTGGTTAGAGCCGAGAGGCGGCTATAACACCAACTACAGCCCCACGGCAAAGCGAATGGGAATCAGTTGGTTTTTGAAGTATTCTTCTATCCTCATGTTCCTGCATCTGTTTTTTTATTTTTCGGCAGAAGCCTTTACTTTCGTGTACATCCTGGACATTATGATAAAAACGGTTATCAGCTTTATCCTGTCGATGATTTTTATTTTGATCTATCAGTTAATATTCAATCCGCTTGATTGATTTACTGCTCACAATTTTTTTCAAACCCTAATTTATTGATAATCAGTCAGTTTAATTTTTAAGTACACAAAGATTCTTTAAAAGCTATCCACTTGGGCGAGCAATACAAAAACAGGCAATACATCATTCTGGCAGTTTTCGGCATCACGGCGCTGATTTTGGTGGCCAGAGCTTTTTATTTGCAGGTGCTCAACGACGACTACAAAATAAAAGCCGATGCCGTAGCCCTGAGCAAAGTGACCATCTATCCTGCCCGGGGACTTATCTACGACCGCCATGGAAATCTTCTGATTAACAATGCTCCCGCCTATGACTTGATGGTCATTTACAACCAAGTCAGGCCTTCTATGGACACGGCGAAGTTTTGCTCTATACTGGGAATTAGCAAAGAATCTTTCACAGACCGATTAGCTAAAGATTTTAAGAACGACAAGCGGTATAGCCGCATCAAGCCGTTTGTTTTCTTAGATAAAATCTCTCCTGAAACTTACGCGCTCTTGCAGGAGAGTCTTTACGAGTTCCCCGGTTTTTTCGTGCAAGTAAGAAACATCAGGAGTTATCCGGTGAAACACGCAGCCCACCTTTTGGGGTACATCAGGGAGGTCAACGAAAATGATTTGAGCAAATCAAATGGCGAATACGTGATGGGGGACTATATCGGCGCCATAGGCTTGGAATCATCTTATGAAAAAGAGCTAAAGGGCGTAAAAGGCTCCCGCTATGTGCTAAAAGACAACCTCGGCAGAGACATCGGCAAGTTTCAGGAAGGCCGGCGGGACACCGTTCCCCAGTCTGGGTTAGATATCATTTCCGGGATAGACATCAATCTCCAGGCTTACGCCGAAAGTCTGATGGTGAATAAAATTGGCGCCATCGTGGCCATCGAGCCTAAAACGGGGGAAATACTGGCTTTTCTCAGTTCTCCCGGATACGATCCCAATCTAATGATCATCGGACAGGAAAGAGGCAAAGCTTTTTCCGAACTTTCATCCGACCCAACCAAGCCGCTGTTCAACCGCGCCATCCAGGCTCAATACCCTCCAGGCTCTACCTTCAAAGCCGCCGTCGGGCTGATAGGTATGCAAATGGGCGTCATTACTCCCGAGACAGGTTTTAGTTGTCCAGGCTATTACGTCAATGGAGGCCGAGACGTCAGGAAGTGCAGAGGCCATCCATCGCCTTCAAGCGTTCCGGTAGCTTTACAATGGTCCTGCAACTCCTATTTCTTCCGAACTTTTCGGGAGATCGTGAATAAATACGGGTATTACAATGCCCGGCAGGGGCTTGACACAATGGACTATTATTTGAATTCCTTAGGTATTGGCCGAAGGTTAGGCGTAGATTTTCCTGGAGAAAAGCCAGGCAACGTCCCCACCTCCGCTTATTATGACCGCATATATCCCAAGGACAAAGGCGGATGGCGTTCGCCTACTATTATTTCCTTAGGTATTGGACAGGGAGAGATGCAGCTCACCACCCTGCAAATGGCCAATTCTGCCGCCATAGTCGCCAACAGGGGCTATTACTATATCCCGCATTTTGCAAAAGGATTCAGGAATGGAGAAGAGATACTACCGGCTCCCGAGCAATACCTACAAAAAATCACAGTGCCCATCAACTCCTATTATTTCCCATCGGTTGCGGAGGGAATGGCCAGAGTAATTGCAGGAGGCACAGCCCGTTCCTCTGGGATTATTGATATCCCGATTGCCGGCAAAACCGGTACGGTTCAAAATCCACACGGGCAGGATCACGCCACTTTTATAGGCTTTGGTCCCGTAGATGATCCTAAAATCGCCATCGCCGTCTATGTCGAAAATGCAGGCGGAGGCGGAAGATATGCGGCGCCTATCGCCAGTCTCATCATGGAAAAATACATCCGCGGTTACATCAGCGATCAACGAAAATTCAAGGAAAAAGACATCTTCGAAACCAACCTGCTCCATACCCAACCTAAGCCCATCCTCGCCGGCAACCCAAGCGCCGACACTCCCTCTGGCAATTCGGCAGAGGAAAACCAGAGCGATGATTTGAACTGAGGCGGAGCTTCCTTTTTCAACAGGCGCCAGTACAATATTTTAGGGATATGAAGGGCAATAACGGGCTGGCTCCTCTTCCCGGCAAAAACTAAAATCCTCTCTCGAAGCTCAGGGGAGGCTGCCCTATCAGGAGAAAGCGCCATCAGCTAAGCGAGCTAAGCTCACTTCTTTTTCTCCAAAGAAACTTACTGAAGGCTGTCAGGTCGTCTTTGCTTTTTCCACTACTTTGGCCAGGATGCCGGGAAAGAAGCGCTTGAGATATAGGCCCAACATCTCCCGGGCGCCGCCGAAGGCTACCTCGCGTTTTCCCTGCTGTACTGCACGGAGGATGTTTTTCGCCAATTTTTCAGGAGGGATTCCCGTATTAGTGGCCTCGTCCATCGTGCCTTGCAAAGAGCCGTCGCCGACGAGGGCATGGATGCTGATATTGGTTTTTACAAAGCCCGGGACGACTAAGGTGACCAATACATTTTCTCTCCAACATTCAGCGCGAAGGGTATCAAAGAAGCCGTGAAGCCCGTGTTTTGAAGCGGCGTAGCCGGAGCGCATGGGGGCGCCATATTTTCCCATCATGCTGGTGACGACGACGTAATGGCCGGCTTTTCTTTTTAAAAAATGAGGAAGCAGCGCCTTGCTCAAGGCAATCGTGCCGAGCAGGTTGACGTCTATTATTTTTTTATCAACTTCAAAACGGGTTTCACAGGCCAAGGCGCGCTGGGAGATTCCGCCATTGTTGATGAGGATATCTACCTGCCCCACGGCGGCCAAAACCTTTTCTGCGATTCCGGGCAGGGATGCGTGGTCGGCCAGATCAAGCGGCTGGACATGCACGCCGGATCCACAGGAATAAGCCACCCGATTCAGGTTCATCTCATCGCGGGCGGAGAGTATCAGCGTCGCCTCATGCTTAGCTAATTCATAGGCCAGCGCCTCTCCAATGCCGGAGGAAGCGCCCGTAATCCAGACTGTTTTATTTTTAAAATACATTGATTGAAGTTTTATTTTTCACTGTTTACCGAAGCCCGGTCAGAGACGATGCAAGAAACGAAAAATCTACATTTTAACTTCTTCGGATTGAATTCCCCCAGACAGAAGCCTTCGCCATCGCCTGCCGGCGGGAGAGCCGGCCTGGTTTTGATTTGCGCTTCCCTCTTCCTCCCTGTTTTTATTTTTTAAAAAAAATCACTAAAATTATTTTTCTCTGTCGAAAAATTAAGCGGTTGCCAATGTAAAAACAAAGGCATCCTCATTAACAAAAGTAAATTTTCAGTTGTATTATTGAGGTCGTCCAAAAAGGCAGGATGCTCCCTGCCGACAGCCGGCAAACAGGATTATAACGCTCAATTTTTATCCACTTTAATTTGAATCAATACACCTGGACATACGCAGCAGGAGATGGTCGGAACTACAGGGTCGGATTGCTTCACGGTAACAAATCCGGTCACCTGCTCATTTATATCGGCAGCAAAATAGTCGTTATTGATTTTAAGGTTTTTGAGTCAAAAGAATACACCTTTTTTATAGAGGACGAGCTATGTCGCGTGGTTCTGGAGCGCAAAGGGGATAAGATGTTTTACTCCTTTGAAATAGATAAAAAAGCAGACACGCCGAGGAACAGATTCCGGAAGACCCAAGAGCGCAGGTTTACCCGGCAGATGTTCATCTCTTTGGGCATCTTCATAGCCGCCATTGTCGCTTTCACTATTTGGAATCCATTTGAAAAAAGCAAACTCAGCCATGCCGATGAATTGCTGATGAGGCAGGGAGCGGAAACGACCGGCGCCGTGCTGACAGACTCCCTGAAATCGAGGGTCGTTTACCGATTCGTAGCTCAAAACCGGGGACAAACCGGCGTCGCAGATATCAGGTACGATTCACTCATATTATTGGGAAACGGCATGCCATTAGAATCAGGGGACGAATTTACGATTATCTATGTTCCATCCAGGCCGGAAATCAGCAGGATCAATTTCAACAAACCCACTTCCCGTCAAATTGAGTTGTACAAAAAAAGGGCTGTTGAAAAGTACAGGATGTCCCATGCCGAAGAAGCTCAAAGTATGATTGAGTGCATGATTAACATTGCCTGTCAGTTAGAGGGTATTTCAGGAATTGCAGATTTTTATTTCCAGGGCGCCGACCCCCTGACTAATCCCCAGCACAATCAGGAGACATTCCGCCGCCTGATGGAGAGTCTCCCATTCCAAAAGAAACTGGAGCAGGAATGCCAATAGATTTCTGAAGGGCATTTTCCCAAAGTCAACCCCTGTCCGGCATATTTTAGGGTATTTAAAACATCCAAAGCGAGACTTTTTTATAGGAGCTTTTTTAGGATGCGCAAAATCACTCTGTCATATTGTTCAATTTTTTTGGTGGAAATGCAATCTTAATTACCTTCGCCGGCGAAACAAAACAGCCTGTGCAAATTGGCAGTTGCTTTCTGAAATTGCTATCACCGACCTTTTGAGGAGCACCTAAAACGTTTGCAGTATGAATCAAACACCAACTACTTACCTTTCAGAACTACCCATTCATTTTTTATTCGTTTTTCCTGAAAAAACCTATCCGTCAAAACGTTGACTCCTACAGCCTTTTTCCTTAACCGAAGAAAGAAATAACCACAGCGCTATCTAACAATTCATTGGGCGGTCAAAGAACCTCATGGTTAACAATGTAACAACATCATTTTATTATTCACTAAATCTTCATTGTATGAAAAATGAGATTACGCTTTCTAAAATTTGGAAGCTGTTGCCGGTTATTCTGGTGACATTTCTGTTTCAATCCGCATCTTTTGCACAAAGTGCCAGTTTTCTGGGCCAGGTGACTGATGTAAACGGCGACCCGCTGATAGGCGCCAACGTCGTAGCTACTCACACTCCTTCCGGTACTTTTTACGGCACTTCCACCCGGGAAGATGGCCGTTTCAACCTGCCATCAGTGAGGATTGGGGGCCCATACGACATCCAGGTCACTTACACCGGTTACGAAGCTTATGAACTCAACGATATCACGCTCAGTCTCGGGCAGGATTTCAGGCTTGACATCAAGCTTAGGGAGTCTGCTTCCGTCCTCAGCGAAGTTGTTGTGACTGCTGTGGAGAATGAGATTCTGAACTCTCAGCGCACAGGTGCAGCTACCAATATCAAGAAAGAGGCTATCAACGCATTGCCTACACTGAGCCGGAGCCTGAACGACTTCATCCGTCTGACGCCTCAAAGCCGCTCTTCCAGCGTGGCTGCCACTACGGGTAGCGGGGTATCTTTCGCAGGCCAGGACAGCCGCTTCAACAACCTCACGCTCGACGGTTCTATTTTCAACAATAGCTTCGGTCTGGCCTCTGCGCCTGCCGGCCAGACAAACTCTTCTCCGATTTCTCTGGAGGCTATTGAGGAAATCCAAATCAACCTGGCGCCTTATGATGTTCGCCAGGGAGGTTTTACCGGCGCCGGTATCAATGCAGTAACCCGCTCCGGAACGAACCAGTTTGAAGGTTCTGTCTTCTACAATACCCGCAGCGAATCCCTGACAGGAAGCAAAGCCAATGGCGTTGACGTCTCCAAAACGAACTTCAGCATTAAGCAAACGGGATTCCGTCTCGGCGGTCCCATCATTAAGAACAAATTGTTCTTCTTTGTGAATGGAGAAATTGAGCGTCGCGACGATCCAGCCACGCCTTTCCTCGCTGCCAGACCCGGCCTGACCGGCGATAACGTCACCCGCGTTGAAGCCGCCGACCTGGATCAGTTGAAACAATTCCTGAAAGATAAATACAACTACGATGCAGGAAGCTATGAAAACTACCTGCTGAATACGAGAAGCGATAAAGTGTTGGCCAAATTGGACTACAACCTGAGCAACTCTCACCGCCTGAACGTACGCTTCAATTACCTGAAGTCTTCCCGCGACGTATTGGCCAGCAACAGCGGTTCTTTCAGTGGTAGGAACAACCTGTTTGCTCTGAACTTCTCCAACTCCAACTACATCATCAACAACGACATCTACTCAGGTATCGCCGAGTTGAACTCTGTCTTCGGCACTAAATTCTCCAACAAACTGCAATTTGGCTTCACAGCCAACAGGGACTATCGCGGCAGCGGCGGCGGCGTCTTCCCCTTAGTTGACATTTTGGAAGATGGTCGCAACTACACCACTTTCGGATACGAGCCATTCACGCCTAATAACGTCCTCAACACGGACACCTGGCAGTTCCAGGACAACCTGACCATGTACTCCGGCGCCCACACCTTCACGGCTGGGATCAACTTCGAGTACTTTAAATTTTACAACACCTTTACGCCAACCTACTACGGTCAGTTTGTTTACAACTCCCTCGAGGACTTCTACACCGACGCAAATGGTCTGGGTTCCGTTGAGTTAATGCAGTATCAACTGACCTACTCTGCTCTGCCCAAAGGCGCGCTCCCCGCCGCCATCACGAAAGTAGCGCAGCCCGGCGCTTACATCCAGGATGAAATTGCCATGTTGGGCAACCAGTTGAAGCTGACGATTGGCGTTCGGGTGGACGTGCCAATCTATGGAAATACCGCTTTGAAAAACCCGGTAGTAGATACCATGACTTTCATTGACCCGCAGTCAAAGCCTGCTCATTACAGCACTAACGAACTTCCAGGCGCCAACCCGCTGATCTCGCCGCGGGTAGGGTTCAACTACGACGTCAAAGGCGACCGTTCCATCCAGCTCCGCGGTGGTACAGGCTTGTTCTCAGGCCGTCCTGCTTTCGTATGGATTTCCAATCAGGTGGGCAACAACGGTATCTTGTCAGGCTCTTACCGCGTCAACAACACTACCGACTTCCCGTTCAACCCGGATGTGACGGCGTATATTCCTGAAAATGCCACCACGCCTGCTTCCTTCAATATTGCAGTCACCGATCACAACTTCAAATTCCCACAATTGTGGAGGACTAACCTGGCTGTTGACGTCGCTCTTCCGTTTGACTTTGTCGGAACCTTAGAGGGTATTTATAACAAAAACATCAACAACGTCTACTACATAGACGCCAACCAGACGCCATCCAGAGCAACTTACAGCGGCGCCGACGATCGTCCGATCTATGCCAAACTTGAAGGCAATTCTCTCAGGCTCAATAATAAAATCACGGACGCCATTCTGTTGACCAATACGAACAAAGGTTACACTTACAGCATCACCGCCAAATTAGAGCGCCAGTTCAGGAATGGTCTTTACGCCATGTTAGCCTATAACTTCGGCGAGTCGAAAGACCTGATTACCGGCGGATCTATTGCCTACTCATCCTGGCGCGACAACCTGTCCGTCAACGGCAACAACCACCCGGATCTGTCTTTCTCCGATTTTGACCAGCGTCATCGCGTAGTAGGCGCCGTTTCCTATCGCGTAGAATATGCCAACCTTGCAGCTACGACCTTCTCGATGTTTATGCAAACGGGCAACCAAAGCCGTTACTCATTTGCTACAAATGGCGACGTGAACGGCGACCAGCTTACCAGCAACGACCTGATTTACGTTCCGAGAGATGCCAGTGAAATTCAGTTTGCCGACGTCACTGTCGGCGGCAGTGTCTATTCTGCTGCACAGCAAAGCGAGGCATTCATGAACTTCGTTAACAACAACGATTACCTGAAGAGCCGTAAAGGCAAATACGCCGAACGCAACGGCGCGCTCATGCCCTGGTGGACGACATTCGACTTTTCTGTCCAACAGGAATTTTTCGTAACGGTGGCTGAACGCAGGCACAGACTTCAGTTCAGAGCCGACTTCTACAACTTTGCCAACCTGCTGAACAACAAATGGGGTGTTGGCAATATTGCGACGAACAACTTCCCGCTCCGGTTTACAGGCTGGGATAAGAGCACGAACCAGCCGGTTTACAATTTTGCCCCCAACAATGATGGCGTTTTCCCAACGGAATCATTGAGCAAAAGCATTTCGCTGAACAGCGTATGGCAGACTCAACTGGGTGTGCGCTACATCTTCTAATGAGATAAAGGCAGATTTTAAGTCTGATATTTTTTTAGAAACCACCTTTTCAACATAGTGAAAGGGTGGTTTTTTTATCTTAGCCTCTGCATATCAATTTTCACTTAACCCGAGTCGCAAAAATTTCCCCGTTGCGATTTATTCTAGAACAGGCAGAGTATTTGCACCCTTCAAAAGTTTCTCTTTAACCATGCTACTTAGTAGAATATCTTATCCCCTCATTTCTAAGCAGTACCTGAAATCTTTCAAAGGCGCCGCGCCACTTACAGAAGATCAGATGCCAGATTCATTTTATCTCAAATTCATTCTGTAGAAATTTTAGATCGCAATTTTTTTAATTCCGTTGTCGGGTTATCGCCCCCTGGATACCAAATCAAATCGGATAAAATTTTTGAAAAAAGTTTCTGGATTTTACATTTGTCGAACATATGAACTCACCTTTAAGCCTATTCCCCTCAAAAGCATAATTTTTTGTCCATTCAAATAGAATAGAGTTCCCGGCGTCTGGTCGGAAACTGAGGACGTTTAAACTATACGACATGCACACGCGATTTTGGTTACTACTCACACTTATCAATTTGAGTGTCTATGCTGCCGGTCAGGACAGAGATCAGTACGAAAACTATGCAATGGCTGCATTTCACTCAAGAAATTACTCCTCGGCCCTCTTCTACAGTCAAAAAGTCATCAGGCAGGACAGCGCCAACATCACTACCCTCTTCATTGCAGGAGAGGCTGCCCGGTATTTGGGAAAGTATGAGCTTTCAGAAATGTACCTTGAAAAAATCCCCGACCGCACAAAGATTGGATACTTCTCAGCCACCGATTACGAACTGGCAATGGTGAAAATCAATTTGAGAAAATACGACGAGGCCATCGCCCTTCTGAAAAATTACATCGAAGTCAACGGCGCACCCGACGACCTGTTGACAAAATACGCAGAAGACGAGTTAAGAGGACTCGAGCAAATGAACGAAGCGGCCAAAGCTGCTTTCCGTTATCAGGCCAGCCTCCTCCCCGAAAACATCAATTCCGATCTCGATGATTTTTCGCCCATGAGACATGGAGACAAAATTTACTTCTCCCGCGCCTATAAAGCTGAAGGAAAAGCGCTGCCGGTCAGTCGCATATTCGAAGCCATCCAAAACTACCCCGCCAGATTAGCCGTCATCAATCCAAAAGACAATGCCCTGAACGCTTCCAATATCGCTCTCACCCCAGATGGCAGGCGGATTTATTATACCCTTTGCAGCGACCAAAATTACCGACAGCAGAAACAATGCGCCATCTGGTACAGGGAAAGAGAGTACGAAGGTACCTGGGCGCCGCCGGTAAAACTCCCCGCTCATATCAACGTCAGAAACTATACTTCCACCCAGCCTTCTGTGGGATGGGATAGAGATTTGAAAAAATTTATCCTCTATTTTTCTTCTGACCGCGCCGATGGAAAAGGAGGCATGGATATTTGGGCGACCACCATAGAGCGCGACGGCACTTTTGGCGATCCGTTTCCAATGCCCTTCAATACCCCGGGCGATGAGGTGACTCCCTTCTTCCATCAGACCTCCCAGACTTTATTTTTTAGCTCGGATGGATGGCCCACGATAGGCGGCCTCGACGTCTTTAGATCCATGAAAAAAGACGGTTCATGGTCAGACCCTGAAAACCTCGGCGACCTGATCAACAGCAGGTACAACGACTATTATTATTGCTTCCACGGCGGCAGCGGAAATGCCTATTTCACTTCTGACAGACCGGGTGAAACTTCCCAGCGATCCGCCCAGCGGAGGGACGACGACCTCTATGTAGCGCGCATCTTCGTTGATGTCAAACTACAGGCTTTTGATCAGGACAAGCCCGACAACCTCCTGACAGGGCTTTCGGTCGTCGTGGAGGAATTGAGCAATAACTCTTCCGGTAGTCTCAACGCCCTGCCCGACGAAACCCAGATAGTGGCGAGACTTGAAACGGGGCAACGCTATCGGGTAACGCTGCTGGCGGAAGGTTATGAACCGGAGAGCATCGAAGTGAATACAAAAGGATACAGCTACATCGCCGAGTTGAAAAAGACGCTCTATTTGAAATCAAAAATCAAACCCTGACAGGGATTCTGCTACCCGATTTGGCGCCGCGGGTTTTTCACAACAGCCCCTCCTGGCAGTTTTATTTTTAAAAAAAATTATCTCAAGTGCGTCTTAACAGCATTCTTATAAATAAAACCATATTTTTGTGGCTGCAACGGAAGTCTTCTTAAAGATTATTCTCCCCCTCCCTTCAATCCCCCTTCTCTTTCTTTAAAAGGTTTCTTACCGCTTTTTTACAGGTATCTTTTGATACTGAACGGCTGAAAGTGCTTTATCATCTCCCCCATTTACTTTGGCCAAAAACTACTCACTCACCTAATATTAGCCAAGAAAACTGGCTAAGTCCGGTCTCTGTACCTGGTCTCTCAATTTTTTTAGTTCCCCCCTGATCTGGTTAATTTTGCGCAGCGGCAAATGACGACCAACTCTATTGCTCAACAGCTTAAAATCATTTTTTTTAACCAACACTTCCAACTATGAACTCCATGTTGCTGCACCTCGTACTGTTTTCATTTTTCTCAACCCACCTTTTTTGTCAGGTAAAACCAATGCAGGCTGTTAATCCCGGTTTAAAAGCCCGGAGGTTGCTGGCGCCCATCAATTCTTCCGATGCCGAACTGGCGCCTGTCCGCTACGGCGACCGGATTTTCTTTTCATCCTTCCACAGGGAAGACGAGCAGGGAGTCAGGCAAAGCGGCATCTTTTCTTTCATGCCAGGCGCCTTTCCCCGCTATGAGGCAGAAATAAATTTAAAGAAAAAGAACTATCGGATTGAAAGCCTGACCATGACGCCGGACGCCATGCAGATTTATTTCAGTCTGTGTAGCGAGCTCAAACCTTACAAGTGCGAAATCTGGCTCCGGGAGCGGGAGTACGATGGAGGCTGGGGCACAGCAAAAAAACTTCCCGACGAAATCAATCTCAGAGGCTACACCGCCATGCAGCCTTCTGTTGGCTGGGACAGGCAACTCAAAATGAAGGTGCTCTATTTCGTCTCCGACCGACCTGGAGGAGCTGGGAAAATGGACATCTGGTACAGCCCCATCACCTGGGATGGCAAATTCGAAACGCCAATCCCCTTCCCTTTCAACACGGCAGAAAACGATCTGAGTCCCTATTTCCACAAGGCTACCCAGACCCTCTACTTTAGCTCTGATGGATTGGAGGGATTGGGCGGACAGGATATTTATCAGGCCTCCAAAATGCCTGATGGAAAGTGGACGCTGCCGGAAAACATGGGTCGGCCATTCAACTCCGCTTACGACGATCTTTATTTTTCCTTCCATGAGCGCTCGCAAACCGCCTATTTTTCTTCCAATCGTCCAGGCTCCATTTGCAATAGCTCCATCAACGAGGCCGCCTGTTTTGACCTCTATGAAATCGTCTTTCCCGAGGTTCTTTACCTGGAAGCTACCGCCGGCCTCGCTCCCAGAAGGGAATCGGCAAAAAAAGTACTTATAAAAAACCTTCCTTTCTGACCCATATTTAATAGAGGATTGAGATTTTAGCGGTTGATTTAAATCACCGCATCGCCGACGAGCTACAGTCGCCAGCTCATCGGCGATGACAAACTGCCGAAATCATGAAAAAAGAATTTATCCTCCTTCTCTTCCTCACCTTTGCCGTTCAGCGATTCGCACTGGCGCAGACAGCCGACCAGAAGGCTTCTGAAAACTGGGATCCCCGGCTTACGGAAGTCTGGACGCCGGAGCCGCGAGTGGTCGCACCCGGCGAATTGGCGGCGCCCCCCTCGGACGCTATCGTCCTGTTTGACGGAAAATCAACGGGAGAATGGACCCACGAAAACGGCAGCCCTATCCGTTGGGAACTTGCCGAGGGCGCCATGACGGTCGTCGGAGGAACGGGCGGCATTTTCACAAAAAAGACTTTTGGCGATTTTCAGCTCCACATCGAATGGCGCTCTCCCGCCGAAGTGAAAGGAGAGGGACAGGGTCGGGGCAACAGCGGCATCTTTTTGCAAAACCGCTACGAAATCCAGGTGCTCGACAGCTACGACAACCGCACCTATGCCAACGGCCAGGCTGCCTCTATCTACAAACAATCCATCCCCTTAGTGAACGCCTGTCGCCCTCCCGGAATCTGGCAAGCCTACGACATCATTTACACGGCGCCCCGCTTCAATGCCGACGGTATCAGAATGGCGCCGGCCTATGCGACGGTCATTCAAAATGGCGTCGTGGTGCATAATCACACGGAAATCAAAGGGACGACAGAATACATCGGCCTGCCAAAAAACGAGGCGCATGGAAAGGGTCCGATTCAATTGCAGGATCATGGCGACCGCGTGAGCTATCGGAATATCTGGATTCGGGAACTATGATTTCTTTTTCGCCACAAAATTGACCCCGAAGAAAAAATACTCCCGGAGCAGAGGAAACTTCTGCCAAAGCCGCTGCTCTCTTTCCACGAGCGCTTCCGATTTATTTTTTTGAAAAAAAGAAGGGGGAAAAAAGCGGACGTAATTCAGGCTTCCTGCATCCATTTCAAAACCGGCCTTAGCAAACTCCGCCTGCCAGAGGCCATACTTTCGGATATTCTCGTTACCCATTGTCACCATTCTGCCGAGCTTTTCATCGTAGAATTCAATAATGCGCCGATTGCCGCGCTGCCGATAGAGTTTCAGGCGCTGAACGATGTTGTTGCCATTTTCTTCCACGGCGATCAACTGACCGCCCGGTCGCAGCATCCGATGAAAAATGTTCAGGCTGTCCTGTAGAGGCTCTAAGTGGTGGAGGGTATCCTGCACGATAATGACGTCTTCCGAATCTGCCTTCGCCTCTGCGTCAAAAATATTTTCGTAGCTCGCCTTCACCAGACTCATATCGCCATATTTCGACCAGTAATCGAGGCGGGAAGGAATTTCCCTGAAATAAAACTCAAGCGTGGAGCCTCTGGAAGGGATGCCGTTTAAGGCCAGGAAAATCTGTGTGGTGGCATACCCGCAGCCACAGTCCCACACCTTTAGATTAGGCAGATCCGCAGCGGCGAAAGACTGGAAACGGTCGGCAATGTATTGCAATCGCTGGCAGAAATAAGCCCGACGAAAGGCCAGTTTTGCAGGGTCTTCGTGGAATTTGTAGTATCCCCGTAGCTCGTCTCTCGTTTTCAGTTCCTCCAAAAAAAGTTCAAAAAATTCCGCGGCAGTCGTCATAGCACATGAGTGAAAGTTCCAGGCATCCCGAAAATGCCCGAACGGTTCTTTTTAAAAATGGAAGGCAAAAGTAGAAATCCTGCCCCTGATTTTTGCAGTTTCCTGCGAAGGGCTTCAGGCATGTGAGGCGAAATGTCGGCGGGAGGGGGAAGTTGCGCTCTCCTGGGTGGCGCCTTAATTCAAATAAGAGCTTTGGGTTTGTGTAGGTTTTTAGTTGTGGGGATTCTATCCATTCTCCTGTCTTTTTTGTTGGCGGCAGGCTTTCTTCCATTTAGCTGAAAAGAGTGGGTTGGCTCGTCTCTACTGCTCCTGTTTTTTCAATTAGCAAGACCTTTTCTCCTCTCAGAATCTTATCAATAGCCAGCCATTGCTCATCATAGAACTTAGAAAGGTTGAATTTCCTCTGTAAAATCAATTCTGCCTCTTGTCTGGTCATCAGTGTAGTATTGATTTCTATTTCATAATATGTTTCGAGTATTGTCGAAATTACCGCCAACGAGCTACACCAAAATTTCCTCTCAACATCTCTCACCGTCTTGCTTAAAATTTCCCCCCCGCAGCCTTTCACTTCTACAAGCACAAAAGGTATTTAAAAAATCTTATAGGCGCCTCCGCCTCTTCCTCAAAGAATCCCCTCACATCGAATCAAAATCGCCGCCATGTCTTTAATTTGCGCAAAAGAAAAAAGCTTATGCACCCAGTGCAGGAATCAGTGCCGCCATTCAGTTGCAGTTATTCTTCGAATCTGCCCGAGCTGTTAGTGCAATTAAATTGCAGCATAGCGATTAGCGCCTTTCAGGCGGGGAAGGTTATTTTCCTCTGCGCCAAAGATGCGGAAACCATTGTCCAGTTGCCCCGCAGTTTTGCGAAGCCGATGGGCATGGCGCTCAGGAATGAAAAGATGGCCCTCGCCTGTCTCGACGAAGTAATCGTCTTTGCCAACTCGCCGCAACTCGCTCCGGAGTACCCAAAAAAGAAGAACGCCTACGACGCGCTCTTTTTGCCCCGCGCTACCTATTACACCGGGCAGACAGATATCCACGACCTGGACTGGGGTATTGAAAATCAATTGTTTGCAGTCAACACATCCTTTTCCTGTATCGTCAAAATTGACGACAACTTCAGTTTCACGCCCGTCTGGAAACCGCCGTTCATCAGCAGGCTGGCAGGCGAGGATCGCTGCCATCTCAACGGCATGGCGCTGCTTAACGGGCGCCCGAGGTACGTCGCAGCCTTTGGAGCTACCGACACAGCGCAGGGATGGCGCACAGACCCAGAGGCCGGCGGAATCGTGATGGATGCGCTCAACAACGAGTTTGTCGCCCGGGATTTGCCGATGCCCCACTCTCCCCGATTGTTCGGCAAAGAATTATTCCTACTGCTCTCCGCTACGGGGGAGTTCGTTAAAATGGACGTCGGCTCAGGGAAATGCGAAGTCGTCGCCCGGCTGAACGGATTTGTGAGGGGGTTGTGCAGGCGTGGGGACTACGCTTTCATCGGCATGTCTAAGCTGAGGAAAAGCTCGCCCACTTTCAACCGGCTGAAAATCGCCGAAAAAGAGCTGAGCGCAGGAGTTGCCGTCGTCCATCTGCCCAGCGGTTCCGTAGTGAGTGAAATCCAATACCATAGCGCCGTGGAGGAGATTTACGACGTGCAGCTCATTCCCGGCTATCGGCGTCCCGGCATCCTGAACACCCAAAAGCCGGGCTATAAGTCCGGCCTGACAACTCCTGATGATGCCCATTGGCTCAGTTCGGATGAAACCGGCCATATTGAAAAAAGCTGATTGCGACAATAAAAAAAAGCCTGGGATTTTCGGTCATCTAATTTGGAAAGCAGAACCAGGCATTTCTCCGATGAAATGAATGAAAGCTAAACAGGATTTAGAATCCGAGTCATTTTTTTAAAAAAATAGTTGGATGCGGGTAAAATGGGGGCTGGATCATAAACCATTCAGCAAAGGGCTTTCTGCCCGTCGTTTTTTTTACATTTGCAACTTCTAAAGACAGCGGTTGTCCGATATTCAATTGATTTTTACTTAATAATTTGAAAATCAGATTTTTATCATTCCGATTGGGCGCCCCGGTTTATCCTAAAAATGATCTCTCTTACATGAATTCCTTTAAATCCATTACAAACATCACGGGCTGGCTGGTTTTCGCCATTACCACCACGGTTCTTTGTTTGAGCGTAGAGTCCACCGGCAGCCTCTGGGACTGCGGCGAATTTATTCTTGGAGCATATAAAATGGAGGTCGTTCACCCACCCGGCGCCCCATTGTTTATGCTTGTGGGTCGCATTTTTATCTGGTTCGCCCAAATCTTCACGGATACCCAGGCGCATCCTGAAAACATAGCCGTCGCCGTCAACATCATGTCGGCGGTATCAACTTCTTTAGCGGCCATGTTTATCGCCTGGATCACCATGATCTTAGGGAAACTGGCGCTCGTAGGCAGGGAGGGCAGTACCGACAGCGGTCAAAATTTAGCTCTGGCAGGAGCCGGATTAGTGGCGGGTCTCTGCACCGCTTTTGCCACTTCAATATGGTTCTCGGCGGTAGAAGGCGAGGTTTACGCCATGTCCACCTTTTTCACCTGCCTCACGATGTGGTCCATGATAAAATGGTACAACCTGCCGGACACGGTCAATAACGACAGGTGGCTGGTGTTCACCGTGTACGCTTCGGCTTTGTCCATCGGCGTCCACCTGCTGAGTTTGCTGACCTTTCCCGCATTAGCCCTTTTTTATTATTTCAAAAAATATAAAAACCACACGATCTGGGGCATGTTAGTTTCAGCAGGCCTGGGTGCGGCGGCCATTTTAGCTATCCAGACTTTAGTTGTAACGGGCATTGCCAAGTTGTGGAAAAACATGGAGTTGCTGATGGTGAATGGTCTGGGGTTGCCCTTCCACTCAGGTTTAATTCCCACCCTGCTCATTCTCGCAGGCATCTTCTATTTCGGGTTTCGATATGCCCACAAAAAAAACAGCGAAACCATCCAGTTAATCGTCGCCGGCGCACTGATGGCTGTCGTCGGTTTTTCTACCATCGGCATCATCGTGGTGCGGGCGAATGTGGATCCGCCCATCAACATGAACAGACCGTCCGATCCTATCCGCCTGCTTTCTTATGTCAATCGGGAGCAATACGGCGAACGCCCTCTGCTCTATGGCCCGGACTTCACTGCTGAACCAGCCGATAACGTGATTGAAGAGAGATACGGCCAGGTAGTGACTGAAGTAAACGGCAAAAAGGAGGAGCGCTACGAGATCACCGATGAGAAGGTCTCTTACAAATACAACAACAGCGACAAACATTTATTCCCCCGCATGGGCGACGACACCCAGGGGCGACCGGATAAATACAGAGCCTGGATTGATAAACCCGCAGGCTCTATCACGTTCGCCGACAACGTGAAATTCTTTTTCCGATACCAGTTTGGATGGATGTACTGGAGATACTTCGCTTGGAACTTTATCGGGCGACAAAATGGAGAACAGGGATTATATTCTTGGGATAAAAAGAGCGGCAACTGGGAATCGGGGATTAAATTCATTGACCAGGCTCGCCTTTACAACATGGACAAACTGCCCGATACCATGAAAAATGACAAGGCTCGGAATCACTACTTTTTCCTGCCGTTCATTTTTGGAATACTAGGTTTGATATTTCATTTCAAAAAGAAATCAGAAGATGCCATTGCGCTCCTGGCTCTCTTCATTATCACCGGCATTGGCATTATCATCTACTCCAACCAGCCTCCGAATGAACCCCGGGAACGGGATTACGTGCTCGTCGGCTCATTCTTCACTTTCGCCATCTGGATTGGGATGGGTGCGCTGTTTATTTTTAACTGGCTCAAAAATAAGGTCGGCGGCGTAGGCGCTGCGGCGATAGGTTCCGTTCTGGCCTTGTCGGCGCCCTATTTAATGGGCACGCAAAACTGGGACGACCACAGTCGGGCGGGGCATACGGCGGCCCGCGACTATGCGTCCAACTTCCTGGAAAGTTGCGAACCCAACGCCATCATTTTCACCTACGGCGATAACGACACTTATCCGCTTTGGTACGCTCAGGAGGTAGAAAACATCCGAACAGACGTCCGGGTAGTGAATCTCTCGCTCATCCAAGTGGATTGGTACATCAATCTTCTCCGCCGAAAAATCAACGACTCGCCTGCCATCAAGCTCAGCATACCCGCCGACAGCTACAGGGGCAAGCAGCGCAATGCTGTGTTTTACTACAACCCATCCAATCAGGACAAGGATATGAGCGCCACCGATGTGTTGAAGTTTATTGGAGAAGAACATACACTGCGGGCAGCCGGAGGCCGAACGCTCGAAAGCTATCTGCCGTCCAAACAGATTTACCTACAGATAGACAGCGCAGCAGCAGTGGCTACAGGCGCTTTCAATCCAAAAGACAGCCTGAATTTCAATGGGCTGATTCCAATTCAGTTGCCCAATCGCCAATACATCACCAAAGACGAGCTAGCTATCCTCGACGTCATCGCCTCGAATATCAATGAGAGGCCGGTATATTTTGCCGTCACCTGCAGACCCGAAAAAATGCTCGGTCTGCAAAGCTTTATGCAACTCGAAGGGCTGAGCCTGCGCATTATTCCGGTTCAGTCGCAAAGCGAACAGGGGCTGTACGTTTATGGCTCCGGCAGAGTAAATACGGATCTGCTCTACGACAACGTGATGAATAAATTCAGGTGGGGCAATTTTGACAAGATGGAAACCTTCATTGACAGAAGCTACGGGCCGAGCGTTCAGAGTATCCGCTTAATCATGCTGCGGGGCGCCCGAAGATTAGTGGATAAAGGGCAAAAAGAAAAGGCCATCGCACTCCTCCAGAAATACTTCGAGGCCTTCCCGAATTACAACTTCCCTTATGACTGGAACTCCATGCAACTGATCAATATCATGATTCAGGCCGACGGCTACGAGCAGGCCAAACCACAGCTTGACATCTTAGTCAAAGAGACTTTGCAAAACTTAGCCTTTTTCCAATCCATTGACCCGCGGATGGTCGCTGAGAATGGAGATTTTGGACAAGATTATGAACTGGCTATGAATACTAAAGAACTGATATTGAGAGCCGTAAAAGCTCAGGACGACGAGACCTATCTAAAAGAATTGGAAGATGCGTTTGCCCCTTATCAGTAAATACCCTCATCAAAGCGCCTCATTATCAATTTGGTGCAAATAATCAACACAGGGAGATGGCAGTTAGTCGTCTCCCTGTTGTATTTTTGCCCTGTAAAATGAATCCCACCAGAATATGCTAAACTGTTCCAGCCTTTTTAGGTCTGTTAGAAATCATTGGGTAAAATCATTTTCCCAAAACAGGTTGAAAAAAGGGTTGGAATAAAAATTAAAGCTATGACAGAAGAAGGGAAGCCCGTTCCAGACATGGAGAAACTTAAAAAAATAGCAGAAGCTTTTCGGGATCCGAATGAGTTCCCCGCACTGGATTTTTCCAATACCAAAAATGCGTTCATCAATAAGAACGATGAAGAACTAAAGAAAACGGCTTGGCTGTTTCGAATGATGAACAACCCCCGGCTGATTGGCGTCAGCAGTCGGATAGCCTTAGCGGCCAACAAACTCCATCTCCCATTTTTCGAGGGAATCGTTAAAAAAACAATTTTCTGGCAGTTCTGCGGCGGGACGACCCTGCTCGAATCAAAAGATGCTATCAACCGACTTCACCAGCATCAAATCTTTTCAGTGTTGGATTACGGCGTGGAAGGTAAAAAGACCGAGGAGGATTTTAATCTGACCATGAATGAAATTCTGAGAGCCGCTAAGTTCTCTTCCGAACAGGCAGGCGTGGAGGTAGTCAGCACAAAGATTACAAGTTTAGGGCGCTTTGCGCTCTTAGAGAAGGTGAGCAGCGGAGCGGATTTATCTCCTTCGGAAAAAGAAGAATTTCAAAATGTCATTAAGCGGGTGGATACCATCTGCCATCACGCCGTCCAACACAATGTCTGCCTCTACATTGACGCTGAAGAAACCTGGATCCAACCGGCCATCGACAAAATCGCCGACCAGATGATGAAGCGATATAACCGGGAAAGAGTATTCGTGTACAATACCTTCCAAATGTACGTTGCCGACAAACTGTCCTTCCTGAAGAGTTCTTTTGACAAAGCCAACAGCGAGGGATACCTCTTAGGCGCAAAACTCGTGCGAGGCGCCTACATGGAGAAAGAGCGGGAGCGGGCGGCAAAACTCGGATACCCCTCTCCTATCCAGCCGGATAAAGCGGCTACAGATAAAGCTTACAATGACGGCCTGCACTTCTGCTTAGATAATTTTGAAAAAATTGCCTGCTGCAACGCCTCGCACAATGTGGAGAGCAATCTGCTGATGGCCAGGCTCATCGCTGAAAAGCAGCTTCCCCGGAGCCATGCGCATCTCCATTTTTGCCAGCTCTACGGCATGAGCGACAACGTCACCTTCAACCTGGCTCATTCTGGCTACAGGGTCGGAAAATACGTCGTGTATGGGCAGGTTCAGGACGTTGTCCCCTACCTCGTCCGCCGCTCGCAGGAAAACACCTCCATCACCGGCGACCTGAGCAGAGAGCTTATTCTCATCAATAAGGAAATGAAGAGGAGGGGAATGAAAGTGTCTTAAAGAGACGGGGCTCAACTTCACTTGGCTAACCGCCATAACGAAAGACCCGCCAGGCATATCGCCTGCTAAAGCAGTGATATTAAGAACTTTACAGTTCCGATACTTTTGATTTTTTGTTCCAAAAAAGAAACCTAACGACAGCCCTCAGAGTAGGAGGAACAGGACTTTCCTCCTACTTTTCTCACAGAGTCTGAGACATGTCGCCATTCCAATGCTTCTGAACTTTAGCGCTAAGGGAAGTTTTCAGGCGGGCTCTTCCTCCTCTTCCAGCCCGTTATGCCATTTTTTTAGGAAAAAATAGCAAGAAAATCTGAGGGAATCTGTGGTCGAAATCCGCATTGGATTCGAAGTAGATTCAGATTAATTCCCTTTCGGAGTAAATCGTCAGCGGGAAACCCGCCGCCGCGAGATATCTCTAAAGGAAAGACGTATCCCCTAAATACTCAGGAAAAATATTCCTTCATTTTATCAAAAAAGCCGCGTTCGCTTTTACCCGGATCGGGTTTGAAGTTGGGCATGACTTTGATCTTCTCTAAGAGTTGCCGCTCCTCGTCCGTCAGTTTTTTAGGCGTCCAGACATTGACCTGGATCAACTGGTCGCCTCGATCGTGGCTCTGAATGGAAGGCAGGCCTTTATTCCTCAGTCTGAATATTTTACCTGCCTGGGTGCCTGGCGGCACTTTAATTTTTACCGGGCCTTCAATAGTCGGCACTTCGATAGAAGTTCCGAGGGCGGCGTCGGCAAAGTTGATGAACAGGTCGTAGATAAGATTCATTCCTTCTCTGCGAAGAGATTCATGCGGTTCCTCTTCGATATTGATAAGTAAATCTCCTGCGGGGCCGCCCTTGGCGCCTGCGTTGCCCTTGCCCGCCAAAGACAATTGCATACCTTCCGCTACGCCTGCCGGAATGTTAATCTCAATCGTTTCCTCGCCATAAACGTGGCCGGAGCCTTTGCAGGTCGGACAATTGGCAGTGACCACTTCTCCAGTCCCCTGGCAAGTTGGGCAAGTCGTCGTCGTTTGCATCTGTCCGAGGAAAGTACTCCGAACCTGACGTACGTAACCGGAACCATGGCAAGTGGAACATTGCTGCACTGAGTTGCGATCCTTGGCGCCGCTGCCGTGGCAGGTCTCGCAGGTAACTTGTTTCTTTACTTTAATTTTCTTTGTGACACCCGTAGCGATTTCCTCTAAACTGAGTTTAACTCTTACCCGCAAATTGCTGCCGCGCTGGCCGCCGGGCTTTCGGCCGCCTCTCGCTCTCGATCCTCCAAAAAATTCGTCAAAAGGGCTGCCGCCTCCGCCAAAGATATCGCCGAACTGGGAGAAAATATCTTCCATTGTCATGCCGCCGCCTGAGTACCTGCCGCCGCCCATATTGGGATCTACACCGGCATGGCCGTAACGATCATAGCGCGCGCGCTTATCGGCATTGCTCAATACCTCATAAGCCTCGGCAGCTTCTTTAAACTTCTCCTCAGCAACCTTATCGCCCGGGTTTTTATCCGGGTGGAATTCGATTGCTTTTTTGCGGTAAGCCTTTTTTATCTCATCGGCTGTAGCTGTTTTGGCAACGCCTAGCACTTCATAAAAATCTCTTTTTGTCATCTCATTTAGGTTGAATGGCTGAATGGTCAAATGGTTAGGATTGGGTAACCACTTAGCCGTCCAACTATCTTATTTGCCCACCACGACTTTGGCGTGGCGGATAATTTTATCGTTTAGTTTATATCCTTTCTCAATGGTATCTACCACCTTCCCTTTCATCTCCTGTCTATGCGCCTCAATTTCCATAAAAGCATCGTGGAACTCCGGGTCAAATTCATGGCCGGTGCTCTCCATCGCCTCTAATCCTTTTTGGCGCAGGGTGTTGAACAATTTCTGATAGACCAGTTCGACGCCTTCGCTCCAACCGCCCTCTTGCTTATCTTCGGCAAATTTCCTGGCTCTGTCAAAATCGTCCAAAACGGGCAGCAATGCTGACATTGTGTCCTGAGCAGCCGTTTTCATCCAGTCAAGTTTTTCTCTGACTGTGCGTCTCTTGTAGTTGTCAAATTCTGCAAACAGGCGCATGTACTTATCTTTTAATTCCTCTAATTCCCTGTTAATCGCCTCTACATCGTTGCTTTCCGGCGATTCATTCTCCATCGGCTCTGCGGCGCCATTTTCCATTTCTTTTACTAATGCGCTTCCCTGCCTTTTCTCATTGTCAGTGAGCTGTTCTTTGGAAGGTTTCTCTTTTTTAATCATTACGTGTAATTTTTTGAACATGTTTTAAAGCGGGCATTAATCAATATGTTTGCCAGTGAAAAAATACGGTCAAATTGTCAGTTGTGTATTTTTGCACAAAAAGATTCTGAGTGATTCATAATATTTTCAACATCCATTTTTGGGCAGGCGCACTGGTTTTGTGCGTTGGTCTATTCTCCCACGCAGAGCTTTCAGCGCAAAGCGACATTAAATTTTCGGCTGCCGTCAATACGCGCCAGGTTTTACTCAACGGAAATTTTGACGTCGTTTTTACCCTATCCAATGCTAAGGGTACGGAATTCAGTCCGCCTTCCTTTACTGATTTTATCGTTTTAGCCGGTCCTGGCACTTCCCAAAACATACAGATAATCAATGGTAAAGTGAGTAGGCAGGAGGGATTCTCTTACACGCTCATGCCCAAAAAGGCCGGCAAATTCACCATCGGTAGCGCATCCATTCGAGCTGACGGAAAAAAAATGACTACCGATCCCATCAGCATCGAAGTCCTCGATGGAAGCAAGACAAAGGGAACCGCTGCCAGGGACGAGCCGATATTCCTCCAGTTAGAAACGGCCAAAACCGAAGGGTATGTGGGAGAGCAGATCCTGCTCGACATTAAACTTTACACGACTGTCAACATCGAAAGCTGGGACATCATGGCGGAGAAGGAGTATCAGGGCGCCTATGCCCAAGAGTTAAAGCGCTTCGCCTCCGACACCCGGCAGGAAACCATACAGGGGAAAACATACACCACGCGGGTTTTGCGTCGGATTGCGCTCTTTCCCCAGCAGATTGGCGACCTGGCGATTGATCCTGTGAAAGTCGTCCTCGCCATCATTGACGACGAAGGCGGGTACGGGTCTTTTTTTAACAGGAAAATAAAGACGGAAATTTTCGCAACCAATTCATTAGACATCAAGGTGAAGCCATTGCCGGCAGGCGCTCCGGAAGACTTCAGCGGCGCCGTAGGCCGATTCGATTTCCAGGCCTCCATTAATCAGAATACCGCCACCACCGACGACGCCATCTCGGTGATAGTGAAAACCTCCGGCGACGGCGACGTCAGGCGGATACAACCGCCGCCGCCGGCTCTCTCCGATTCATTTGAAGTTTATCCTCCAAAAATTCTGAAAGAAAACATGGAGGAAAACAGTGGAGAAATTGCCTCAGAAAAGATTATTGAATACGTCTTCTTACCTAAGTACCCGGGCAGCTTTTCCATCGAGCCGACTTTCACTTATTTTGATACAGACAGGGAAGAATACATCACCCTCCGCGAGGCGCCTCTCACAATAGACGTCGCTCAGGGCCTCACCCGTCGCCAGCCCATTCAACGGGAAAGCGGAGCCGGGGTCGAGGCCGGCGACATTCGCTTCATTAAAACAAGTGCGCAATTAGAAAAGAAAGGGGATAGCTTCATCAGTTCGCCGCTGTATTGGGCATTGATGGCGCTCCCCATAGTCGCCTTTTTAGGAATTTTCTTTTTTAAAAAAATAAAAGAGAAACAAAGTGAAGTGGATGTGGATAGTATAAAAAGCAAACAGGCGGGCAGGGAAGCCCGCAAACGACTGTCCACCGCCAAAAAGCACCTGAAAGCTGCGGACAGCAAGGCGTTTTACGACGAAATATCCAAAGCCATGCTGGGCTATGTTTGCGACAAGCTGCACATTCCTCTCTCCCAACTCACCACGGACAACCTGAGGGAAAAGCTGAAATCCCTCCCCATCAGCGAATCGCTGATAGAGGATTTTGCGAAAATCATCCAAACCTCAGAAATGGCGCTTTTCGCAGGCATGGATAATTCTCCCTCCATGCAATCAACTTTTGAAAAGGCGCTGGCCGTCCTGAAAGAATTGGAAGCTCTGGAACTGTAAGTACTCAGGAGAGAAATTCCACTGAACTTTAATTAAACAACAAAATGAAAAACGCAACTTCCACCACCCTGTCAGTGTTCGGCCTCTTGTCGGCAGCGCAGCTGCTTTTCATCGCCCTGTCATCCCAAACCGGCATTTACGTCACCAAACCATTGCTGCTGACCACCCTGTCCCTCTGGTTTTATCTCCAGACCAAAAGCCATCCGGCCTCGTTCTCCCGCTTTGTTCTTGCGGGGCTGATTTTCTCCATTTCCGGGGACGTCTTTTTAATGTTCCACCGACCGGGCGGAGAGCAGTTTTTCATTTACGGGCTGGTGGGATTTCTGATAGCCCAGCTTTTTTACATCATCGCATTTTCAAAATATCCCCATTTTAAAAAGGGATTTTTAATAAAAAATGGCGGGTGGGCGGCGCCTATGCTGCTCTTCCTGGTATGGATTTGCTGGTTTCTCTGGGACAGCCTCCCCAATGTTTTTCAGATTCCGGTCGTCGTCTATGCTGCTACCATCGTAGCCATGGCGCTCTCCAGCCTCCATCTAAAGGGCAGAACTTCGGAGGCGGCTTTTCAGACCATATTTATAGGAGCGCTATTCTTCGTGTTTTCCGATTCCATGATCGCCCTGACCAATTTTAAATATCCTGAATTTCCGTCCATACCGGGGAGGTTAATCATCATGGCGACTTACCTGCTCGGACAGTTCCTGATTGCCAAAGGAGCGGTGAAGGCGCTCCAAACAACGGACGACTAATCCAGGGTTACACCGTCCCCCGATTGTGTGTCCGCCAGAAGGAAACGAGCATTCGGAAGGGCATCAGAACGCAGGCCACGATGCTGCCGACGCCAAAAAGGGTCATTTCTGTGCGGACGTAGCTCGCCATGCTGTCCTGACCCTCCCAGGAGAAGCGCTCAAACAAATCTTCTAAGCCTACCCTGTCCACGTAGTTATTAAAGAAGAACATTTCTTTTATCAAATAAAAAGCGAGGGGAATACACAGGACGAACACTGCTATTTTGAGCCACTGAATGTAGCCGAGGAAGGTATGTTTTAGTAAAAAAAGGTATCGCGTCAGAGTGACAAAGGCGATGATGAAAATGGTATTGGACAGCCAGAAGGGATAGTCCGTTTTTGATCTGTAAACGGGAAGCAGAACGCCGACAGCTAAGAGTATCGTAGCAAGAAGCCAGACTAATTCAAGTCGTACAAAGAGAGAGTTTCTTTTTTCCACCGTGTAAATTTTGGTGGTAAAGCTACAGGTAATTTGCAGAGGACGGCGCAACAAATGTCAATAGAAAGCAATAATCTAAAGGAATCCACAGGAATTTTTTGTAAGCATTTGTATTGTGCCTGCTTACTTTCGCCCCTGTATTTTCAACGCTTCACTGATGTCAACACGCTCTCAGGATCCACTGCTGGCTTTTCGATTTTTAGAATTTCGCTACTACGTGGCTGCCAATTTTCTGTTCACGAGCGCCTTTCTGATTCAGGAGGTCGTCATTGGCTTTGAGTTGTACAAGATTACCAACGACCCTTTAGCCATTGGCTTGGTGGGCTTGTCTTACGCATTGCCGTTCATGAGTCTGACTTTGCTCGGAGGTCATTTAGCCGACCGGCTCAGCAAGAAGAAGATGCTGCTCATCAGCCTCAGCGGCATGGCGACGTGTTCCGCATTGCTCAGTTATTTTGCCGGCCAACTGACCAACACGCCGGACGAGAGTCATTTGCAATACATCATCTATGGTCTAATCGCCGTGACGGGTGGTTGTTACGCTTTCTATTCGCCGACGGCCTCCTCGCTCAGACCCATGCTCGTGCCCCGCTATGCCTATGAAAATGCGGCTACCTGGGGCAGCGCCGGCTGGCAGGCCGGCACCATCATCGGCCCTGCGCTGTCGGGATTCATCTACGCCTGGAAGGGGTTTTCCAATACTATTCTCGTGGTCGTCGGATTGCAGATTTGCGTTTTCTTTTTGCTCATGCTCATCGGCGACCGAAAAATCGAGCAGCCTGAGCAGGGCAGCTTAATCGTCAAAATCAAAGAAGGTATAGCCTTCGTCATACAAAAAAAGATGCTGCTCTACTCTATCAGTCTGGATTTGTTTGCCGTGTTATTCGGTGGAGTAGTGGCCATCCTGCCCGTTTTTGCAAAGGACATCTTAGGCGTTGGGGCGGAAGGGTTAGGCGTACTGCGAGCCGCTCCCTCCGTCGGAGCGATGATCATGCTGCTCGCCCTTTCCTTTTTTTCATTATTAAAAAATGCCTGGCGCACGCTGCTCCTTAGCGTAGCCGCCTTCGGCGTCATGACTATCGTGTTCGCCATTTCCAAAAATTTCTGGTTGTCCGTAGCGGCTCTGTTCTTTACGGGAGTCTTTGATTCCGTCAGCGTAGTCATCCGGCAAACCATCTTGCAATTATTGGTTCCGGACGAGATGCGCGGCCGCGTCGGCGCCGTGAACGGCATCTTCCTCAGCGCTTCCAACGAGCTGGGCGCCTTCGAATCAGGCGTAGCCGCCAAATTGATAGGAGCGGTACCTTCCGTTATTTTCGGCGGGGTAATGGCTTTGGGCATCGTCGCCAGGGTATGGACAAAGTCCAAACGACTATTCAAAACGGATTTAATGGAGGAGATTTAGGCTCCCCCGGATTTATGCTGGTTTTATCGCAGATTTAAATTTCTCATTTCATTTCTCCGAATAAGAATTTTCATTGAGTTTCTCCGATAGAAATCTTTTCGCCTTTTTATTCTCGATAAAATTTCATTTAAATAAGGGTATTCCCATTTTAATTTTGCAAAATAGAAAGTTAGTAAAAACTTGGAGGGCAATGGGTTAATCCTTATTTTCGCCAGCGAGCTAGTGCTTTTTCAAAAAATTATAGTGTGGATAAAAGTCATCCCTTTAGGTGAATCGGCTCTTCAAAAACTTTCGGGGAAATTCCACATCTTGTCGCACCGAAAAAAGGAGCTATAGCTAAGTTCCACCCGCCCCAATAAGACCGGCTTTTCAATAAGAGTCCTAATTGAAAAATATCATCATGTACACAACTACCAGTTCCACAGCGCCGACCGCCGCCGCCGCCAAAACAGCGCTCATCAACAACAAAGCTTATGCTTTTACTCCCGGCGAGACGATTCTCCAATTTGTCCGCCGGCACAAGGGCAAGGACTACGTGCCCACTTTGTGCGATGCACCTAATCTGGAGCCATTCGGAACCTGTCGGATCTGTAGTGTCGAGGTAGGTACAAGAGCAGCCGGCGAAAACGGCGCAGGAAATGGCGCCGCTCCTATCCCCGGCTCCTCTTCTATGAAATTGAAAACGGTGGCCAGTTGCCACACGCCGGTAGAGGAAAACATGTACATCTTCACCGAAAGCGAAAGCGTACAAAAGCTGCGGCGCAACATCGTCGAATTGGTGCTGACCGACCATCCCCTAAACTGCCTTACCTGCGAAGTAAACGGCAACTGCGAGCTTCAGGACGTGGCGGCAAGGGTCGGAATCCGCGACGTGCGCTATCCGGAAGGCGCCAATCACTTAGACCTGCCCAGAGACCGCAGCCATCCTTACATGACCGCCGATCTGTCTAAGTGCATCATGTGCTTCCGCTGCGTGAGAGCCTGCGACGAGGTGCAGGGGGAGTTTGTGCTCAGCGTGACCGGACGGGGATTTGACAATAAAATTATCATGGGAATGGATGCGGACTTCCTCAACTCCGACTGCGTCAGCTGCGGCGCCTGCTCTCAGGCATGTCCCACCAGCGCCATCCACGACGTATATCAAAGCAAGTCGGTCGTAGGACAGCAAAAGGTGCGCACCATTTGCACCTATTGCGGCGTGGGTTGCAACTTAGACGTGAGCGTCAAAAACGGGAAGGTCTTGTCCATTCAGGCGCCCTACGACGCCGAGGTAAATCAGGGGCATACCTGCCTAAAAGGTCGTTATGCTTTCAAATTTTACAACCATCCCGACCGCCTGAAATATCCGATGATTCGCAAAAACGGCAAGTTAGAGCAGGTATCTTGGGATGAAGCCTACGATTATCTGACCAGCCGTCTGACCGAGATTAAAGAAAAATACGGAGGCGAGGCCATTGCCGGCATCAGCAGCGGGCGCTGTACCAATGAAGAAAATTATCTGATGCAAAAAATGGTGCGGGTTTGCTTCGGCTCCAACAACGTTGACGGTTGCGCCAGGGTATGCCACTCCCCTACGGCTGTAGGTTTGCAGCGCACCTTCGGAACCGGGGCCGCCACCAACTCCATCAAGGATTTGGAACTGGCACAGTGCATCATGGTCATCGGAGCTAATCCTACTTCCGCTCACCCGGTCACCGGAGTGAAAATCAAGCAAAAAGCGATGAAAGGGACTCCGCTCATCGTCATTGATCCGCGCAGCACACAGTTGGCCAAATACGCTAAGCACCACCTCCAGCTCCGCCCCGGTACCAACGTGGCAGTCCTGAACATGATGCTCTATTACATCATCAAAGAAGGGTTGGTGGACGAGGAGTTTGTTGCCAATAGAACCGAAGGCTTCGAGGAGTTCTGCGAAGACATTCTCAAATTAAATATCGCCGAACTCGAATCAGTTTCCGGGGTGCCGAGAGAAGAAGCCAGAGCCGCCGCCATCACCTACGCTACCGCAAAGCCGGCTATGGGATTCCATGGCCTCGGCGTGACGGAGCATTATCAGGGAACTTATGCCGTCATGCTCATAGCAGACCTGGCTATGATCACGGGCAACGTGGGCAAGCCCGGTAGCGGCGTAAATCCATTGCGTGGGCAAAACAACGTGCAGGGCATGGCGGACATGGGCGCTCAGCCTTACCAGGGCGCCGGTTATTTAGACGTGACCAATCCACAGATTCACGCCCGTTACGAGGAATTTTATGGAGTAAAAATCAGCGACAGGATAGGCCTCACCACGCCGGAAATGTTTGACGCCGCTCTCGAAGGGAAATTAAAAGCCATCTGGGTAATGGGCGAAGATATCGCTCAAAGCGATCCGAATTCACAGAAGGTAAGAGAAGCCATCGGCGCGCTCGAACTATTGGTCGTCCAGGAAATCTTTATGACTGAAACTGCCGAATATGCCGACGTCATTTTGCCCGCCACATCTTTCTTAGAAAAAGAGGGCACTTTCACCAATGGCGAGCGGCGCATACAAAGGGTGCAAAAGGTAGTGGATCCCGCCCCCGGAACCAGACCCGACGGGGTCATCCTCGTCGAGATGATGAACCGCTTAGGCTATCCGCAGCCGCCCTACTCAGCCAAAAGCATGTTAGAGGAAATCAGCCAGATAGTGCCTTTCTTTGCCGGAGTTCGCTGGGAGGAGTTAGGAGACAACGGGAAACAATGGCCGGTCTTGCCAGATGGCACAGATACCAAAATTTTGCATTCAGACACCTTCAAGCGAGGGAAAGGTCGATTTGTATTCCGCGATTTTGTGGAGACGACGGAAATCCTCGATTACGGAGCCGACTATCCCTTCATCCTCACCACCAACAGGATGCTGGAGCAATACAATGCGGGCACCATGACAAGGCGCACTCCCAACTTGAAAATTGCCAAAGAAGATTTGCTATGGATAAATCCTAAAGACGCTCAGGCGAATGGTATTTCCGAAGGCGATTTTGTGCGCGTAGAAAGTCCGCGGGGCGAGTGTAGGATTAGGGCGCTCGTGACTAATGATGTCAAGCCTGGAATTTTAAGTACTACCTTCCACTTCCCTGAGTTGGAAGTTAACAATGTGACATCGGATGTCATGGATGAAATCGCCAACTGCCCGGAATTCAAAGTAGTGAGCGTTCGAATTTTTAAGGCCTAAACTGATTTTTTCTTCCAACAAAAAAGCCCGCGTGGAATTAACCATGCGGGCTTTTCATTTCTCCCT